>DCUF01000066.1 GCA_002328485.1 Deltaproteobacteria bacterium UBA2221
CTGTAATGAAACTCAAGATTGGATTACCGAAGGGAAGCCTCCAGGACAGCACATTCAGATTATTCAAAAACGCAGGGTACAACATTAAGGTCGTAGACCGCTCATATGTCCCGTCCATAGACGACCCCGAGCTGGAGGGGCTGATCATACGGGCACAGGAAATGGCCCGATACGTTGAAAATGGCATTCTGGACATGGGGATCACCGGACTTGACTGGGTGCTGGAGCAGAACGCCAAGGTCGCCGAGGTGGCCCGGCTGAGATACGGAAAGGTGGGTTTCCGAGGTGTGAAGTGGGTCGTCGCGGTCCCGAAGGATTCGTCGATAAACGAGGTGAAGGACCTCGAGGGCAAGAAGATCGCCACCGAGCTCGTGGGATTCACCAAGCGATATCTTAAATCAAAGAATATTGACGCCATCGTTGAGTATTCCTGGGGCGCAACCGAGGTAAAACCACCGGTCCTCGCCGACGCCATCGTTGAGGTAACGGAGACAGGAGCATCCTTGGTGGCCAACAATCTGAGGATCGTGGAGACCATCCTCGAATCGGAGACCGTAATCATCGCCAACAAGGCCTCTCTCAAGGACAAGTGGAAACAGACAAAGATCGAAAACATTGTGATGCTTCTCAAGGCAGCCCTCTTGGCTGAGGAGAAGGTGGGCCTGAAGATGAATGTGAACCGGGCGAACCTGGACGAGATCATGGCGTTGATCCCCGGCCTCCATACGCCCACCGTCTCAAACCTGTCGGACCCCGACTGGGTGGCCCTGGAGGTCATCATGGACGAGCGGACCGTTAGGGACCTGCTTCCAGGTCTAAGAAGGGCGGGCGCTGAAGGGATTGTTGAATACCGACTAAACAAGGTGATTCTCTAGGGGTTAAGATGGCGCGGGAAGCCTCCATTGAGAGAAAGACAAAAGAGACCATGATCAAGGTGACATGGGAGCTCGACGGAGACGGCAGCTATGCCGTTTCTACGGGCATGCCGTTTTTCAACCATATGCTGGAGCTTTTCTGTCGCCACGGTTTTTTCAACCTGAATATCGAGGCCCAGGGGGATCTGGACATCGACTATCACCACACCGTGGAGGACATCGGCATTGCCATGGGCCAGTGCCTTCGCCAGGCCCTGCCTGGCTTCGAAGGTGTCGGCCGCTACGGTCACGCCCTTGTGCCCATGGACGAATCACTCTGTCTGGTATCCATCGACATGAGCGGCAGGCCGGCCTTTGTCTTCAAAGGAAGGCTAGCGGGAAAGGTCGGAGCCTTCGACGCCCAGCTCGTAAAGGAGTTTCTCCAGGGTTTCGTTCACGAAGCCAAGATTGCCCTCCACATCAACCTCTTCTATGGCGAAAATCTCCATCATAAGGTCGAGGCGGTTTTCAAGGCCTTTGGCAGGGCGCTCGCAGATGCCGTGGCGAAAGATGAGCGGATTCAAGGAGTCCTCTCGACCAAGGGTGTGCTATGATAGCCATTGTTGACTACGGCATGGGAAACCTGAGAAGCGTGGGGAACGCATTCGCTCGGCTCAATGCCGAGGCCATTGTCACCCGAGACGCGGACCAGATCAAGAGGTCGTCTGCCATTGTTCTACCCGGCGTTGGTGCCTTCGGTCGCTGCGTGGAGAATCTGCAGAAATTCGATCTTTTCGACCTGATAAAGCAGGAGATAAGTTCCGGCAAGCGCTACCTCGGCATATGCCTTGGAATGCAGATACTTTTTGAAACCTCGGAGGAGGCCCCGGGCGTGGCAGGCATGGGTGTCATAAAGGGAAATGTGGCCCGTTTCAGGGGCGGACTAAAGGTTCCGCACATGGGATGGAACAGTGTCCAGATGGTCAAGGATTCCGAGATCCTCAGAGGGATAGATGATGGCGCCTATTTCTATTTCGTCCACTCCTTTTATCCCGCGCCCATCGAGGATGTGGCTGCTACGAGAACGGACTACGGAATCGGTTTCGTTTCCGCCGTTGAGAGAGACAACCTTTTTGCCTGCCAGTTCCATCCGGAAAAGAGTCAGAGCATCGGCTTGCAGCTTCTATCCAACTTCGTCGGATTATGCGCTTAGCGACGCTATTTCTCGGGCTACTGATTTTCCTCGGCACCATTGGGACCGCCTGTGGGGTGGACATCGATGTCGAGCGGCTCCAGGACACGAAGATCTACCTCTGTCCCCGTTGTCAGAAGCCTATTCGAGCGGACCATATTGCCGAAAACGCCGAGTCGATGCTGGCTGATGCAGTGAAAACGAGCCTCGGCGCCCGGCATATTACCTTCACCGAAGGGAACGGGAAGGACGGACCCCGCCTTTCCATCTTGGTTTATCGGTTTCAGGAGCGGAGAGGAAGCAACATCGCCGTGGATAAGCCGGCCAGCGTCGGTTTCCACGCCCATCTATACGCAGGTGGCAGCCTCGTCAAGACCGTCGTCTTCGACGAGACCCAGCAGCCCCTCTCGGAAAATCTATTGAAGCTCGGCACGTTCCTGAAAAGGGGCGCCAGATGGATCACTGTAGACGAGTTGTGCCGGGAAGGGGTGGAAAGGGTCATCCATGCCCTGGAGAAAGACCTTGGGGGAAGCAAGTGAAGATCTTGTGGGCCATGGACATCATTGAAGGTGAGGCCGTCCGATTGTTCAAGGGCGACTTCGCCAAGAAGACCGTATACAGCTCCCGACCGACCGAGAAGATCGAAGAGATGGTGGCCAGGGGGGCCCGGGACTTCCACGTCATCGATCTGGACGGCGCTCGGGTCAGCGAGCCGGTCAACGGCGGATTGATAGCTCGCATACGAAGCCACGTGCCAGGCTACATGGAGACCGGTGGGGGCATCAGGTCAGAAGAGGATATTGCCTGGTATCGGTCTCAGGGACTAGACGGTGTTATCGTGGGGACCAAGGCCCTGCTCGACCCCGGGTTTCTGTTGAACCTTTCTTCTTGCGATCACGTGGTGCTTGGCCTGGACATGTTCGACGGCAGACCCATGGTGAGGGGCTGGAAGGAGGCAAGCGAGATCCGCACGGAAGAGATTCTCGAAGGGGCCGAGAAAGCCGGCGTTTTGGCCATCCTTTTTACAAGCATTGGACGGGACGGCACCCTGGAAGGCCCGGATTTTGAGGGCATCAAGAGGATGCAGGGAATGACCCGGCTCCCTATCATCGCCAGCGGCGGAATGAGCTGCCTGGACGATCTGAAGCGGCTGAGGGAGATGGAGGTCTGGGCGGCGATTGTGGGTAAAGCCTTCTATGAAGGAAGGATTGGAATAGAAGAGGCCATGGAATATGCTGACTAAGAGAATAATCCCCTGCTTAGACGTGAAAGAGGGGAGGGTGGTGAAAGGAACAAACTTCGTAAACCTAAGGGACGCGGGCAGTCCTGTGGAGAACGCCAAGGCCTACGAGGAACAGAAGGCCGATGAACTCTGTTTCCTCGACATAACCGCCTCGCACGAGAAGCGTAGAACCATCCTTCAGGTAGTGGAGCGGGTGGCTAACGAGGTATTCATGCCCCTTACCGTGGGCGGCGGGGTCCACTCCATCCAAGATATTCGAGAGATACTCTTGGCAGGGGCCGACAAGGTTACCATCAATACGGCAGCCGTAGAGCGGCCGGAACTGGTGAGGGAGGCGAGCGAGGTATTCGGAAGTCAGTGCATCTGCATCGCCATCGATGCGAAGGCCCGAGAAGGCGGGTTCGAAGTCTACACCTATGGCGGAAGGCGGGCCACGGGGATCGATGCGGTGGCTTGGGCGAAAGAGGCGGAGGCTTTGGGCGCCGGCGAGGTCCTTTTGACCAGCATGGATCGGGACGGTACCAAGATCGGGTATGATATCCCCTTAACGCGGACCATATCCGAATCGGTGACCATTCCCGTCATCGCCTCGGGTGGCGTCGGGACCCTCGAACACCTCTACGAGGGCCTTGTGGAAGGGAGGGCCGATGCCGTGCTAGCCGCCTCCATCTTTCACTATCGCGAATACAGCGTGATGGAGGCAAAGAGGTACCTCCATGAGCGAGGGGTCAGCGTGCGCTTGTGAGGGGAGGCATCTTCGTGCCCGGCCGGAGAAGGGCGGTACAGTCGTCCGATTACAACTAAATATCTTGTTTGAGGTTAGTCATGGAAGACATTAAGTTTGATGCAAAGGGTTTGGTCCCCGTCGTCGTACAGGATGAGAAGACTCGGGATGTGGTGATGGTGGCCTATATGAATCAAGAGGCCTATGATTTGACGGTGAAGACAGGCAAGGCCCATTATTGGTCCCGGTCGAGAAACCAGCTTTGGCTCAAAGGGGAGAGCTCAGGCCATTTTCAGATGGTGAAAGGCATATATCTGGACTGTGACAACGACACGATCCTTCTCGTCGTCGACCAGAAGATGGCGGCCTGTCATACGGGCTACTGGAGCTGTTTTTATCGCCTACGAACAGACGAAGGCTGGAAAGCGGTTGGAGAAAAGGTGTTCGACGAAAAATCGGTCTACGGTGACAAATAGGTTTCTACGGGGATTCGTAAGCTGTGGTTTTGTCGGTTTCGTACCTTTCTTGCCGGGGACCGTCTGCTCGGCCCTAGGCTGTCTCCTTCTCTATTGGTTCCCTGCCTTCTTCGGCCACCCCCTCGCCGTCCTCGGTTCTGTGGCCCTTGCAGTTCTCAGCGTCCGGCACCTCGGTCTGCCCGAAGGGGAGGATCCAAGATATGTGGTCATCGATGAAATGGCAGGCATTTTGGTGACCATGGTCGGGCACGCAGCGACGCCCGCGAATCTCCTTATAGGCTTTATTCTCTTTCGTGCCTTTGATATACTTAAGCCCTACCCGATAAAGAAGATCGAGCGCCTGCCCGGCGCCTGGGGCATCGTGGCAGACGATGTTGCAGCAGCACTATTGTCGAATATCATCCTCACCCTTCTGGGGAGAATCTGGTGAAGGCCGAGGAGCGCATCCTGCGACTTATGATTGAGAAGTCACTAAAGCTGAGCGTCGCGGAATCGTGTACGGGCGGACTGATTGCGAGCAGAATTACCGATATAGCCGGCTCCTCCGAGTACTTCGATGCGGGTATGGTCACGTACAGCAACGCCGCAAAGATACGCTTCTTGGGTGTCCCTGAGGAGTTGCTGATCCGGCACGGGGCGGTCAGCCGGGAGACGGCTGAGAGCATGGCCCAAGGGGTCCGGCGGGCCACGGGGTCCCACGTCGGTCTTTCGGTTACGGGCATCGCCGGTCCGGGGGGAGGGTCCGACCTCAAGCCGGTGGGCACCGTTTTTATAGGAATCTCCTGGGAGGAGGGTGTGCTGGTGAAGGGTTTTCTTTTTAAGGGGGACCGAAAGGAGATCAGGCAGCAGGCCTCTGATGCAGCCCTACAGATGGTGATCGATCACCTTGAGGTGGAATCGGTATGAGGATGTTTCTGGCCCTCGAATTGCCGTCAACGGTTGTTGATTACCTGACCGGCGTGATGAAAAGCCTTGCTGAGCGGGTGGATGGGGTTCGATGGGTGAAGAATGAGGGCATCCACATCACCACGAAGTTTCTGGGAGAGGTTGAAGAATCGAAGATAACGGCGATGCACGAGGCCCTCAAACCCTTAGGAGAGATGTACAGCCCAATTCCAGCAGCCCTCGATAAGATCGACGCTTTGCCCAACAAGCGGAGGGCGCGCGTGATCGTCGTGACGCTTGGTCAGGGTGTCGAGGCCATGGAGAGGATCTTTTTCGAGGTGGAGGAGAGACTCGACGCTGTAATGGAGATTGAACGGGAGGAACGCGCCTATCTGCCCCACATTACACTGGGGAGGCGGAAGGTGCCAAAGCCGTTTCCAAACGGGGATGTCCCAGACATCCAGAGAAAGGAGTTCATGGTCGAGCATCTGGTGCTTTTCAAGAGCACCCTGACGTCAGGCGGCGCCATCTACACCCCCCTTTGGAAGATAAAACTTGGAGGCCAGGGATGAAGGAGAAGGAAGACGGTAGCGGTAACAGGGCGAAGGCGCTGGAGATGGCGGTAACGCAGATCGAGCGGGCTTTCGGCAAGGGCTCCATCATGAAACTGGGGGAGGGTGCGGCCGAGGCAGTGCCGGTGATCCCGACGGGCTCCATAGCCCTCGATATTGCCCTAGGGATCGGTGGGCTCCCGAGGGGCAGAGTGGTCGAGATATACGGACCCGAGGCGTCAGGCAAAACCACCCTTGCGCTGCAGGTTGTTGCCCAGATACAGAAAACGGGAGGGGTTGCGGCCTTTGTCGACGCCGAGCACGCCCTCGATATCCATTATGCGGGAAAGATCGGTGTGAAGACCGACGAACTGCTCATTTCCCAACCTGATACGGGAGAGCAGGCACTGGAGATTACAGAGATCCTCGTTCGAAGCGGCGCCGTGGACACCATCGTCATCGACTCGGTGGCAGCCCTAGTGCCGAGGGCGGAGATCGAGGGGGAGATGGGGGATCAACACATGGGTCTGCAGGCCCGTCTTATGTCCCAGGCGTTGAGAAAACTGACCGCCACCATCAGCAAGTCAATGACCACGGTCATCTTCATCAATCAGATCAGACAGAAGATCGGGGTTATGTTCGGCAATCCCGAGACAACGACCGGTGGCAACGCCCTGAAATTTTACTCTTCGGTGCGACTCGATATCCGGCGCATCTCCGCGATCAAGGATGGCCAGGACGTGGTCGGTTCGAGGACAAGGGTAAAGGTGGTCAAAAACAAGATGGCCCCCCCTTTTAGAGAGGCCGAATTTGACATTGTCTTTGGTGAAGGCGTCTCGAGGGAAGGAGACCTCCTCGATCTCGGGACCGATCTCGGGGTTATCGAGAAGGCCGGAACCTGGTATTCCTATGGGGACGCACGGATCGGCCAGGGTAGAGAGAATGCCAAGGACTACCTCAAGAAGAACGCCGCCATCGCGGATGAAATAGAAGGGAAAATACGGGCCCACCATGGGCTTGGAAAGGAATAGCCGTGCAATCGAAACAACTTCGACAAGGATTTCTGGATTTCTTCGCAGGACAGAGCCACACAATCGTCCCCAGCGCCCCCCTGGTGCCCGAAAAAGACCCGAGCCTTCTGTTCACCAATGCGGGTATGGTCCAGTTCAAGAATACCTTTCTGGGGCAAGAGAAGAGGGCATACACCAGGGCGACCAGCTCGCAGAAATGCGTGCGGGCAGGGGGTAAACACAACGACCTGGACAATGTGGGCAGAACCTTACGGCACCACACCTTTTTCGAGATGCTGGGCAATTTCTCCTTCGGCGACTACTTCAAGAAGGAGGCGATTGCCTATGCCTGGGAGTATCTGCTCAAGAACCTGGGCCTTGATCTGTCGAGGATGTGGTTTACCGTCTACAAGGAGGACGACGAGGCCCGCGAGCTCTGGAAAGCGGTAGGTGCCCCGCCGGATCGTATCGTCGGGCTGGGGGAAAAAGACAATTTCTGGTCCATGGGCGATGAAGGGCCCTGTGGTCCCTGCTCCGAGATCATTTATGACCTGGGAGAGCACGTGGGATGCGGGAGGCCTACCTGTGGCCTTGAATGCGATTGTGACCGTTTTCTGGAGATCTGGAACCTGGTCTTCATGCAGTACGAGCGGACGAAGGATGGACAGATGACCAAGCTGCCGAACCCGTCCATCGATACAGGCATGGGCTTGGAACGCATCTGCTCGGTCATGCAGGGAAAGGTCAGCAATTACGATACCGACCTCTTTATCCCTTTGATCAGGAAACTGGAGGATATATCGGGTGGGGTCTATGGCGAGAATCCGCAGTCGGACATCGCCTTTCGGGTCATTGCGGACCACGTCAGGGGAGCGACCTTCGTCATAAACGATGGCGTCCTTCCCTCAAAGGACGGGCGGGGTTATGTGCTCCGCAGGATTATGCGGAGGGCCATCAGGTTCGGCAAGAAGCTGGGCATAGAGAAGGAGTTCCTGGGAGAGCTGTCTCGGCTCCTTGTTGACATGATGGAGGACGTCTATCCGGACGTCAGGAACAACTACGCCTACATCCTCAAGGTGCTACAAGGGGAAGAGGAGCGTTTCCTGGAAACCCTTACGAACGGCATGCGTCTCTACGAAGAGGTGCGGGACGGCCTGAGGGCAAGGGGCCAGAGGGTCATCCCGGGCGATGTGGTTTACCGATTGTACGATACCTTCGGATTTCCCGTAGACATCACTGAGGATATGGCCGCCGAGGATAGTCTGGTCATCGATGCCGAGGGGTTTGCCAAGGCCTTGGAAGAGCAGAAAGAGCGTTCCCGTGGGGACTGGAAGGCAAAGAAGGAGGGCTGGTCCAGAGAATTGACCGATGCGATTCCGGAAGGGGCCAGGAATATCTTCACCGGATACGAGGCCCTGGAGTCCGAGGCAACGGTCGTGAGCGCTGCAAGGGACGGGGCAGCAGCCGAGGAGTTGGCTGCCGGTGAGGAGGGCGACCTCTTCTTTGACGTCACCCCCTTCTACGGTGAGGCAGGCGGACAGGTATGCGATGAGGGCCTGGTTGAGAGCGGCGATTCGAGGGCAGTGGTGACTGCCGTCAATCGGGTGCGGGACGATCTGTGGTCACACCATGTACGCGTTGAAAAAGGATCGTTTAGGGAGGGACAGAAGGCCCGGTTGGTCGTTGATAGGGAAAGGAGAAAGTCTATAGCCCGCAATCACAGCGCAACCCATCTCCTGCAGTACGGTCTTCGAAAGATCCTCGGCGATCACGTCAAGCAATCGGGCTCCCTCGTAGACCCTGACCACCTCAGGTTCGACTTTAGTCACTTCCAGGCCTTGACCCCCGAGGAGATCATTGCCGTGGAGGATACGGCAAATGAAAAAATCCTGGCAGCCATCGATGTGAACACAGAGCTAAAGACCAAGGAAGAGGCGATCCGGGAGGGTGCAACCGCGCTTTTCGAGGAGAAATACGGAGAGGCCGTTCGGGTCGTCAAGATGGCAGACTTCAGTGCTGAACTCTGTGGCGGCACGCATGTGCAGAACACCGGCGAGATTGGGAGCCTGGCGATCATAAGCGAGGGATCTCTGGCCTACGGCGTCCGGCGTATAGAGGCGGTCACAGGAAAGGCAGCCATACGATACCGCAGAAAGCTGGAGGGCATGGTCAAGGCCCTGGCAAAAGAGCTGAACACAGAGATAGAAAAGGTGCCCGAACGTGTCGAGGCCATCATGGCCGACCTCAGCATGCGCGAGAAGGAGTTGCAGCGGGTCAGGGAGGGCGGGGTCCGCCAGCAGGTTGAAGCTGCCATAGGACGGGCGCGGGAGAAAGATGGAGCCCAGATCATCTTTCTCTATGTTGATGGCGCCAAGGCTGACGATCTCAGAAAGGTGACCGATCTCATCCGGAGCAAGGTGAAGAGCTGTATAGCCGTCGCAGGGACCAGGGATGAGAGCAAAGGACTCATCGTTGTCTCGGTGGCAAAGGAGCTGCAGGACCGGTTTAGTGCCGGCAAGATCGTGAAGGGTATTTGCGAGAGATTCGGCGGCAAGGGCGGAGGGAATCCAAACATGGCCCAAGGGGGCGTGCCAGGGGAAAAGGTCGAAGAGGCGCTTCGTTCGTTGGAAGAGATACTCTAAACCCCCTTTTTACCATCGTCTATGACGATATGTTCACAGGGGTGCTGCGGTCGGGGGCAGCGTTTTCTCTTACCCTGTCCTCTTCATGTATTGGTAGAGATCCTGGGTTTTGTAGTGGTTGCCCTTCACGTACTCCAGAAGCCTTTTGAACATGGGCTTTTCTATGTAGCCCGGCGTTTCCACAATACGTTTTCCCGACCCTTCGAGAAACCAGAAGGTAGGATAGACGTTCACCGAATAGCGTTTGACGAGGGCTCGATTTCCTTCCGCAGAGATCCTCACGACATGAAAGCCAGCGAGAATTTTAATGATCTCTTTGTCCGATAACGTGTCCTGCTCCATGAGCGCGCAATAGGGACAGTGCCGGCTGGAGAAATAGAGCATGACGGGCTTGCCGTCTTTCTTTGCGCTTCCCAGTGCCTTTTCATATTCCGGGAAAGAAACGGACGTCTTGGCGTCGGTGCAAGACAGGGGAAAGAGCATGATCATGATCATAAGGACAAAAGGGGCCACCTTTTTGCAGTGTATCATGGCCAGAGTATAATACCAGATCCACGCTTCAATCAAGGGCCGGGAGGCTGGCGCTGAAAAAACCTTCCCGCAGCTCTTGACAAGAACCATCGTGACCAATATATTTTTTCTGGCAATCACAACCTACGATTGCTAACAGCCTAAAATCCAGAAAGGAGTGTGAGACGATGAAGGTTAAGCCATTACAGGACAGACTCGTCGTGAAGAGACTTGCAGAGGAGGAGAAAACAAAAGGTGGAATTATCATTCCCGACGCTGCCAAAGAGAAGCCTCAGGAAGGCAAAGTGATAGCAGTGGGCCCGGGCAAGGTCACGGATAACGGCCAGAGGGTTACCCCCGAGGTCAAGGCGGGAGACAAAGTGTTGTTCGGGAAATACGCAGGTACCGAGATAAAGATCGATGGTGAGGAACACCTTATTCTTCGCGAGGATGACGTTCTCGCAATAATCGAAGACTAAAAGAAGGAGGACATAGAATGGCAAAGGAAATCCTGTACGATCAGAAGGCGAGGGAGTGCATGCTGAAGGGCGTGAACACGCTCGCTGATGCCGTAAAAGTGACACTCGGCCCGAAGGGCAGAAACGTTATTTTGGAGAAGTCGTTTGGTTCACCCACCGTTACAAAGGACGGCGTGACTGTGGCGAAAGAAGTGGAGTTGGAAGACAAGTTCGAGAATATGGGCGCCCAGATGGTTAAAGAGGTTGCCAGCAAGACCTCCGATGTGGCCGGTGACGGAACCACCACAGCCACTGTTCTCGCCCAGGCCATCTTTAAGGAAGGCGCGAAGCTGGTTGCAGCCGGTCACAACCCCATGGAACTGAAGAGGGGCATAGACAAGGCCGTGGCAACCGTAATAGATGAGCTGAAGAAGATGTCCAAGCCGACCAAGGATCAGAAAGAGATCGCCCAGGTCGGAACCATCTCCGCCAACAACGACGAGACCATCGGAAACATCATTGCTGAGGCCATGGGCAAGGTCGGAAAGGAAGGCGTCATTACCGTTGAAGAAGCAAAAAGCATGGAAACCCATCTCGACATCGTCGAGGGTATGCAGTTCGACAAAGGCTATCTTTCTCCCTATTTCGTAACCAACCCCGAAAAGATGGAAGCCATTCTTGAGGACCCCGTCATCCTGATCAACGAGAAGAAGATCAGCACCATGAAGGATCTACTCCCCATCCTCGAACAGGTGGCGAAGACCGGCAGAAACCTTCTGATCATCGCAGAGGATATCGAGGGTGAGGCATTGGCCACCCTGGTCGTAAACAAGCTGAGAGGCACCCTGAAGGTTGCAGCCGTAAAGGCCCCTGGTTTTGGCGACAGAAGAAAGGCCATGCTCGAGGATATCGCCATTTTGACCGGCGGACAGGTAGTTTCGGAAGAGCTCGGCATTAAGCTAGATTCCATCTCCCTGAAGGATCTTGGTTCCGCGAAGCGCGTCGCCATTGACAAGGATAACACGACCATAGTCGATGGCGCCGGCGACAAGAAAGATATCGAGGCCAGGGTTAAACAGATCAGAACCCAGATTGAGGAAACCACCTCCGATTACGATCGGGAGAAGCTGCAGGAAAGGCTGGCCAAGTTGGTGGGCGGCGTAGCCGTCATCAATGTTGGTGCAGCGACCGAGACTGAGATGAAAGAGAAGAAGGCCCGTGTTGAGGACGCCCTCAATGCAACCAAGGCCGCAGTCGAAGAGGGGATTATCCCCGGCGGCGGCGTAGCCTTCATCCGCTCTCTTGCCTCGCTCGATCAGCTTCAGGTTCAGGCGGAAGGCGAGCGCAAGTTCGGTGTCCAGATCATCAAGAAGGCCCTTGAAGAGCCGATGAGATGGATCGCCCAGAATGCCGGCCATGACGGCTCGATCATCA
Organism: Deltaproteobacteria bacterium UBA2221; assembly: GCA_002328485.1. GTDB lineage: Bacteria > Desulfobacterota > Syntrophorhabdia > Syntrophorhabdales > WCHB1-27 > WCHB1-27. Next base: position 11,980 of record DCUF01000066.1, read on the forward strand.
TCGAGAAGGTAAAGAATGCGAAGGACAATTTCGGATTTGACGCCGGCAAAGAGGTCTTTGTGGACGACATGATGGAAGCCGGTATCATTGACCCGACGAAGGTCGCCCGCTCGGCACTCCAGAATGCCGCCTCAGTAGCAGCACTGCTGCTGACGACTGATGCCATGATCGCAGAGAAGCCGAAGGAAAAGGCTTCGTTCCCTCCGATGCCCCCGGGCGGCGGAATGGGTGATATGTACTAGGATTTACGATTCAGTTCTCTTTTATTCAACAGGCGAGGGGATCTCGGTCCCCTCGCCTGTTTTGTGCTCTCTCGCACCCACTTCACAACTCACCATGCCCACGGTAGAGCGTACTGATTTCCACATCTCCTGTTGCAGTCGGACCATTTCGTGAGCATTCTTATATAGATGCCATTTTATCCAATCACAGCCAGGGGGTGCTTGATGGCGAGAGGATGTGTTGGGCTATTGATCTTGGTTGCACTGGTGGTCACGACATCAGTTTCAGCGGGGGACAGCAAGAAAGAATTTGTGGGTTCTGATAAATGCATGGTCTGCCACTCGGAACAGCACAGAAGCTGGAAAACGACGTTTCATAGCAAAATAGTGCAGCCCAGAAAGGGAGGTATTCTCAGAGACTCGGTTGCGAAGTGGGCTACGGATGGAAGGAATCCGGGGCCGACAACCGCCAACGTCACGGGCAAGGCCGTTAAGCTCGATGACGTCCAGTACGTGATCGGCTCTCAGTGGAAGCAACGCTATCTGGTGAAAAACAGCGAGACCGGAGGATTCGAGCTTCTCAATAAACAATTCAACCGTCTGAGCGGCGGATGGGAGAATTACGGCAACAAGAACGATTGGAATACCAACTGCGCCACCTGCCACACGACGGGATACCGCGTACTCGACGTGGACAGGGTTACCGGCAAGACCCTCAAGGATGAGTGGAGCGAGATGGGCGTCGGCTGTGAGGCCTGCCACGGGCCCGGGGCGGCGCACCTTGCTGCCAAGGGTAAGGATAGGAAGAAAACCATTTTCAATCCGGCCAATGTCAGCATCCAGGCGCAGTCGAAAGTTTGTGGCTACTGTCATATCCGGTTAGAGAACGAACAGTATAGAACCGCCCAGGGAAATCCTCGCGAGGACCTCCCTGCCCCAGGGATAGGGGGTAGCTACAAGGCGGGCGAAGATTGGGCCATATGGTATCCTGAGCACGTCACGATCCCTGGCGTCCAACCAGACAGGCCTTTCACGGCGGAATATAAAGGCGACTTGAAGGGGATGTTCATGATTGATGAATTTGCGAAGGCCAACAACATTTTCGAGGAAGCAAAACACCACCAAGAATATCAGGGCTTTCTTCAATCACAGCACTACAAAAGCGGGAAGATGTCCTGTGTCACCTGCCACTCTCCACACGCTGGCAAGGGTAAACCCAAAAAGATAGCCGCTGCATCCTGTATCACCTGCCACGACACATCGTATACCGTGTCCAAGTATATGCCCAACACCGGGAAGACAGCTGACAATTTGTTTGTCCGTACCCACACGTTCGGTAAGAACCCTCGCAAGGGGGCCAGGGGTGCAGCCGACATGGGGCCTCCCAATTACTATGAATAGCCTTCCCTCTCATTTTGTACGAGTGGCAACCCCTACACCTGAGGAGAGGTTTCGGTTGGCTTTCCCGCGCCCTTGGGGGCTATGAATCAGGGCAAGGAGACCCCCACTAGACCCTTCCTCAAAATTAACTC
>DCUF01000016.1 GCA_002328485.1 Deltaproteobacteria bacterium UBA2221
GATGGCAGTGGCGGTGAGGCCGCACCGGTAAGGTCTCGGCCAGGTGGCGTGCCCAAGGGCTATTTTGGTTCAGGCTCAGCCTTTACCTTGAGTATGCACGTTGCTTCGGACACCGGCTTGTTGTCTGAGGCCGTTACCTTAACAGTATCGCCTACCGCCAGCTCCTTGAAGCCTGCGCACTGTTTCTTACCGTGGCGTTTGTAATGGAAATTCAACATTCCGGTCTGAGTCTGGACCTTCAGGACCTTCGTTTCGGTACCCTTGGCCTTTATAACCCCCGTATTCTCATACGACTGCGGCTGGGCCTTAGCCTCTTGAGTTCCCGCGCTCAGATCAGAGGCAGCGAAAAAGATTCCACATGCGATTGCGATCAAGCCTGTTTTTCTCCAGTCCATAATCTTGTTCTCCTCTCGTTTATCGATTATCCCTGCTCCGCTTTCCAGAAATGCTTAAGGTATAGACCGGGCAAGCGCCTTCAGCCCTGGTGGTGGTCCGAAATCTACCGGCAGTTGTAGAATTCAGGCTCCCCTATGATTAATCGCGCGCCCCTGCCGTGGTTGATGCGCAGTTCCGAGCCTACGTACATCTTTTTCACCCCCGAGATTTCGAAATCAACGCCGACCGTTTGGCCCGGACTCACCTTAATACTTTTTAGTACCTCGCCATCCCTGGCCCCATTCCTGAAGAAGAAGGTCATGGAATCCTTAACGTTGCTGTCGACGTAGATCTTTGCATTAAACCGGTTGAACCTCCCCATGGGCTTCACATATGCGGCAAAATAGGCCATCTCCAGGGGGGTTTTGTTGGTTATCCCCCAGCGATAAACCATTTTCCGCGTGGTGAGGGTGGAGGGATCGGTGGTCATCATGGTGCCGTAGTAGTCCTCGTAGTGTTGACGTGTCCTGGCCTGCATGACGCTTCTATTTTCGCAAGCGGGCTTGATCGATTCCGGAGCGCGGAAGGGGGCTGGTCCGTCACCACCCTTCATGGGGGCCTGTGCCCCTGCGCAGGAACAGAGGACGGAAACGATGAAGCCTAATACGAGAACATTTCTCATAACAGCGCCTCCCTTCATTGCTTTTCTCACGTTTCTACCTTACCAAAGGAGGATTGGGTCTGCAAGCTATTTGGGACCGGGGCCGGCCTGTATCGACCATCGACAGGACCTTTTGTCCCTTTAGACCTGTGGCGGATGCCCATGTGGTATAATGGTCCGAGAGGGGTTGAATCGCGGCAAATGCCTATCATTAAACCAAAAGCAGGTTTCTGTATCGATTGCGACAACCGCCACGGGTGCAAGTCAAAGACGCCTCCCTGCCTCGTGCAGATGGAGGAGGACAACGTGACCGGCAAATCAGGCCGCCAATATCTTATGGAACTGAATCAGACGGACAAATGTCGAGACTGTCCATTCCTGCGCTCATGTTGGACAGAAGAGGAATACGATCGACTAACCTGACCCATTGACCCGCTTGTTTGTGGGGTAGGGCAATTTGGGAACGGCCCTCAGCACTTGTAGAACTCGGGCCGTCTGTCTTCGAGGAGATGGTTGTAGGGATTCAACCTCTTGTTCGCGGCCATGGCGAGGTCCACATCAACGGTGATCAGGGCCTCCTCCTGCTCCGGGGCCCGTGCGAGAATGGAGCCGTCGGGTGCCGTAATCTGACTGGTGCCGATGAACGTGAGGCACTGATCCGCCGTGCGGCATTCGCTCCCGATCCTGTTGGCGGTCACCGCGAAAACCCGGTTTTCCAGGGAACGGATGGGCATGGCAGAGGGGCACCAGGGCAAGACGAGATTTGCGGGGTGGCAGATTATCTCGGCGCCCATCAGTGTCAGGGTTCTCATCGATTCCGGGAATACCCAGTCAAAGCAGATCATGATTCCGATTCGGCCGACGGACGTATCGAAAACCCTGAACCCGCTATCTCCCGGCTCGAACCAGAGTTTTTCCTCGAAGAATAAATGGGTCTTCCTATAGACCCCGATAAAACCGTTGGGACCTGTTATGACGGCCGAGTTATAGAGCCGCTCACCGTCTTGTTCCGCCAGACCTGCTACGATATGGATGTTCTGCTCCCGGGAGAGCCGCACCATTGCTTGGGTGGTTTCCCCTTCCGGCACCGGTTCCGAGAGATTGAGGGCTTCGGCTTTCGATGTAAATTGATAACCGGTGGCAAAAAGCTCCGGCAGGACCAGAAGATCCATCTGCGCTTCTCTCGTGGCCTCGGTCACTTTCTCCAGGTTCACGTGTTTGCGGCCAAACAGGGGGTTGAACTGATAGAACCCGACCTTCATGGCGACTATCTTACCATCCGGCAGCCGAGGCCGGCAAGTCGCGGCACGAAGTGCCAGAGAAGGCTTTCTTTGTACGCATACAGCCAAGGTATGGCCCGCGCGGTTAACCGGATCAACTTCCTTTTATGCATAGCATCTCGAACGACCGGAGGGAGTGGGTGGTGAAACTAATAATAGAGTCAATAAGGGCGAAAAGAAATATAATGGGTTCGTGCGTCGCAGAATAAGGAACGGCAACTAGGGAAGAAGAATGTGAAGGGGGTATGATGGGCCGAATCTCTGTTACAGAAAACCGTATGTTGATGGCTCAAGCTCGAGAATCTCTCAAGGGCAAATGGGGGCTGGCCGTGGGTACTTTTGTTGTCTTCATGGTCGTAGCCGGTTTCGCCCAGGTCGTTCCCTTTGTGGGCGCTATCATCTCCATCATTATCTCCGGTCCCGTGACTCTTGGGTGGGCCGTTTTTAGTCTGGCCCTGGCCCGGGACGACAATGCGCGGCTGGAAATGATATTTGATGGCTTTCGCATGTTCGGCACGGCCCTCGGGGCCTATCTGCTGGCCGGCCTCTTTGTCTTTTTGTGGTCTCTGCTTCTGATTGTGCCCGGTATCATCGCCGCGCTGGCCTATTCTCAAATGTATTACATTCTCGCCGAGGACAAGACGATAGGGGCTTTCGAGGTCATTCGGAAGAGCAAAGAGATGATGGTCGGAAACAAAGGGAAGTTCTTCTGTTTGGGTGTGCGTTTCCTGGGGTGGGCGTTGCTCTGCATCCTTACCCTTGGCATCGGGTTTTTGTGGCTCTGCCCCTACGTGGCGGTGGCTACGGCTAAATTCTATGATGACATCAGGGAGGCCCCGTCAGCGGCTGCCTGAGGTGCCCAGAAAATAATATTTTAGATTGGATTCCTCAATCACAATCGTTTAAATTGATACACCCGAGATCGTAAAAGATTCGATCAAGAGTACAATCAATATTGAAGGAGCTACGTGAGAACCTATGAGAGATGTGCTAGTTTGCCGGGACGTCGACGACGAAGAACTGATACCCAACAAGACTGAAACCAGACGATCCTCCCCCGTACGGTTGGCAGAGATGGTCATTGGTGGATTTGCCGCGTCATTCGGGACAGCGCAGGGCCCGGCGGTATTCGTGGCCGATCCTGAGGACCCTCTATCCCTGGGTGGAATACCCGAAGGGTCTGTTTTGGTGAGCCAAAAGGCCCATCCAAATCTAACCATGGTCATTCCCCGTCTAGGGGCGCTCGTTGTGGAGAATGGCGGTATGTTGTCTACGGTTGCCGAAGCTGCGCGAGTTCATGCAATCCCGGCGGTCATGGGGGCGACAGGACTGTCGGAAAAGATTCACGAAGGCGACATCGTACGGGTAGAGGGAAGGAATGGGGTCGTCAAGCTTATCAGGAAGAGGTAGATTCGCTTAGCCTCGAAGGCGCCCCAAGGGCAAGTCCCCGGCTCACACGGTCCGTGCCGATTTCCCCGCACGGCGGTGCTTGCCGGAAAGACGGACCAGAAAGGCGCGTATGAGCAATAAGAAATCCCCTTTGCCTCAAGACCGGACGTCGACGCCGCGCTCTCTCAGCTCTTTAGTCTTTTTCTGAGAGCATTCCTCGCAGCGAAACTCTGGACGAGGGTCTTTCGTCCTGTCGTAGTTTCTGGTCTTTACGAGACGGTACCCTCGGGTGACCCTTTCACAGTCGACACACGTGATGTTTTCCCTCACCTCCCATTGATCCTCGAGCCTTGGAGTGGTGAAGATGAACCGGTCCACCCAGAAGAAGATGAGGCCGCCTATGAGGTTGGCGATTATTGTGGCGGTCCATTTGTTCGTCGTGGAAAGCCAGAGCAGGACCAAGGCCAGGATGGGGGTACTCAACTGCCAACGGATGAGATAGAGGCCGTATCTTTTAAGATTTACATTGACGATCGCCCTTTGTAGTCGCCCCGGGGTATTCGCCATATATCCTCCTTCTAACGATCCCCCTTAAGCCGGCTTGAGTTTTTTGACGAATTCCGGGATGGGGATGGCGGGGAGGGTGATGATGTGGACCGTACCCCGGGCCCCCAGCTCCATGGAGACCTTGGCGATCACCTCATTGCTGGGCGCGTCGAGTATGCTGATGAAATCATAGGGACCGAGGACGGCATATTGGGCAAGCACCTTGACGCCCATCTGCTCGATCTCCTTGTTGACCGCCTCGATGCGCTCCGGATTGTTCTTGATGGTTTTTCTCCCCTCGTCAGTGAGCGTGCTCATCAATATGTAGGGTGGCATAGTTGCTCCTCTCTCCCTAATTGTAGAATAAGGCCCTTCAATGTCAACACCTATAATGGTCTACGTTGAATTGCCCTTGTGGTGCACCTCGATTCCGGCTCCCCGGCAGCCTTGGACCAATCAGGCAGACAATGATGGTGTATAATTCGGATGAACACTATGGCGAGTAGGAGCGCACCATGACGGGCAAAGAGGACTCGAAGAAAAAGCTGCTGGAGGAGATCGCGGAACTCCGGGAGCGAATTGTCGAACTGGAGAGGTCGGATGCAGAGCGCGCGCGGATAGAAGAGCGACTCCGGGAGAGCGAAAGCCGATTTCGGGTGATCGCCGATTATACGTCTGATTGTGAGTGCTGGCTCGATTCAAGGGGCAAGCTTGTGTGGATCAATACGGCGATCCTGGGGCTCACGGGCTACACCGTGGACGAGTGTATGGCTATGTCTGACTTCCCTCTGCCCCTCGTTGATGGAGAGGACCGATATCGATTAGACGATTTCTTCGCACAGGCCGTCCAGGGTTCAAGCGGGAACGATGTCGAGTTCCGTCTCCGGCGTAAGGATGGCAGCCCTCTATGGGTGTCGGCCTCGTGGCAGCCCATATATGCTGCCGATGGGTCTTCCATGGGCCACCGGTCAAGCATCCGTGATATCACCAAGCGTAAACACACCGAGGGGGCCCTGAGACGATCGGAAGATCTCCTTGCCAGCATCATCCAGTTCCTTCCCGACCCCACCTTTGCAACGGATCGTCAAGGGAGGATCATCTCCTGGAACAAGGCCATGGAAGAGATGAGCGGTGTTTCCGCCGATACGATGCTTGGAAAGGGAGACCATGAATACGCCATACCCTTTTACGGAGAAAGACACCCCACCTTAGCGGATCTCCTATTCCGGTGGGATGACGACATAGCCAGGCAATACTCGTTTATCAAGAAGGAGGGCGATTTTCTGTATGGTGAGACAGAGTCGGCCTGTGTCTCTTACGGGCGGGGAAGGACACTGTGGGTCAAGGCCGGTCCTCTTCGCAACGCAGAGGGGGCCATCGTCGGCGCCATCGAGTCGGTGCGAGATATAACCGACCGAATCCAGACGGAAGCGGCACTTCGGGAGGCAAAGGAGTACACGGAAAATCTCATCAAATCAGCGAACCTTCTTGTTGTTGGCCTGGACCCTGTTGGAAACGTCACCCTTCTTAACGAAACGGGTGAGAAGATAACAGGATACGGGATAGATGAAATTACAGGGAAGAACTGGTTTGATTTGATTGTCCCCAAGGTCACGTATCCCCATGCGTGGGATGATTTCAACCGACTGAAGAATGGGGACCTCGCTATGGGTACATTTGAGAATCCCATCATAACAAAGTCCGGCGAAGAACGGATAATCTCCTGGAAGAATAGTGTGCTCCGGCAGGAGGGCAAGTTCCTTGGCACCATATCATTCGGAACGGACATTACCGAGCAAAAACAGGCCCAGGAAGCTCTTCGAAAGAGTGAAGCGAGATTTCGACAGTTTGTCGAACAGGCTCCCATACCGTTGTGCGTTGTAAGTAAAGACGGTCTCTTCGGTTACTTCAATGACCGGTTTACCTTGATGTTCGGTTATACTCATGACGATATCAGGACCTTGGACGAGTGGTGGCCGCTCGCCTATCCCGATGAGCACTACCGGCGGTTGGTTATTGATACCTGGGATGCTGTCGTACAAAAAGCTATTGAAAAAGGCCGGGATATTGAGCCGGCCGAATACGATGTAACCTGCAAAGATGGTGGCGTACGGAAGGTCGAGATATCAGGCGTGACCATGGGAGATAGTCTCCTGACAATTTTTGTCGACATTACCGAACGTAAACGGACCGAAGAGGCATTGCGTGAGGCCCACGATGAACTGGAGCACCGTGTCGAGGAAAGGACCCGTCAGTTGACCGAAGCCTACGAAAACCTGCAGAGAAAGACAGAGAAACGAAGGAAGATGGAGGATCATCTCAGGCAGGGCCAGAAGCTGGAAGCCCTCGGGACCCTCGCAAGGTGGTATTGCCCATGACTTCAACAACGTCCTCGCGGCCATTATTGGGTTTACCGAAATGGTTTTGGAGGATGTGGATCCCGGCGGGCCTGAACACAGGAGGTTGGAACTGGCATTGAAGGGGGCAAAAAGAGGACGAGATCTCGTGAAGCAGATCCTCGTCTTTAGCAGACATGCCGAGCAGGACCGAAAACTACTGGCCCTGAGCGACACCGTTGAAGAGGCGCTCAAGTTGCTGCGGCCCATCCTTCCTTCCACGATCGAGATGGTATGGAGGCGCTCCGAAGGGGATGACGTGATTCTGGCGGACCCCGTCCATATATACCAGATCCTGATGAACCTCTGCACGAACGCGGCCTATGCCATGCGAGACAAAGGAGGAATCCTGCGCTTAGGCATATCACGCGTCATCCTTACGGAGGGCGATCGGGCCTCGGAGCCGGACATCACGCCGGGAGAATACGTGGTGCTGGAGGTGCGTGACACCGGCAGGGGTATGGAACCGGAAACCCTTGAGCGGGTCTTTGATCCCTTCTTTACCACAAAGAAACAGGGTGAAGGGACGGGTCTGGGGCTTTCCGTTGTCCATGGCATTGTAAAGAGTTTTGGAGGTCACATTACGGTCGAAAGCGAGCCGGCAAAAGGTACCTCTTTTTCTATCTATCTGCCGAAGGCCGATGAACGCCTTTGCACCGTGGGAAAGCATACTACTCCTGTGGCGGGAGGGAAGGAGCGCATACTCCTGGTGGATGATGAAGATATCATGATCGCCTTGGATGAGGAGAGATTGACCGGCCTTGGCTATGAGGTCGTTGCAAGCACCAGCAGCGAGGAGGCCCTGGAGATCTTCCGGAAGACCCCCGATCGGTTCGATCTTGTCATTACGGATTACACCATGCCCAATCTGACGGGCATCGATCTTGCCGCTCAACTACTGATGATCAAGCCCACCATTCCTATTGTTCTCTGGACCGGTTACAACGAGGCTGTCTCGCGGGAACGGGTTCAGAAGGCAGGCATCAAGGCTTTCCTTATGAAGCCTTCGGATAAAAATACGCTGGCGGCGACCATCAGACGAGTGCTGGACGGCGAGACAGACGAGCGACGAGGGTGATTCTTTGTCTTACAGCGCCCGGTCTACAGTTCCACCCCCCATCACCGTATCCCCGTCGTACAGGACTACCGATTGACCGGGTGTGACCGAGGAGACAGGGACCCCAAATCTGACAAACATGCGGTCTCCCTGGATGCTGCACGAACAGGGCTGTTCCTTCTGCCTGTAGCGGACCTTCCCGGTCAGTGGAATGCCGTGAGGGTCTGCGAGAAGATTGATACCGGATGCCACGAGACTCGTTTTCTCGAGGTGCTCCTTGGGGCCAACCACAACGGTGTTGCTCGCCGTATCGATTTCCAGCACGTAAAGGGGTTCTGAAAAAGGAACCCTAAGCCCCCTGCGCTGACCCACCGTATAGAGGTGAACCCCTTCGTGGTGGCCGAGGACGCGGCCTTCGAGGGATAGAATCTCGCCCTTTTTGAGAGGCACAAACTGACGAAGGAAGGCCCTATAGTCGCCTTGAGGTATGAAGCAGATATCCTGACTCTCTCGAACCCCTGCGTAGTGGGGGTGCTCTTGTTGCATCTTCTCAACCGTCTCGGACTTGATCCGGGATGCGAGGGGAAACAGGATCGAGGCGAGCCAATCCCTTTTGATACCGTAAAGGAAATAGGACTGATCTTTGGTCTTGTCGGCCGGTTTCTTCAGATGCGGTCCGTCCGGTGCGATATCAATGGAGGCGTAATGGCCGGTAGCGATCTGATCCGCTCCTAAAGCCGCTGCCTTGTCTCGAAAGGCCCCAAATTTTATGAAGGTATTGCAGAGAATGCAGGGGTTTGGCGTTCTGCCGACCCGGTACTCGTCGATAAATCTTGTGATGACATAGCGTTCGAATTCATCCCGCAGATCTATGACATAGTGCGGGATGGAGAGGTCGTGAGCGATCCTTCGTGCCCGGTTGACCGATGCGGCAGAGCAGCACGCCTTCGGGTTATCGGTGTCTGCCATGCCCTTAGGGAGCAACACAAAGGTGAAACCGACTACCTTGTGACCGTGCTCTTTCAACAGGCGGGCGGCGAAGGAGCTGTCGAAACCTCCGCTCATGGCAACAAAGACGGTGCTCATCGAGAGATACTAACACGGGGTCATGCTAATTGAAAGTTGACCGATATTATAGTAATATTGCTCCCAACAGGAGGGCCGTGCATGAAGAAGAAAGTCAAACTCTCTCTAGCCCTAATTTTTATCTGCGTTTTTCTGGTCGGCTTCCTGGCGGGTGCGCAGGGGAAGAGACCCGTACCCAACGCCGAGGGGCGAGAAATATACGAGTTTCTTAAGACCTATTCGGACGTCCTTGATATCGTCAAGAAGAACTATGTTGACACCGTAAAGGATCAAGACCTCGTCTACGCCTCTATCAAGGGCATGCTAGAGTCCCTGGATCCCCATTCCTCCTTTCTCACACCTGATATGTACAAGGAGATGCAGACTGAAACAAAGGGCGAGTTCGGAGGTATCGGCATAGAAATCACCGTTAAAGACGGTTTCCCCACGGTCATTACGGCCATCGAGGACACGCCGGCTTTTAAGGCCGGCTTGAAGCCATCGGACCATATTGTGAAGATCGACGGCAAGCCCACGAAGAACATGGGGCTCGTCGATGTGGTGAAGATGATCCGAGGGCCCAAGGGGAAACCGGTTACCCTCACCATCGTACGGGAAGGCTTTTCTGCGCCGAAAGACTATGAGATCCTGAGGGATGTTATCGTGGTCAAGAGCGTGAAGAGCAAGATGCTCGAGGATGGCTATGGTTATATCCGGATCACCCAGTTTCAGGAACGAACGGGAAAGGATTTGGATCTGGCGGTGAAGGACCTTACCAAGACCGCAAAAGGCCCTTTGAAAGGGATACTCCTCGATCTGAGGAATAACCCAGGGGGTCTTCTGGATCAGGCAGCAGAGGTTTCCGACAGGTTCCTCGAGGAGGGGCTTATCACCTACATTGAAGGACGAAAACCTGACCAGAAGGTGAAATTCAACGCCCACAGGAAGGATGACTACATGGGCCCCCTCGTGGTGCTCGTGAATGAAGGAAGCGCCAGCGGCTCAGAGATCGTGGCAGGGGCCCTGCAGGACACCAGAAGGGCGATAATAGTCGGCATGAAGACCTTTGGGAAGGGCTCTGTCCAGACCATACTGCCCTTGTCCGACGGCTCCGCCGTCAGGCTTACCACCGCCAAATACTACACCCCGAAGGGTAGATCCATACAGGCTGAGGGAATCGGCCCAGATATCGCCGTGGACAATGACATCACCAAGAGGAAGGAGAAATTCGTCCCCATCAAGGAGAAAGACCTGAACAAGCACCTTGAAGGGAGCATCCCGACCAAGAGCGAGGAGCCTGCCGAAAACCAGGAGCCCGGTGCGGCGAAGCCCGGATCGGAAGAGGATGATTTTCAGATGCAGATGGGACTCCAGATTCTGAAGAGCTGGGAGGCATTGAGGGGCAAATAAATCCTGCTGAGCGAAACCATTTCAAGGGCCGGGGACAGAGAACGTCTCTCCCGGCCCTTTTCTTTTATGATGAGCCATCCCATGGCCCTCCTTCTATGCTACACTATACCCTTCCTGGTCGTCTGTGGGCTGAATACCCATGGCTAAAGGCTGATACCTGATAGCCGCTTATTTCTTATGTTTCTACCTCTATCAAAAAAGGATCTCACAAAGCGTGGATGGGATGACGTGGACGTCGTCCTCGTTACCGGGGACGCTTACGTAGATCATCCTTCCTACGGAGTCGCCGTGATCGGGCGGGTCCTGGAAGGGGCCGGGCTGCGTGTTGCTATGATGGCTCAACCAGACTGGCGGAGTGCCGATCCCTTCAAAGAATTTGGCAGGCCTCGACTCTTTTTCGGTGTCACGGCCGGAAATCTGGACTCTATGGTAGCCAATTACACAGCCCACAAGAAGACCCGCAAAAGGGATGAATATTCGCCCGGAGGGAAACCGGGTCTGAGGCCCGACCGGGCCGTCATCGTCTACTGCAACAGGATCAGAGAGGCCTTCGGCGATATCCCCATCGTACTGGGAGGCATAGAGGCCTCACTGAGAAGGATTGCCCATTACGATTGGTGGGGCGATAGTGTCCGTCGATCGATTCTCCTCGACGCGAGGGCTGATATCCTTGTCTACGGCATGGGTGAGCGGCAGGTAACCGAGATTGCCAAACGGCTTCGAAAGGGCAAGGATCTATCCGGGATCAGAGGGACGGCCCTGGTTGGTAATGATCTCCCCGAAGGAGCACTCGAAATCCCCTCCTTCGAAGAGGTTCGCGAGAACGGATCGAAGTTTAACCAGGCCTTTCGACTCTTTTTCGAGAACGGCACCACCTGTGACGGCCCTGCAGTGGCTCAAAGACACGGCAATAGATACGTAATCCAGTATCCCCCTCCAAAGCCTCTCTCTCCATCAGAGCTCGATCGGGTATTCGAGCTTCCCTACGAGCGGAACCCTCATCCGGTCTACGAGGCACTGGGTGGCATCCCCGGATTCGAGACGGTTCGCTTTTCCCTGATCTCCAACAGGGGGTGCTGCGGGGATTGCAGTTTTTGCTCCTTGTCGCTCCATCAAGGAAAGGTGATCCAATCACGGAGCATCGAGTCGGTGACCCGGGAGGCCCGTCTGATCTCAGAAAGACCGGACTTCAAGGGCACCATCACCGACGTAGGCGGTCCAACGGCCAACCTCTACGGTGCTGCATGCGGCAGGGCGGAGGGACCGTGCTCGCAGCGGTCATGTATGGTCCCCACGAGGTGCCGAAACTTCAGGACCGGTTATCGCCGGAGCCTCGATCTATACCGGGCTCTTCGAGGCATCCCCAGGGTGAAACATGTGTTCATAGAAAGCGGAATCAGGTATGACCTCCTGACGGAGAAAGAGGACCGGCCATTTCTCGCCGAACTCTGTCTCCATCACGTGAGTGGACAGATGAAGGTTGCGCCGGAGCATACCCAGAATTTTGTCGTGCAGCTCATGAATAAGCCCCCCATCGAGGTATACGAGCGCTTCGAAGGGGCATTCAACGAGGTCAACCAGAGGCTTCCCAAGAAGCGATACCTGGTCAGATATCTCATCAGCAGCCACCCGGGGGCCACGCTGGACGATGCCCTGCAGATGGCCCTCTATTTCAAGAAGCGACACATTCACCCCGAGCAGGTTCAAGACTTCATGCCTCTGCCGCTCACCCGTTCTACCTGCATGTACCATACGGGGAGGGACCCTTTTACCGGGGCGCAGGTATACGTTGCCAGAAGCTTTCGGGAGCGGAAGATGCAACGGGCCTTGCTACAATGGTGGAGCCCCCAGAACAAGGTTTTGGTGAAAGAGGCCTTACGACTCCTTGAGAGGCGTGATCTGTGGCAGGAATTCAAAGGGGGCAAAAGCAGCCGATGAGTAGCACCGAATCCCAGCCGTCGGGAACCGTTCCTGTTGAGATTTCCGACTTTGCTATGCCTCGCGACCTGGGCGTGGGACGGTGGGAGGGGCGAGTCATATTCGTTCCCGGGGCAGTTCCCGGTGACAGGGTCCGGGCGGAACTTGGCCGGGGAGGCAAGGCCTTCATCTACGGGCGGATGGTTGGGCTGGAGAGCGCCTCGCCTTGGAGACGAGAGCCGCCTTGTCCCCATTTCGGCTCCTGCGGCGGCTGCTCGTTGCTCCACTTCGACTATGTACAGCAGTTGGAACTCAAGAGGAGGCATCTGGTCGAAACGTTCCGCAGGGTAGGGGGGTTTAAGGTCGATCCGACTGTTGTTTCTCCCTCGACTCCATCGGTGGATCGGTTCTTTTATCGGGGGAAGATCGAACTGGCATGCAGAGGACGGGCCGGTAATGCAGTGCTCGGGTTGAGGAAACGGGTCTCGCCTTTCGAGCCTTACCACGGGGAGGTTACCCCCATAGATTCGTGCGCCATCTTCAGCCGGCGACTGGGTGAGATCTTGCCGGCCCTGCGTGAATACATGGCCCGGTTCGACGTTCCGGCCTTCGACGAGAAGCTCGGGCGCGGATTTTTGAAGGAGATTACGGTACGGGAGTCAAAATCGACCGGAGACATGATGCTTGTTTTCGACACAGGAAGAGGCGAGCTCCCGGGAGCTCAATCCCTTATCCAATCGGTGCAGAGGGCGGAGCCGTCGGTGAAAAGCATCTGCCGACTTTACAACGGACGAACGGAGACGCTGAGAGGACAGGGATGGATAGAGGAGACGGTCGGAGAGCTGAGCTTTCAGATCAGCCCGACGGTCTTCTTCCAGCCGAATCCCAAAACGGCCCATCTCCTCTACGAAAAGGTTATCGAGTTTGCCCGTTCTTTCGAAGCCAAGGGAGTGATGGGCCTCTACTGCGGCATGGGAACATTGGAGATGACCCTCTCCCGGTCCATTGAATGGGTTGAGGGCTACGACGCGGAACCGGAGAATATAAGGAATGCCAGGCGCAACTGCGAAATCAATGGAATACGCAACTGCCGGTTCCATGCGAAAAGGGTCGAGGAGATCGACCTTCAACGGGTAGGAAGACCCTTCGATCTTGCCGTTGTCGACCCACCAAGGACCGGCATGAGCAAGCTTGCCCTGAAATCACTGGTGGATCTCAGTGTTCCGGCCATTGCCTATGTCTCCTGTGATCCTGCCACCCTTGCCCGGGATCTGAATGGTCTCATGGCCGGCGGCTATCGGCTAATCCAGGTCATGCCCTTCGATTTCTTTCCCCACACATCACATCTCGAAACCCTGGTTTTTCTACAGAAAAAGTAGATGCTCAGAATTTCGAGGAATCTGTCCTTGATAGCCATTCTCGCACTGGTTGGACGGCCCCTTCCAACACACCTGGCTCAAAGGGCGATTCCAGTCCGCCAATCCTTACCAATTCCAGGAAGGCGGCACTGCCCCCTGCCTTGCAGAGGCTGAGATAGTAGGACCACGCCGATCCCCGGTCTTCCCGAAATCTTTCCCAGTACTGAATGGCGCAGACCTGAGCCAAGGTATAATCAATATAGTAAAAAGGTGCCTCGTAGATATGACGCTGAGACTGCCAGAACCCACCCTCTTCGAGATAGGTATTTCCGGTGAAATCCCGGTATGGAAGGTATTTCTTTTCCAACTCGCGCCATACTGTGAACCGTTCCTTTGGTGAAAGTCCCGGATTAGCGTAAACAACATGCTGGAATTCGTCCACCAGGGCGCCGTAAGGGATAAACATAAGGGCATCGGAGAGGTGCATGAAACGATACTTGTCGGCTTCAGGACCGAAAAACCATTCCATCCACGGCCAGGTAATGAACTCCATACTCATGGAGTGGATCTCCGCGGCTTCCATGGTCGGCCAGACGTATTCCGGGATGTCGAAACCCCTGCTCATGTGTGCTTGAAAGGCATGCCCCGCTTCGTGGGTCAGGACATCCACATCGCCCGAGGTGCCGTTGAAATTGGAGAAGATGAAGGGCGCCTTGTACCTGGGTATCCAGGAGCAATAGCCACCTCCTGCCTTACCGGTACGGGTTTCGAGGTCCATCAGACCCTCGTCCAGCATGCGATCAATAAACTGAGCGGTCTCCTCGGAAAGGGCGTGGTACATCTCTTTACCCCTGTAGATAATGTCCTGTGCACTGCCCAGGGGTTTTGGATTGCCCGTGTTGAATCTGAAGGGAAGATCGTAATAATAGAGATGCTCCAGGTTCAGCCGGATTCTCTGATCTTCCCTAAGGGCGTTGGCAACGGGAAGGATCGTTTGCTTGATAGAATCGCGGTAGTTATGGACCATGGGAGCATCATAGTCAAGCCGGGACATTCTCAGGTAGGCGAGAGGAATAAAGTTTTCAAAACCCAGCTTCCCGGCCATACTGTTTCTCACATGAACAAGGCTGTCGTAGATCGAATCGAGCTTTTGGCGATTCTGGGAGAGAAAACCGAAATAGGCCTCAGAGGCCAAACGGCGTGTTTCCCGGTTTGATGACTCGCGATAGGGTCCGAGGCCGGAGAGGTTCAATTTCCTGCCGTCGAAATCTATCTGCGCCGATGCGAGAAGCTTCATGTATTCGGTACACAAGCGGTTTTCTTCGGCAAGGTCCTCCATAATCTCCGGCTTAAAGGTCTTCTGGGCCGCTTCAGCCAGGGCAAAAAGGCGGCTCCCAAGGCCATTTTCCAATTCCTGCCTGAAAGGGGAACTCGTGAGGGCCTTGTAGTACTCGTCTATCAATGCCTGATAACGGGGGGAATTCTCGTCAAAGAATGAGGACTCCCCGTCGTAGAAAACGTCACGGGTATCGATGGTCTGTCGTATACGCGCGAGACTCATGGCGGTATCGACGTCCTCTCGAATGAGGTTGATCTCACCAATGATATCAGCCTGGCTGTTGGCGCTGCCGGCATTGACGAGAGCATCTATCTTCTGTCGGAAATGGGACTCCAGTTCATCGAAATCCGGCCGTTGATACGCCATATCGGAAAACCGCATAAATCCTCCTTTTATTTCCACATATTATATGGTTTTCCGGGAAGGGTTTCAAACGGAAGCTGTGCACAGATAAGGTTATGGCAATGGCCTGGGACCGACCGATCATGAACCTTTCTTGAAAAGGGGGTCTGTTCGTTGACAGGAGAGGACATCACTGATAATATCCGGGGTAAAATCGTGTGGAAAGCAGTGGCGAAGCCTGCGAGAAAAGAGTGATGAACCAACATTCGGCCTCACAAACGGTACAGATAGCTCGCAAAAACATGTTGGGAGGAAAGAGAATGGATTTTACACCTACCGTACTTGTCGCGGCTACCATGGATACAAAGGCGGAAGAAGCTGCCTACGTCCGAGCTTGCCTCGGCGAAGTGGATGTAAAGACGCTGCTGATGGATGTGGGGATCATCGGCAGAAGCCCGATCGATGTGGATGTGAGCCGCGATGCTGTCGTTCGCGCGGCGGGCTATGCCTTGACCGACGTTCAGGACCTAAAACATGAAGGCAGGGCATCTCGAGTAATGATTGCGGGGGCCACTCGGCTTGCCCAAGAGCTGTACCGAGAGGGACGGATCAACGCCCTTGTCGGCCTGGGTGGCTCAGTAGGAACGGACATATGCACTGCCGTCATGCGGGCGTTCCCCGTCGGATTTCCAAAGGTCATGATATCTACCCTGGCCTCCCACGACGTTCGCCCCTTTGTCGGTACAAAGGATATCCTTATGTTCCCCACCATATGCGATCTTAATGGGGTAAACCGTATTCTGAAGAAAATCTTGAAGAACGCTGCTCTGGCGGCGGCGGGCATGGCGAGGCAGACCTTTCAACAAAACGGCGATGCGAGGCCCCTCGTATTCATCGGGACGTTGGGAACGAGCGAGCCCTCAGCCCTCAGAATAAAACAGGCTATCGAGGCAAAAGGACGAGAAGTGATCATCTTCCATACCACGGGGGTCGGCGGTCAGGCTATGGAGGAAATGATCAGGGAAGGCCAGGCCGATATCGTGGTGGAGATATCTGCCCAAGAACTTGTGGCCCACCTGCTCGACGGGGATTACGACGCTGGACCTGATCGACTTTCTGCGGCGCTGCAACGAGGTGTCCCGACCCTCTTAGTCCCCGGGTGTACCGACTTTATCGTATGCGGTCCCCTGGGGATTGCGCAGAAGCAGTTTCCGAATCGACAATACCATCGCCATAACGCGGCCATCACGGCCATCCGTACCCTGCACGAGGAGTCGGAAATGGTGGCCCGGGCCATGGCAAAATTGTGTAACGAGGCCAAGGGCCCGAGGGCCGTTGCCGTGCCGCTGGGCGGCTTCTCGGGGTTTGATCGGCCCGAAGGCCCCCTGTATGACCCCGAAGCTCCGAAGATCATGACCGAGGTGTTCAGGAAGATGCTGGGCCCTGAGACGTCACTGCACGTCTCGCCTCGTCATATAAATGACCCTGAGTTCGGCGAGCTTCTCATCGATATCGTCCGGTCCTGGATTAAGGACTAGTCAGGCTCGTCGCAACCCGGTGAGCAATGCGGGGAACACGTTTTTCGTATAGATTGCAGTGCCGGTCTGGACGGGTGTCCCGTCCGCCTTTTTCGGTCTGAGGCTCGATAGAGTTGCCCCATCCATAACCAGTCTGAGGTCGCCGTTTTAGGGCTTGGCAGGATTTTCTGTCCTTCGCCGTACAGGTATGCCTTTACACGGAGTATAGGAATAGTTATTGTGTAATAGAGCAAAGGTGCCCGGTGCGATAAGCCGGAGATCAATCACAGGGAGGAGGGGATATGTGGTGGTTTTATGCGGTTATTGCCCTTTCAGTTGCAGTTTTTACTGGTGCGCTCGTGTGGCTTATATTCAAGGTTGTGGACGTGATGAAGTCCGTCAATAAATTGGTGCTTACGGTGGACGAGTCCATGCGGTCGACCGTCTTCGAGGTTAATGAGAATCTCAAGAATGTAAAACAGATGACTGGAGACATGAGTTCCGTCACAGGCGATATCAAAGCCCTTTCCTCATCCGTGCGCGAGGTGGGTGACAGTGTCAGGAACGTCGGGGCGAGTATGAAAAAGATCTTCAGCGCGGCACAGAATTTGAGCACCGAAGCCGTATCGACGATCAGTGGAGTAAAAACGGGCATAAAGACCGGCGTCGAAGGATTTCTCAAAAACCTTTTCCGAGTGCCGGGCAAATAGGGCCTGTTTGATATAGCAGCGGTTTGTAATAAAACTCTCTCGGTCAAAACAAGAATAAGGAGGCTCTGTATGGATTCCAACGACAATGAATTCGAAAAAAGTGGATCTTGGCTGATCTCATTTCTCTTAGGCGCCCTTTTAGGCGCGGGGGCGGCGCTGCTGTTGGCCCCGAAAGCCGGCCAGCAGACAAGGGAGCAGATCAAGGGTATGGCGAAGGATGCGAAAGGCAAGGCCGAGGGCTACTATGACCAGGTTAAGGGAAAGATAACGACGGCCATGCATAAAGGTAAAGAGACCGCAGAGGAAGGGGCGGCAGAGAATATGTAGCCGATCAGGCGTGAGAGTTGTACGAAGCCTATGATGAAGGCCGGCGCTATGGCTCATCATCATAGGCTTCGAGATAGTGTTGGATGTATTTTTTGACAGAGTCCTTGGGGCTGTAGACTCCAAGGTGTCCCTCGCACAACATATCGGCCTCGAGGGATAGGAGTTTCTTCATGGATTTTCGCCAGTCAATGAGGTTTGACCCGAATTCCGCATAGAATGGACCGTGAACGTCTTGCCCGAATAATACCCTGCCTTCTTCTGGAAGATCCACATAGATGGAAAGGGAGCCGGGTGTGTGTCCCGGCGTGTGGAGACAAACGAGCGTTCCTTCCCCAAAAGCCAGCGATTCTTCGGCCGAATGAAGCTTCCTCTCTATAGAGAGGGGTGGGAACGGAAGATTGTACCAGAAGGCTGCCGTCATTGTTGTATCCCCTCGTTCTACCGGTTCTGCATCTATCTCATGCATGATCAGTGGAGTCTGGTATTTTTCGCGGAAAAACCTGGCTCCACCGACGTGGTCAATGTGGCAATGAGTGAGGATAAGCGAGGAAATCTCCGAAGGATTGAAACCCAGCAACTCAACATTTCTGGCAATTTGAGGGGAACTTGGCCCTGCGCCGGCATCGATAAGCACCAGATCTCCAAGATTCACAAGGTAAACAGAACAGTCCCTGGAGTCGGTGACTTCAGAGCCGCCGACCATGAACAGTCTATCTGAAAGTCTAACAGGTCCCATATTGCCTCCCTTCCCGTACACGCTCTACCGATTCCTCCACCCATTTTACCATTTCTGGGAGACCAGTAGATAGGTCCCAGATGGGTCCGGATGTAGGAGGATAAGAATCCAGATGGGAGGATCTAGGGCAGAAGTACCGCGATAATGAGGCTGATGACCCTTTCGAAAAAGCGGATGACAGGGTTGAGGATGCCGATATAAAGGAGGCCCATGATAATGAGGAATCCGTACGGCTCGATTCTCGATAGTAAATACTGGAGGTTCCTCGACGCGAAACCCATCAGGACCTTCGACCCGTCCAGAGGGGGGATAGGTATGAGGTTAAAGGCTGCGAGCATCACGTTGATGCTTGCAGTAATGGCAAGTACTCGAACGGCCATCGTGGGGAGATACGGCCCGGCGATCCGTAAACCGAAGAGGGCAATGAAGGCGACACAAATATTGGCAACGATGCCTGCCAGTGATACCAGGATCAATCCCTTTCTCGGCTCATGGAGATTGGCAAAATTGACGGGAACGGGCTTTGCCCAGCCGAAACCGAAAATGAAGAGCATGAGTGTGCCGATGGGATCGATGTGAACCCGTGGATTCAAGGTCAGCCGACCCATCCATTTGGCCGTGGGATCGCCCATTTTGTCGGCAACCCAGCCGTGGGAGACCTCATGGATGATCACCGAATAGAGGAGCGGTATAATGAGCAGAACGAAGGTAAGGGGGTCTCGAATGAGTAAGTTGATCAAGCCCATCGTAGTTAGGGCAGCCTACCATAGCTACCCGTATTTTTTCAATCGATCAACACGGAACTATCGATGATTTCTTTGGAACTGATGTTGCAGGGGGACATGCGACATGGTAGATAGAATATAGTCGGCCCACAACCTTCAAGATTCTGGGATGACGAGGAGCGTTTGTCCGACTACGTGCGGGCTGGATCGAAAAGCATTGCTGGTATCATTTTGGCTGGCTATCTGGGTCTCTGATGAGCCGGATTTACAACGAACCGCTGTAATACAGTTCCCTGATGCGCTGTATTTCCCCTGCGATTTCTGGCGCAAAGCAAGGGAGGGGGAGAGGGCCTGCTATGGCCGAGACGAGGATCCTTGTTGTAGAAGATGAAAGCGTGGTTGCGAAGGACATCCAGTGGAGCCTCAAGGGCCTGGGGTATGAAATCTGCGGGTGGGCGTCTTCGGGAGAGGAGGCTATTCGAAAGGCCAAGGAGTTGCGGCCCGATCTGGTGTTGATGGACATCGTCCTGAAGGGGGATATGGACGGGGTCCAGGCAAGCGAGCGAATTCGTAAGAGCTTTAACATTCCAGTCATATATTTGACGGCTTATGCCGATGACCATACCCTTCAGCGGGCCAAAGTGACCGAGCCGTACGGATATATCTTGAAACCATTTGAGGAAAGAGAACTACATACCACCGTGGAGGTTGCCCTCTACAGACATAAGACCGAGAAGGCAATCAGGGAGAAGGAGCAGTGGCTTTCCACAACCCTGAGAAGCATCGGGGAAGGTGTGATAACCACCGATATTTCAGGGAACATCATGTTCATGAACGCGGTTGCCGAGTCACTGACGGGTTGTAGTGAAGCGAAGGCCCTGGGCAAGAGAGTTGGCCAGGTTTTTGTGATCCATGCCGGATCAGGACAGATTGATGAGCATCCCGTTGCGAAATGTCAGAAACGAAAGACCGGGGTCGGTCCGGAAGTACACATGCTGATATCCGCGAATGGTGAGGCCATTCTCATAGAAGACAATGCGACGCCCATAAAGGACGAAGCGGGAGAGGTTATTGGTTACGTCCTTGTGTTCCGGGATATTAGGGACCGCCGTCAGAACCAGGAACTGTTGAAAAAGGAGAGGGAGACCTTCTTCTCCATCTTGCAGAGCGCCGCCTACGGCGTCATACTCTTGGATCAGTCGGGCCAGTACTTCTACGTCAATCCGGAGTTCACCCGGATCACGGGTTACACTCTGGAGGACATCCCCAGCGGAAAACTCTGGTTCAAGAAGGCCTTTCCTGACCCGGCCTATAGGAAGAAGGTCATAAACGCCTGGTTGGAGAATGGCCCGGGGATCAATAGGGAGATGATATTTAGCGTCTGCTGTCGGGACGGTCAGACCAAAGAATTGGAGATGCGCTCCACCCTCCTCGAAGACGGCCGGATGATCCTTACTATCCTGGATATCACAGAAAGAAAACGTGCCGAGAGGGCGCTGAGAGAGAGTGAGGAGAAGTACCGCCATCTGGTACAGAACGCGAATAGCATCATAATGCGTGCCGATCCCAAGGGAAATATCACCTTTTTCAATGAATTTGCGCAGCAATTCTTTGGGTATGACGAGGAGCAGATTCTCGGCAGCCACATGGTGGGTACGATTGTTCCCGAATACGATTCCACCGGTCGGAATATGGCGGCGATGCTGAAAGACCTCCTGGAAAACCCAGACCAATACGGCGTCAATGAAAATGAGTGTATGCGCCGAAACGGCGAACGGGTTTGGATCTCATGGACGAACAGGCCTGTCCTTCAGGACCACGGCGTCACGGAAATACTCCGTATCGGTCACGATATAACGGAGCGAAAGCGACAAGAAGGCGCTCTTCGGCTGCAAGCCCAGATTATAGATCAGATACATGACTCGGTGATATCGACGGATCTGGATGGCTATGTCACCAGTTGGAACAAAGGGGCAGAGCGGCTTTACGGCTACCGACCCGATGAGGTGATGGGCAAACACATCTCGATCGTATATCCCGACGATCAGTACGAGATAATGAGGAAGCACGTACTGAAGCCTCTCTTCGAGCGAGGAAGCCACGAAATAGAACTGCGGAACGCCAAGAAATCGAAAGATGAATTTTATGTGCACCAATCGCTGTCCCTCCGATACGACAGCCTCGGAAAAGTGATAGGGATTATCGGGTGCCACAGCGATATTACGGAACACAAGAGGCTTGAGGAACAACTTCGTCAATCGCAGAAAATGGAAGCCATCGGCCAGCTTGCGGGAGGCATCGCGCATGATTTCAACAATATTCTTACAGCCATCATCGGCTACGGAAATCTGCTCCAATTGAGGTTGGGCGAGAACCACCAGTTGAGGGCTTACGTAGAACAGATTTTGACTTCCTCCGAACGGGCTGCCAATCTGACCCAGAGTCTCCTTGCTTTTGGGAGGAAACAGGTGATTGACCCCCGGCAAGTAGAGCTGAATCAGATCGTGAGAAGCGTGGAAAGGCTCCTCTCGCGGCTCATTGGCGAAGACATAGAAGTCAAGATCGAACTCGCCCATGGCGACCTTATGGTCCTGGCCGACGTGGCCCAAATAGAGCAGGTTCTGATGAATCTCGCCACCAATGCCCGTGATGCTATGCCCGAGGGCGGGAAACTGACCATCCGGACAGGCATCCTCGACCTGGATAATAAATTTATCAAGGCCCATGGGTACGGCAAAGCTGGCAGGTACGCCATTATCTCGGTTGAGGACACGGGTATGGGCATGAGCGAAAAAACACGTGACAGGGTTTTCGAGCCTTTCTTCACCACAAAAGAGGTCGGGAAGGGAACCGGCTTGGGCCTTTCCATCGTCTATGGCATTGTCAAACAACATAATGGATACGTTAATGTCAGAAGCGCGCCTGGAAAGGGATCGATCTTTACGATATATCTTCCAACCGTGAAGGTCTTGAATAAAGAGGCATCGGCAGCCCCATACCAGCCATTGATCGGGGGCTCCGAAACGATACTGGTCGCTGAAGACGACTCCGAGGTGAGAAAACTTACGAAGAATCTCCTCGAGGAGTTCGGTTATTCGATTATTGAGGCCAAGGACGGGGAGGATGCCATCCTCAAGTTCATGAAGAACAGGAAACGCGTGGATCTCGTCATATTAGACGTTGTAATGCCGAAGAGGAACGGCAAGGAGGTATATGAAGAGATCAAAAAGCACGTCCCTGATGTGAAGGCCCTTTTTACGAGCGGGTATACCGCGGATGTGATTCACAATAAAGGGGTTCTGGATGCAGAACTTGACTTTATCTCCAAGCCTGTTTCACCGAAGGAACTGCTGAAGAGGGTCAGGGAGATCATCGACCGGGGATAGAGAAAAGACCTCGCCCGCCTTTATTCTCTGGCTAGAGATGAGTGCCAGTGTGCGATGAGCCATCGCTCCTCCCGTCTTTCCAGTACAACGGTTATTCGTGCCGGAAGTTGTATTCTGCTCCCTTCGGCGCTTATCGTTACCATGATCTCAGCAGCCAGCCAGCAGACGTCCTCCTTCCCGGAAAGTGAATGCCACGTCGTTTTCATCGACAGCTCGTCCGTCCGGGACCAGTCGTCTTGGAGACGTTCACCGATGGCATTTAAGCCAACCAGCCGCTCGTCCGATTCGGTGCCGATGAGGACGACGTCCGGGTCCGGAAGAAAGAGCCCCAATACCCCGGTAAGGTCGCGCCTTGAGTAGGCGTCGAAGAAGACATCCATCGTGGAAAGCACCTGTTGTTCTGTGTGAATATCGACCTTCATAAGACCCTACCTGTCGAGGTGAGATGGAAGACGCGACTGCATCGACCATTTTGTGCCTGCCGCTTCGCTCTTGTCAATAAGAAACCGGTATTCTATAGTAATGTGGTGAGGGCAAGGATAAGCTTTTTGCTGATTTTGTTTGGGCTTTCATCTTCGGTTGGGGCGTCCCCCTTTCTCGAATGCGACCCCTACGGACCGGACAGTCTCCAGCCGACCGCCTTTGAGGTAACCGTCAACGGCAGATCGGAGCGCGTCGCGCCTCTTACCCATCCGGATGGAAGCGCATATCTGCGCTACGATCTGAAGGATCTTTCCGACGGAGAGCATACGATCAAGGTCAAGGCCTTAAATGACGTGGGGCGGACGGAGTCGGTCGAGGTAATCCGCAAAGTCCAAAGACGTGGCGAAGTGTTTTCCCTTTTATCCGCGCCTGAGGCGAAAGACGTGATAGCACCGTCACGATCTTACAGAGGCTACATTAAACAATAGTCGTTTCATATCTGAGGAAGAAGAGATGCAGAGTGAAGCCATCATTCGCAGGAGTCCTCTATTCGCTGGTCTTTCCGATGAAGACCTGGCGAGGATTGCTTCGATAACCACCGATCGGGCCTTTAAACGGGGACAGATCATCTTCTCCGAAGGCGAAACGGCGTCTGCCTTCTATCTGGTCGTCTATGGCCGTGTCAAGGTTTATAAGGTTTCGCCTGAAGGGAAAGAGCAGGTTCTCCACATTATTGACCCTGCCGAGCCTTTTGGTGAGGTTCCCGTTTTCTCCGGGCATTCTTTTCCAGCTAATGCAGCAGCGCTCGAAGATTGCCAGACCCTCGTGTTCCCCCGGTCATCCTTTCTTGAACTGCTCAGACGAGAGCCATCCTTGGCCATGAATATGCTTGGGTTACTGTCAAGGCGGTTGGTCAGGTTTGCCCGCCTTGTTGAGGAGTTATCCCTGAAGGAGGTACCCGCCAGGCTTGCCTCGTACCTGCTCTATCTGAAGGACAAGTCAGGCGGATCATCCGAAGTGGACCTGGATATCCCCAAGAATGTCCTGTCCGCTCTGCTCGGAACCGTTCCCGAGACAGTTTCGAGGATCCTTAACAGGATGGCGACTGAGGGCCTGATCAGCGTTGAAGGAAGGCGGATCACCATTCTCGACAATCAGGGCATTCAGGACTACGCGGTTGGTCTTTAACCCCTATAACGTCTGGGAATACGAACAGGATGTCCATTTGGACGGCGGTGAACGTGGAACGGGTTGCGAAAGTCCCATCAGTTTGGTAGGATCTCCTCGATTCAGAAAGAGGTGAGGAGGGCATATGCTCTATCGATTTGACGGGAAAGAGCCGCAGGTAGGCCAAGACTCATACATCAGTGAGACAGCCATTCTCGTAGGGGCTGTCACCATCGGGGACAACTGCTATATAGGACATGGAACGGTTCTACGGGGCGATTACGGGAGTATCATCATAGGGAACGGAACCGCTGTCGAGGAAGGGGTCGTTATTCATGCGCCCCCCGGGGAGACGTGCACCATCGGAAATCGGGTCACAATTGGTCACGGCGCCATTATTCATTCAAAGCATATCGGCGACTCTGCAGTGATCGGGATGGGTGCTATCATTAGCATTAGGGCCGAGGTGGGAACAGACACGATAGTGGCGGAAGGGGCGGTCGTGAAAAGAAACAACACGGTTGAGGCCGGAAAGGTTGTAGCCGGCAATCCGGCGAGGGGAGTGAGGGACGTCAGCGAGAGTGATCGGGAGTACTGGAATTGGGCTAAGGAGATTTACATCGATTTGGCCAAGAAATACTGTCGCTTGGGTATGGAAAGGGTAACGTGATAACCATGGGCAAGAAGGGTTCTGGAATCTCCAGTTGCATCACGGCAAAACTCGATAAAATAACACCGTTCTACGTCATGGAGCTTCTTGAGGAAGCGAGGAGAATGGAGGCAGCCGGAGAAGACATTGCCCATATGGAGATCGGCGAGCCGGATTTCAGCACTCCGGAACCGATCAAAGAAGCAGCCCTTAAAGCCATACTCGACAATCACACCTTTTATACGGAGAGCCTCGGGTTGCCGGAACTACGTGAAAAGATCGCTGAATATTACCATCGCGAACAAGGGGTTGACGTCTCGCCGAAGAGGATTGTCATAACGAGCGGTACGTCAGGGGCTTTTTCTCTGGTTGCGGCGGTCCTGCTGGGAAGAAACAGGTGTCTGGTCATGTCCGACCCCGGCTATCCCTGCTACAGGAATTTTGGCTTACTCGCCGGGGCTAGTCTTGTCCCTATCCCCGTCGACGAACGGTCGAGATTCCAGATATTGCCATCCATGATTGAGAAGCTGAAGAGGCGCCCCCATCTGGTGATGATTGCCAACCCTTCAAATCCGACGGGCACCCTTTATGAACCGAGCGCTCTACGGGCGCTCCATGATTCCATAGCAACCCGTAAAGGGATCCTGCTGGTAGATGAGATATATCGAGGGCTAACCTACGACGGCGAGTTCGAGAGCGGTGTTGCTATCTCCGATGACGTCGTGGTAGTCGATGGATTTTCCAAGGTATTCGCCATGACGGGATGGAGACTGGGATGGATGGTTGTGCCTGAAGAATTGGTGCGCCCTGTTCAGAAGGTGTTGCAGAACGTCTATATCTCGGCGCCGACCGTCTCTCAGTACGCTGCGCTGGCGGCTTTTGACACCATGAAAGACGTAGAAAAGATGAAGAATCAATATAGAGAACGGCGGGCGTACCTCATGAGCCGGCTTCAGGACCTTGGTTTTCAGCTTCCGGCTCTGCCCCAGGGCGCGTTCTACATATACGCGGGGATTCAGCGCTGGGGTATGGACAGTATGGTTTTTGTCAAACGAGCCCTTTCCGAGGCTCGGGTTGCCCTTACGCCCGGATATGATTTTGGGGCCTACCGGGCCGGAGGATTCATTCGGTTTTCCTACGCTACGGACAAAGCCAGACTTGCAGAGGGGTGCAGGCGTCTCGCTGAGTGGCTGCCGACGCTCTGAAAGGCCGGAGGGGGACGCTCCATCAAACAAGCCTGCCTTTTCCATCCAGTGCCTTCAGCAGCCTGTCCTCGATGTCCATTACGAAATCCCTATTGAGCCAGGGCGAAAAGCCGTTTCGCCTATAGAGGGTAGCGGTCTTCCACGGGTAGTTCATGCGGTCAATCAGCACGGAACTGACGTAAGGCGCTATCATGCCGGCGAGGCGTTCGGGCTCCATGGGAAGCATGGGTCCAAGAAAGGCATAGGCCTTTATGCCCTCTTGAGAAAGCCTTTGGAGCGCCCCTATCCTCTCCGGGATAGGGGGCGCGTGAGGCTCAAAAAGACGTCTCACCTTCTCATCATCCGTTGTCAGGGTGACGCCCACTTCAACAAGCGAGAGTGTGGAAAAGAGATCGATATCGCGAACCACCAGCGGAGATTTGGTCAGGACATGCAGAGGAAAATTGTGCCGCGATAGGACCTCCAGACAGGCCCTGGTCAATCTCTGGTTCTTTTCCAGCGGTTGGTAGGGATCGGTCACCGTGCTCATCAGCACGATGCCCCTGGGCACCTTAGACAACTGTCGCTCCAAAACGGATGGCCCATTGACCTTCGCATCGACGAAGGCGCCCCATGGTTCTTGATGGCCGGAGAACCGTTTCATGAAGGCAGCGTAGCAGTACCGGCACCCATGGCTGCACCCGACATAAGGATTGACGCAGTAGTCGATCCCCTCAATGCCTGATTTGGAGAGAAGAGACTTGACTTGTATTTGCCTCAGAACGAAGGACATGATGAGAGTATATCATGGGGAGGATCTGCTGAAACGGTTTCGCGAGGCAAACCCTCTCTCATGTTCAGGTATCCGGCGTCTATCAGTATCTCTCGGGGATGCCGCTCTAGAACCCGACCCGCCACCTCGTGATGTTGGATTAGAATGGGGGTTCTGTGCTCGATACGGACAGGGCGAAAATGATAATTTGCTCCGTAACAGATAGCTCCGACTTGGCGATCATGTCTTTTCACGGAGGGGCTGAAGGGAAAAACGCCTTTCATGTGACGGGTAGGAATGAGATGTTTACGGGTGAGGGCAGAGGAAATGTGAGAGAATTTGCGCACCGGGGCGTGGGAGGCCGGGGCCGATCTCGTTATCGGCCAGGGACCGCATGTACTGGGTGTCATGGAGACCTGTCGAAAGAAGCTCATCGCCTATAGCCTTGGGAATTTTCTCACCTATGGAATGTTCAATCTGAAAGGGCCGAATGGCACGGGAGCGATCTTGCTGGTGAGGATCGACACCAAGACAGGTGAGTTCCTGTCAGGACGAATCGTTTTGGTTACCCTCTATCCGGCGGGACTCCCGGTAATCGATTATGAACAAAACCCCGTCAGCCTCGTTCAGTCACTCGCCGCAGAGGACTTCGGCCCAAAAGCAATTCACATAGGGGAACAGGGGAACTATCTCCAGTCAGACAGGAGT
This sequence comes from Deltaproteobacteria bacterium UBA2221, assembly GCA_002328485.1. Classification (GTDB taxonomy): domain Bacteria; phylum Desulfobacterota; class Syntrophorhabdia; order Syntrophorhabdales; family WCHB1-27; genus WCHB1-27. Next base: position 27,440 of record DCUF01000016.1, read on the forward strand.
GGCTGGTTCCGGCCACCGGATCCCCCACCTTTCGCCGCGGGAAGACGCGGGTATGCCACCCTAGTCACCCCTTCTCCAGAGAATTCGTACGTACTTTTGCCCCTCGGGATAGTGGATCCGCAACTCACCCTTACATGCTTTGTGAACCGCCTCGCCTATTCGTCGAGCAATGTGCTCATAGGTTGTGGCAACGTTGATCCGCCCCTGCTCCTCCAGGATGGAGATAATCCGTTCGAGGGGGCGGTGTTTCTTTTCAATCTCCTCCGTGTTTCGAAGTATATTGAGAATCTCATCCTTGTGCTCCACCATAAAGCTGCCCTCGAAAAAGACTCTTCCTCCTTCGTAGTTGTCCTTTATTCGCCTGCATGCGGGGCACGTGATCTTTGCCGCATTTTCGACCTTTTTATCAGGCCATTCAAAGATGCCGCCCCGAAAAAGAACCCCGCAACTGCCACACACTGAGGGATCAAGGTATTTCTCCCTAACGAAATAAGGATCATGGACGTACTCTTGTATAAGTCTGTCCAGTCTAGCCATGGCTACCTCCTTGAAAAAGATCGCCTCTCGCTGATATAAGTGTATCACAGCGAGTCGATTCGTGGGTGCCACGATGCAGAATGCCGGAATGTGCTTACCCCGTCCGTCCTCTCGCGCTCTTGACCTCGGCGAGGCGGTGAGATTAGAATATATACACATGGCAGTTCTTTACCCCATCAGAAAGTATCCGGATTCCATTCTTCGGCAGAAGGCCTCACCCATAGAAGAGATTACGGACGAGGTTCGAAAGTTGGCCGCCGATATGATTGAGACCATGCAAGCCGCCAGCGGAGTCGGTCTTGCCGCTAACCAGGTTGGTGTGGCCTTGCGGCTGATCATTGTAGATATGGGAGGCGAACAAGGGCCACATATCATCGCGGTGATCAATCCTCAGATTGTAGAATCCGCGGGCGAAGAAACGGCTGAAGAAGGTTGTCTGAGTGTCCCCGGCTTCTACGAGCCTGTCAAACGGGCCCTGCACGTCACGGTTAAGGGGATCGACTTGGATGGATCAGAGCAGACCGTAAAGTGCACCGGTCTCGCGGCAAGAGCCTTTCAGCACGAGATTGATCATCTGGATGGTACTCTGTTCATTGACCACCTTAGCCCACTTAAGAGGCAGCTCTTTCGAAAAGAGTATCTTAAACAATCAAAATGAAGATAGTCTACTTCGGCTCTTCTGCTTTCTCCGTACCTTCCATGTACGCACTCCGTGATCTTATTACACACGTGGTTACGAAGAAGGCCAAACCTAAGGGGCGAGGTTATGTCACTGAAGCAGGGGAAGTTAAGCGGGCGGCAGTCGATCTACAGCTTCCGGTAATTGAGATCGAATCGTTTAGGGACGAGGCCTCCCAAGGGCTGAGAGATCTTGCCCCGGATCTGGTTGTGGTCGTATCCTTCGGGCTCATTATCCCAAAGTGGTTTCTCGATGTCCCTCTTAGAGGCGCCATTAATGTCCACCCGTCAGCCCTCCCAAAGTATAGAGGCCCTTCTCCCATGCAGTGGGCGATCTGGAATGGTGAGACCGAAACCGCTATTAGCATCATCAGGATGAATGAAAGAATGGACGCCGGCAACGTCCTTTTTCAGGAGACGGTGCCTCTGGATAAGGAAGAGGATTCTCGAACTTTGTCCGAACGATTGGCCGTACGCTCGGCAGAGATTCTCCCTGGACTTGTTAAGGATATAGAAGAGAAGGGAATAGAGGATGGGGCCGCCCAGGATGATAGCTTAGCCACCTATACGCCCATCATAAAGAAGGAGATGGGATTGATCGATTGGCACTGTAGTTCAACGGAAATCCTCCGACAGATACGGGCCCTTGTGGACTGGCCAACTGCCTACACTATCCTTGATGGAAAGCTTCTCAAGCTCTATAGAGGTAGTATTAGGGAGGCCCAGGCCGTAGGTGGAGCGGAGCCTGGGACTGTTGTCGGTGTCACGAAAGCAGGTATGGATGTCGCCACCCTCGATGGTCTTTTGACGGTGAGCGAAGTTCAGTTGGAAAACAAGAAAAAGATGAGCGCGGTGGACTTCGGGCGGGGATACCGAGGATTAGTCGGAAGACGACTGCAGTAGTAAGCCCTATTCCTTCATACAATCTCGCAATATCTATCTGTAATAACGACTGCTTTTTGTGTTGACATAGGTGGGAAGCGCCTTTATTATCAGTTCAGGCTCCGTTTATGCGAGGTATCGTTTTTGCTATGTTATCTCTGGTGAGACCGGTTATTCCACTTCTCATTATCGTTTTGTCACTTCTCTCCTCTCCCCTGGCAGGTGGTGCTTTTGTCGCGCCGCCAGATAGCGTTCGAGATCTGGAAAAGGCAACCACAGAGAAGACAGGGGGCATGAGCGGACAGAACGGGGAGACTGTTAAGGGGTTTGAAGATCCAGGGTATGACGATGGTGATGAAGCCGGTCAGAGCATACCCGCAATAGAGGCGAATCGATCAATCCCTCCCGAAGAAAAAATTTCCCCGCTCCTGAGCCCGGACTATCTCGGTCAGTTTGACATCCCTATCGTCTTTAATGAAGCCGTAGACTACTTTATCCGGTATTTTACCGTGCAAAAAAGAAAGGTTTTCGTTAATTGGTTGAAGCGCTCAAAACGATACGCGCCGACGATCCGAGCGATCTTGCGTCAGGAGGGTCTCCCGGAGGATCTCGTTTACCTTGCCATGATTGAAAGCGGCTTTAACCCTAAGGCCTACTCCCCAATGAAGGCATGTGGACCATGGCAGTTCATTTATGAGACCGGTGAGCGATACGGGCTCCGGGTTAATTACTGGATAGACGAGAGAAGGGACCCCCAGAAGTCTACGGTTGCGGCTGCTCGTTACCTGAAAGACCTCTTTAACCAGTTCGGCTGCTGGTACCTCGCGGCCGCAGGGTACAACGCCGGAGAGGGGCGTATTGAACGGGCCATTGTGAAGCACGAGACCAATGATTTCTGGGAGCTGAGCAAATACAACACCTTACCCAGGGAGACCAGGCAATATATTCCACAGCTTATTGCGGCTGCAATCATCGCAAAAGATCCCGAGAAGTTTGGCCTCAGAGACATTCCCTTTGATGCCCCGATACCGTCTGCGATTCACAGAGTCCCAGGCGGAACCCCTCTCTTTCTCGTCGCGAGGGCTGCCGGTATTGATCTCACTTTACTTCACTCGTTAAACCCTGAGATCCTCAGAGGAATAACCCCTCCCCATGGAGGTTGGTATGCCTTGAGGCTCCCGGTAAGGGTGGACGGAGAAGGGTTTAGCGAGAGATTGAGGGGGTCGCTGGGGGACGGCAACCGTGTTCAGGGTGTGAAAGGACACATGGTTAGGCGGAAGGATTCCATTTCCAGGATCGCGAAGCAGTATGGCGTAAGTCGAGGCGACTTGATGTTGGTTAACGCATGTGGAGGGGATTTTAGTATCAGGCCCGGCTCTGTCGTGTATATACCGAGGTTTGAACGTGACAATGAACGGAAAGTGATAGCGGAGACGCAAGTGGCACAAGGTCTCGAAAAGGAGGAAAAGAGTCAGGTTTCTCCGGCGCCGACAATGACCGATAAGACCCAGAATGCCAAGAGGTATGATGTGGTCAAGGGGGGCGAAAAGGGGCCGGACATCACTCGTCGCTATGGAGTGGAAACAGGAGTTCTGAGACAGACAAGTAACCTGAAAAGCGATAAGATTCGACCGAAAACGCGGATCTTATCGGCGAATGGTGTAAGGGTCGGTTCGAGCCCCCGGAAGGAGGGGGTAGGGGAGGCTGGAATACAGAACCGTGTTTTTCATGTCGTGAAAAAGGGTGAGAATCTTGCCGACATCGCGGAGAAATATGGAACGAATGTGGCGGAACTGAAGAAGGTTAATAAACTCAGGAAGGATCGAATCACTCCAAACATGAGGTTGCAGGTTACAGCCAGGAATAAAACCCAGCTGGCAGGGGGTAAGACTGATCGGGCTCGGTCGGATCAGATCCGGAGCCGGACGAACCAGGGTCGCACTCTGCAAGCCCGCCAGGCCAAGCTCTATCACGTTGTTAAAAACGGGGAGAATCTAAACGATATAAGTGAAAAGTATAGACTCAATGTTACCAGCCTCAAAAGAATGAACGGGCTTAAGAAGGATGGCGTGCGGCCGGGTATGCGCCTCAGGATTGCCAGCCGGTAGGGCTCCCCGGGGGTGATAAAGCCTCTCGAGGATTTCGGTAGAACACAAATCGTGTCAGACGCGAAGAACGAGGTTAATCATATCCCCCCTGCTAAACCCCATGGCGTGAAAGAATTGGAGGAGATCCCAGTCGTTCCAGTTGACCAAGGTATAGATGGTGTCAACGCCGTAATTTTTGAGGTTCGTCACTAATCCATTGGCCAATTCCTTGGCGATACCCCTGTTCTGGTAATCGGGATCGATGCCTATGGTGTCGATCCACCCAATGTTGTTCGGGACCTTGAATTCCCAGCCGCTGACCTCTCCCAGGATAAAGCCAATCACCTTACCGTCAATCTCGGCAACGAGAGAAGCATCATGGGGTCGCGATTCAGACATACGGATTATCTTATTGACCCAGTAATCTCTCCTGGACTCTCCCAGCACCTTCGTATCGATCTCAACGATATAATCGAGATCTTCGTGCTCCATAATACGGAGAGAGAGCTTGTCCAGAAAATTACTCATTGGAGTCCTCCTTAGGTGAGGGCAGGCGTTGTCAATGACTGCTTGTGAATTTTATAACATAACCATCTGTACGATGGCAAGCACTATCATCTCTTTATCATGGGGGGGAGGGGAAGTCAGGAACAAAGGAATGTATCGTATCGTCGTCGCCGATCAGGAAAACTGAAAAAAAGACAGAGAAGAAGGGGTAGACTATAAGCCGGGTTCTGTTGATCGACTCACATCGATCCGTGATCATTTCTCTGAAGATCCGTGGCTGGATCTTGTGCGGCCTACCCGGAGATAGGACGGGCCATCCCTACCGCTCAAAGCGGTCTCCCTTTTGGCCTTGCATCGGATGGGGTTTGCCAAGCCGTCTAGTCACCTAGACGCCGGTGGGCTCTTACCCCGCCATTTCACCCTTACCACGCTTAAGCGGGCGGTGTTTTTTCTGTTGCACTTTCCTTAGGGTTGCCCCCAGTCCTCATTAAGGACCATCCTGCCCAGCGATGCCCGGACTTTCCTCAGGAGCCGAAGCCCCCGCGACCACCCATCTACCCCTTCTTCTCTGCAGCCTCTTTGGCAAGACGATCAGCCACTCGGTTCTGTTCTCTGTCTATGTGGTGTATCTCAAAATGAGCTAAATTCTTGGTCAGTTCCAGAGCCTTCTGCACGTATGCCTGCATGTTGCCGTTCTTGACTTTGTACACGCCCTTCATCTGATTTGCCACGAGAAGCGAATCAGTGTAAATGGTGACAGATTCTATAGAACTGAGAACAGCTCTCCGGAGGGCATGGATAAGGGCCTCGTACTCCGCCATGTTATTTGTCATGTGGCCGAGGTGAACGCTGTCACGCCACAGTTCTGCCCCATACTCGTCGAGGGCCACGATACCGGCGCCGGACCGGCCTGGATTGCCGAGTGAGGCCCCATCTACATAGACGAACCATGCGCTATTCCTGTTCTTCATCTTCTACGTAGTAGAATATCCTATTGCAGCTTGGGCAGGTAATGAACTGGTTATTCTTGGTCACTTCGATAAACAACTGAGGGGGAATATTCATGTAACATCCGAGACAAACGCCGTTTTTTGCACTGACAACGGCCACGCCTCCACGCCTCTCTATCAATACTTCGTACCGTTGTAGTACCTCTCGGTCCAAATGCTCCAAATGTTTCTTTTTATCGGCTGTTAGGGTACTGATGACATTGTCAACCGACTTCATCTCCTCTTCGATCCGGGTTGTCTCGACGCCAATCTCTTTCCGCCTGTCCGCAATTCTCGAAGAAAGGTCTTGATGTTCTCTCTTCAGCTCCTCAATTCTTTCGAACAAAAGGAGTATCTCTTCTTCAGTCTTGTCATTTGCTGCCTGTGCAGCTTCGATTTCCTTCAACAGGGCTTGGTATTCCTTGTTTGTCTTAACATCATGGAGTTTGGCCTGGGCTTTCTTGATCCTCTCTTTTTCGGTCTCGAGCTCTTTCTCCTTCCGCCGGCGCTCCCGGTCCAGTTCTTCTATGATCTCCTGTTCCTTGAGTGCCTTCTCAGTTGCGTCCGCCATCTCCCGCTCCATTTTCTCAATATGTTGAGGTGCGGAAGATCTTTTCCTTTCGTTTTCAATTATTCGGGTGTCAAGCTTTTGAATCTGATAGAGGGTTTTTAGCTGTTGGTTCAAAGATCCCTCCTCCTTACAAAATAAAAGGGGGTGTACCCTCTACACCCCCTTTGCGTTCGACTTGGTTCATGTTTGGTGTGGTTATGTCATCCATTGTTCTTCTATTTGGGCCCACCTGGGTTCGAACNNGCTCTTCCAACTGAGCTATGGGCCCATGCGTTGGGATAGATTAACTGATCAAACCTCATTTTGTCAAGCGAATGCCCCGGCTATTCAAAGGGGTTTCTGCACCTCACAGGTTTCCCATGAGTGGTTGGCATTTCGTTTGCATTAGCACAATCCTGTTGGACAGAAGCTAAGCGGGTCTCACGACGCACTCAACACTCAAAATGCGAGTCTAGTTAAAAACGAGAGGGCCTATGAATGAAATGTACATTAGCAGACAGATGATACTGGGAAGTGATAAGAGCATCTTCGGGTACTCGGTTATTCTAGATGACAATCCGTTGACGCGATTTGGCTCACCTCATAGCGTGCCGGTTTCTTCGGCAATGCTTTTCGATGCATTTGATAACCTCGATTTCGAAAGAATTTTGAGCAAGAGAGTGAATTTCATTCAGGTCGATGATAGCTTTCTCATAAGCCCCCTTCTGGAGGCGATCAACAGAAAGGCGGTAGTTATTGAAATCCCTCAGAAGGTGGTGGCAGATGCCGATTTCGTTGAGTTCTGCAGGACGCTCAGCCAGCAGGGCTACGCGTTCTGTCTCGATCTGATGGACGAGGGCCAGGCCATGTCGCCTTTTCTCTCTTTTTGTCGATTTGCGAAGGTCGACATCTCTGGAAGGCGATGGAAAGAGATCGCGGAACGCGTTCTTGCGCTGAAGAAATTCAGCGTCCAACTGGTAGCATGCCCCACCAAGACGAAAGAGGATTTTGACAACTGTTGTGCCCTCGGCATGAATCTGTTTGAGGGTAATTTCTTTGCCAAATCGGCCATTGTAACCAAAAAGGCCATCTCACCTTCCCAGGCTAATCTTCTCGATCTGTCTAACAGTTTGATGAGAAACGATGAAATGCAAATAGTGGAGCGGCACTTCAAGGCTAATCCGGAACTCACGTTCGGCCTTCTCAAGCTCATCAATTCTTCCTTCTTCCAGTTGCGAGAGAAGATAACCTCCATCAGGCAGGCAATAGGCTTGTTAGGCTACGATAATCTCTACAAGTGGGTAACCCTGATGATGTTCTCAGTGGATTATAGGGACAGTCGTTCTAACCCGCTTTTCGAAAAGGCCCTTTTACGCGGACGGCTCATGGAACTGCTCGCTGAAAGGAGCACTTCAGAGCGATCGGTGGCCGACAGCGCCTTTGTTACCGGAATTCTGAGTCTTGTGGAGGTGCTTTTCCAGGTTCCAATCGATGAGATTGTTGAAAAATTGAATGTCTCCAAAGATATCCAGGATGCCTTGCTGAACCGGGAAGGGGTCTTGGGGAGACTTCTCGTGTTATGCGATGCCCTGGATGACCAGGCATACCAGCAAATAGGCGAATATCTGACGGAGCTCAAACTGACAGCGCGGGATCTATGGGCTTGTGAAACAAGAGCCATAATAGAATACGAGAAGACCCATGAGCAATAGACGAAATTACGATCACATGGTGTCGCCTGAGTAAAAGGACTGCCAACCATGGACAACCTGGTCGCTAGACAGCCGATTTTCGACAAAGATCTCAACGTATTCGGGTATGAAATAGTCTCCAGATCCGGGCTGACGAACTCGTACGTGTCAGGAGACGAAAACCATGCATCCTTGAGTGCTATTCGTAACGCCTTCCTCCTCCTTGGGACAAAAATGGTTGCCGGGAGAAAAAAGATATTTCTTGACCTTCCTCGTGCTCTGATTGTTGACGGTGTGGCTCTGACGTTACCGAGCGAGACAACGGTGATCAACATTGTGGTTGGTGGGGAGGCTGACGACACTGTGGCGTCCGCGTGCAGCGCCTTGAAGGAAGCCCATTTTTCACTGTCCTTGGAGGAAGATAGCTGTCTCGATGTGGCGGCCTGCCAAAACCTGTTGGGGTGTGTGGACATTATCAGGAAACCTTTTAAGTCTGTTATGGACACGAACGATTCGGCTCGGATGCGTCGCTATCGTGACTCTGGGAAAGTGGTATTGGCCGAGGGGGTGGAGACCAGAGAAGACTTCGAGGTGGCACGCATGCAGGGCTATGATCTATTCCTTGGAGGTTTCTTCAGCAAACCGTCGGTAATCCGCTCAAGGGAGATTCCAGGCAATAAGCTCAACTGCTTGCAGTTGCTGCGGGAGGTAAACCGGACCGAACTCGATTTTGCCGAACTCGAAAAGACTATCAAGCAGGACACTTCCTTGTGCTATACGCTGCTGAATTACGTTAACTCCGCTTACTTCGGACTGGATGAGTCGATAGGGTCGATACGCCATGCCTTGGTCTTGCTGGGTGAAAAGGAGGTAAGAAAATGGGCCAACCTCATTTTGTTCACCTTTATGGGATTCGACAAGCCTTCCGAATTGATAGTCGCCTCATTGATTCGGGCAAGACTCTGTGAAACCCTCGGAATTGAGATAGGCATGGAGGATCGAGCCTCGGAATTATTCCTCATGGGCATGTTTTCTATGTTTGACGCTCTCATGGGCAGACCGATGGCTGAAATTCTCGATGCAATCCATCTGTCACGCGAGGTGGAGAAAGCCCTTCTATATGGCTCAGACGTCTACGGTCGAATCTTTCAAGCAGTGGTCAGTTACGAGATCGGAAACTGGGGAGATTTTGCGCAACATGCTGAGGCCTTGGGAATCGAGGAAGCGGTGGCTCCGGATCTCTATCTCCAAGCCGTGGAATGGGCTGAAACCGTATCCAGCCAGCGGGCGAATTTGGCCGCATCATGAGCAATTATAGAACGCGATGGGGTATGCCGTCGGTGTTGCTTTAAACATCGAGGGTGTCGAGGAACCACATGTCAAGTATTTATTAAATAATTTTAAGATTTAGCTTGACAAAAAAAACAGGCACAATTTAAGATACTAAAAGCAGTATTACTTTATTCTACGAAAGGAGTCAGGTAGTATGCCAGTAGGTAAGGTTAAATGGTTTAATGACTCAAAGGGGTATGGCTTCATCGAACAGGACAACGGGGGGGATGTCTTTGTTCACTATTCGGCAATCAAACAAGATGGGTTCAAGACACTGAAAACAGGTGAGAGCGTGGAGTTCGAGATAGTAAATGGTCCCAAGGGACCGCAGGCAGCAAACGTCATGAAGACAGACTAACCAAAGGGACCTTCGGGTCCCTTTTTCTCTTTTTTCTTTGCTTCATCCCACAGAGCATCCATCGTTTTCATATCTGATGTTTCTACATTCGTCGCCTGCTCGATGTAGGCAAAGCGCCTGATAAATTTGTCAATGGTACCCCTTAACGCGGCCTCGGGGTCGATTTTGTGGAATCGGGATAGATTGACAACGGTGAAGAGGATGTCCCCTATCTCTTCCTCAATATGCTTTGGTCCGCCTGACGTCTGGGCCTCCTTCAACTCTGCCAGTTCCTCTTCCAGTTTGCCGTATACAGCCTCAATACTGTCCCAATCAAACCCTAGCTTCGCTGCCCTTCTAGAAATGAGATAGGCCCGTGAAAGGGCAGGCAGGATGGAGGGGACTCCAGATAGTGGGGAGTAATCTTTATCCTCCTCTTTCTTGATTTGTTCCCATCGCTGCTCGACGGAACCGGAGCGGTCCTCGTTTGGCCCGAAAACATGAGGGTGCCTTTTTCTCATCTTGGCGATGATCTCCGATAGCACCTCGGCCATACAGAAGAGGTTCCTTTCCTCGCAAATCCTGGCAATAAAAACGATATGGAAAAGGAGGTCGCCCAACTCGCCGCGTATCGACTCATACTCCTTCTTGTCGATGGCGTCGATCAGCTCGTAGACCTCCTCGACGAGAAAGGTACGAAATCCTTCCATGGTTTGTTTCTTGTCCCACGGGCATCCGTGTTCGCCCCGTAGGGTCGAGACAAGTCCTACAAGCTCTGTCAAGAGTCCTTCCACAAGACCTCCCTGATCCTGGCTACAGTCTCGACCATCACCTGGTTTTGTGCATCGATTATGCTCCGGCCGGCCCGGCCCATATCTATCCTGACCTCATCATTCTCCAAGAGAAATGAGATTTTCTCGAGTAATTCGTCGGCACTGGTCACGCGAATCCCCCCGCCCGTCGTTATGACCTGATCAGCAACCTCCTTGAAATTCTCCACGTGAGGACCGAACAAAACAGGGGTCTCGAAGAATAAGGGTTCCAACATGTTCTGGCCGCCGTAAGGTGCCAGGCTGCCCCCTACAAAGGCTAGGTCGCTCTCGCCATATATGTCCATCAGGTCACCGACGGTATCAACAACGACGGCATCGAAGTCCCCACTATCCTCCCTGTGACCTCTCAGAACTGAGTAACGTATCGTGGTGAGGGGCTGACGCAGAGCGTCCTCGATGGCGCTCACGAGATGCAATTCACGGGGCGCTACGAATACCTTCAACTCACGGAACCTCTTCTTCAGATCCAGAATGACACCGATTACTGGTTCAAGCTCCTTTTCCTTGATACTACCGAAGGTCACCACACCAAATCTCTGTTCCCTTCGAGGGGGTGTCGATATGCCTCTGAAGTATTTAAGGTTACCGGTAGAGACCACCCTTTGAGGATCCATTCCCAGGTGAACAAACCGCTCGGCGTGGCTGTCGGACTGGGCGAGCACGAGATTCACACAGGAAAAGACAGGCCTCAAAAGGGAGGAAACAAGCTTGTACCTTCCAATAGTGCTGTCAGAGATCCTACCGTTGACTATCACGATCGGTATACCCCGTCGCCTGGCCGTCCAGATAAGGTTGGGCCACAGCTCGGTTTCCACCAGGATAAGGCCCCTGAAGAGGGAGTTTCCCATTAAGCGGTTGATCGAAAAGGGCAGGTCCAGGGGAAGGGAATGGACCAAAGCAGTCTTTCCGAGCTTGCGCCGAAGAAGATCACGCGCATAATAGGTGTTTGTGGTGACGAGAAAACGGGCGTCGGGTATCGTAAGGCCGATCTGCTCCACAAGGTTGTGGGCTATGGCCGATTCACCCAAAGAGGCGGCATGAATCCAAACCAGACCCTGAGGATCATCCTCGATGCCCTGGGGAACGAGCCTTTCGCGTAGGTTATTCCTGATTTTGCGATTGAATAGAGCGAACAGGCTAAAGAAGGGTAGGGCTAAATGGACTGTTAGGTTGTAGAGGTATTTCCACATGTCATTCTATCGGCCCGCGCCGTGAGGTCTACCAGTTGCTGCTCTATCTGGACGCGCAGTTCCTCTATTTGGTCATCATTAAGGGATGGGTCGATATAGGTAGGATTACCCCAAATGAAGACGATTTTGGCAAAGGGAAGAGGCAGGACAAACTCGTCCCAGGAATGAAAGAGTTTTTTTTTAGTCGCACCGTATGAGACGGGGACAATCGGTCGTCGGCTCATACGAGCGAATTCCAATATACCTTTCTTCATTCTGTGACGAGGGCCTTTTGGACCGTCCGGGGTAATGCCTATATCCTGATCTTTTTTTGCGGCCCGGAGCATCTCCCTCAATGAAGATACCCTTCCAGCCTTGCCGTAGGAGCCTCTGATGGCTTCAAGACCGAAGTATCGGACGACCCGGGCGATAAATTCTCCATCCCTATGCCTAGATATAAGCACCTTCCCTTGACCGCGTTTGTAGGCAAAAGGCATGGCCAGCAGTCTCCCGTGCCAAAAGCATGATATGATGCTGTCGCCCCTTTGCCAGATCTCCTCGACTGCCCCCCTGTTCACATGACTGATTCTGAGGGTCATTCTTAGAAGGGCGAGAAAGCCGTAGGCCAAGGGCGGCAAGAGATGCGACACAAGCCGGTTCTTAATGGTTCTAAGCATAGGTATACACCGTCAATCATCAACACCCATCTATCTGCTACTGGCTTAGACGGATCACTTTCTTGCCCCTGCCTTCTTTGAACTGGAGTGTATAGAGCCTTCTGTAGGGCCCTTCCTCCTCCATCAACTCGGTATGTGTTCCTTCCTGGACGATGGTGCCCCTCTCGAGGACTATTATGCGGTCCGCATTGATGATGGTGGAAAGCCGATGGGCAACGATTATTGTGGTTCTCCCCTTCATCAAGTTCTCCAAGGCCTTCTGAACCTCGGTTTCCGAGGCGGTATCAAGGGCGCTTGTGGCTTCGTCCAGGACTAAGACGGGGGCGTTCTTGTAAAACGCCCTTGCTATAGCGATTCTCTGCTTTTGCCCGCCGGAGAGTCTGATGCCTTTTTCTCCGACTGTTGTCTCGTAATGATTTGGCAGTTTCAGGATAAACTCGTGAGCATTGGCTAAACGGGCCGCTTCCTCGATCCGGGCGGCGTCTTCGTCGGCACCGTAGGCGATGTTTTTACTGATCGAATCATTGAAGAGTATTACATCTTGCGTGACAAGAGCAATGTTCCTGCGAAGGGAATCAAGAGTGACAGCCCTGATATCGGTCTGGTCTATCATTATGGAGCCCGAGGTTACATCATAGAAACGAGGGATGAGATTCAGAAGCGTGCTTTTCCCCACCCCGCTTTCGCCCACGATGGCCAGAACCTCGTTCTTCTCAATCCTGAGGTTCACGTTGTTGAGAACCATCTTCTCTTCATATTTAAAGAAAACGTTGGAGAATTCGATAGAGCCTTGAACCGGGGGAAGTTCGGTAGCATCAGCCCGATTGCAGACTTCCGGTTGCCGGTCAATGATCTCGAAGACCCTTTGGGCCGCAGCCAACCCCTGTTGAATATTATGGTTCTCTTTGTTCACGCGTTTAATAGGTTCGTACAGCATAAGGAGCGCTGCCATGAAGGAGAAAAAATTCCCAGGTGTGGATGTACCCTGGATTACCTTTCCTCCACCGTACCAGATGATTACGCCGACCGCTATTCCGCCGAGGACTTCCATGAGGGGGGAGGAAAGGGCTCTCACCTTATATCGCTTGAGGGCCAAGCGGAAAAGCAAATGGTTTTCTACGCCAAACCTTTTGTTTTCATACTCCTCCATCGAAAAGGCCTTCACGATTCTCTGTCCGGTTATAACCTCGTGGAGAAAGCTGGTCAGTCTCGCCATCGCCTTCTGATTCTGCATGCTGATCTTACGTAATTTCTTTCCGAAGGCGACGATGGCATAGGTGGCAAAAGGCAGGATGGCAAAGGCTATGGATGCAAGCCACCAATCCCGATAAAAGACGACAAAAACAAGGCCAATAATAGCGAACGCATCTTTGAGGACGGCTGTAAAGGCGTCAGATACAGTACCCTGAACGAGGCTAATGTCATTCACGATCCTGGAGATAATGACCCCTGTTGGGGTTTTGTCGAAGTAGGGGAGAGGCTGTTCCTGAATCCTTCGGAATACGACGTTACGGATGTCAGTAATGGCTCTTTGGCCGACAAAACCCATGAGGTAGGTTTGCAAGTAGTCAAAAAGACCTTTAAATAGATAGATAAAAACGATGCCGAAGGAAATCAGCACCAGCATCTCCCCCTTCTTTTCATAGAAAACCTGGTCAAGTACCGGCTTGACGAGGTATGCCGTGAGGGGCTGAGAAGCGCCGACCAAGGACATGAACACCATGGCCATGGCCAGTTTTATCCAGTAGGGCTTTACAAATTTCAGGAGCCTAAGATAGAGTTCCATAAAAGTTCTTTAAGAACCGCTCGATCTCGTTGGCTGCCAGACCGTACGAATCCTGGTGCCCGAGCAGATCGGCCACCCTCGTGAGTTCGTCTCGGATCGAGGCGGTGCCATTTTGTACCATAGATACGACCTGGGCCGCAATCTTTTCAGGGTCTATTCGCTGGATATGCTCAGGGTAGATCTCCTTGCCTGCAACGAGGTTAGGAAGGCTGATGTATTTTACTTTGACCAGGAGTCTAGCCGCCAGGTAACTAAAGCAAGAGATCTTGTAGAGAACGATGGCGGGCGCCCCAAGGAGGGCAGCTTCTAGGGTGGCGCTGCCAGAAACCACCACGGCGGCATCAGAGGCCGACAATGCGTCATAGGTGCGGCCTCTCAGCCTTACCAGGGGGGTGTCCGGGCGTAGAAGGCGGTCAATAAGGCTGTCCTTGGTATTGTCAGAGAGAGGCATCAACACGACAAGGTCTGGTATCTCCCGTTTTACGAGATCCACGCAGCGGAGAAGCAAGGGCAGATGGGTTACAATTTCATTCTCTCTGCTCCCAGGCAGAATACTCATGATCTTAGAGTCTTCTCGATCAAGCCCTATCTCCGATAGCAACTCTCGCTTGCCAAGAATCGGTTTGACCGTTTGAGCAAAAGGGTGTCCCACGTAGGCTACCGGGATCTCCGAGTTTCTGTAGATCGTCTCTTCAAAAGGCAATATGCATATGACGAGGTTGACATACCTCTTGATTTGATTGATTCGACCCTTGTTCCATGCCCATACCTGAGGAGGGATGAAGTAGATGGTCGGTATTCCCAGACCATGGGCGACCTTCGCCAGGCGCAGGTTGAACCCTGGGAAGTCCACCAATATGAGGAGGGACGGCGGGTCTGCAACGAGATAGGACCTTATGCGCTCAAAGGCCCGGCGTATATGCCGTATCTTGGAAAAGACTTCACTGAGGCCGACGAGGGATATCTGCCCGTAGTCCTGAATGATATGGACCCCTGCGGCGGCAAGCTTCTTGGAGCCTACACCGCTGAAGTCCAGGGAGAGCCGTTCTTTGATTGCCTTAACGAGGTGGGCAGCGTGAATCTCACCCGAAAGCTCCCCGGCAACGATCACGGCCTTCCGATTAAAGCGCGTGTTAACCCGCCGCTGCAAGATGTCGCTTGATTTCTGCCGTAATGTCGTTCGCAACAATGAGCGCTCGCAACCCGTGCACCCCCTCGACTCTCGGCCGTCTCAGTTCTTGCACCGACCGGACGAAGTCGCTCAACTCCTCCCCAACAGGGTCCATTCGCTCAGCCTCAAACTCCTTTATCGACAGTCCTTCCCGGCCGTCCCTAAGCGCTGCAAGCATTTTCCCGTTCATGAGATCTATGGAGAGATAGCGATCTTGTTGAAAGATACGGTATTTTCTCTCCCTCTCTACGGAGACCCGACTGGCTGTCAGGTTCGCCACACAGCCACTTTGGAACTCGATTCGGGCACTGGCAGCGTCAATCTTGTTCGTGACCACCGGCGTGCCTTGGGCTCGTATCTCACGGACATCGCTTTTGACAATCGATAGGGTGAGGTCAATATCATGGATCATGAGATCGAAAATTACATCGATATCTGTTGATCTCCCGGTAAAGGGGCTAAGCCTGTGGGCCTCTATGAACAGAGGATTCGTTATAAGGGGGGTTGCGCTGACGAAGGGAGGGCTAAAGCGCTCCAGATGCCCGATCTGAAAGACCAGATTACGCTCGTCAGCCAGAGCGATGAGTTCCTGTGCCTGCCCGGTGGTGGCGGTTATGGGTTTTTCCATGAACACATGGATGCCGTGCTCCATGAAGTTTTTGGCGATATCGTAATGGGTCTCAGTCGGAGTCGCAATGACCACGGCCTCAGCATTGAGTAGTTCTTTATGATCTTTAAAGCAATTCGTTTTGTGCTGCTGAGTGAATCCTTCTAGACACGTATCCTCCGTGTCTGCGATACCCAGGAGAGTAACGCCTTCCATGCCGAGAAGCTTCAGGGCATGGATTCTCCCCATATGGCCCACTCCTACAACGCCTATTTTCAGCGACATATTCCCCTCTCTGACGACCGTATGAATCGAAGCAGTTCAGCGACATTGTCGCCATCCAACTCCTCTTCTACCATCTTAAGCGAAACCTGAAGAGAGAGAGCCGATCTGAAGAGGATACGGTATGCCTTCTTCAACTTCGCGATCTCCTCTTTTGAGAAGCCGTTTCGTTCGAGGCCGACGATGTTTAAGCCATAAAGGCGGGCCCGATTTCCTGCCGCCATGACGAAAGGCGGGATATCCTTTGGTACGCCTGTAAGACCGCTCACGAAAGCGAATGTGCCTATGCTGCAAAATTGATGGACCGCACAAAGCCCGCTCAGTATGGCCCGGTCGGCCACGTGAACATGCCCGGCCAGGGTGGCCCCGTTTGCCATGATTATGTTGTTGCCCACCCTGCAGTCGTGAGCTATATGGCTGCTTGCCATGATAAAGTTGCTGTTGCCGACGATCGTCGCGCCGCTCGATCTTGTTCCCCTGCTGATCGTGACGTACTCGCGGATAACATTGTTATCCCCTATGGTGCAGAGCGTCTCTTCATTGCGATAGGAGATATCCTGTGGCGGGCCCCCAAGAGAAGCGAAGGGATGTACGGTGCAGGACTCACCTATCTCCGTGTTGTCTCCCACGTTTACGTGAGCGAAAAGGCGAGTGCCTTTCTTGATCTTGGCGTTCTTTCCGATGATGCAATAGGGGCCTACCTCGGCCGTATCGTCGATGTAAGCACTGCTTTCGATAATCGCTGTTGGATGTATCATGTCTCTACCTGCTCCTGCTGTAGGGTGGCCATCAGTCTTGCCTCCGCAACCTTTTGTTCGTTTACAAAGGTATTACCCTCAAATATCCAGATCTCTCTCCTGTGTTTCACCACCTCAACGACCATCCTTAACTGGTCGCCGGGTACCACCGGTCTCCTGAACCTAGCCTTATCGATACCCATGAAGAAGACATCACCGCTCATGCCGGGGAAGGACTTGAACGCCAGAACGCCCCCCGCCTGGGCCATGGCCTCCACTACGAGGACACCAGGCATAATCGGCTTGCCAGGGAAGTGACCCATAAAAAACGGCTCATTAATGGTGACATTCTTAACCGCCACGATACGCTTTTCCGGCTCAAGCTCAACCACTCGATCGATGAGCAGGAAAGGGTAGCGGTGGGGGAGAAGGGACATAATCTCAGTGATTTCAACCACAGTCAGCCTCTCTATGAAGTTGTTCTTCCACCTTTTTCAACCTGTCAGCCAAATCGGGTAGTTTCTTTAGGTACGTCTGAAGACGAAGCCATTCTCTGTGGTCCATGTGAGGAAGGCCTGATATGGTGGCACTGGCGGGCACATCCTTCGTGATGCCTGTACCCCCAGCGGCTCTTACGTTGTCCCCCACCACGACGTGATCTCTCACGCCCACCTGTCCCCCAAGGATGACATTACGACCGATCGAGGTACTACCAGCAATCCCCACCTGAGATACGATGATCGAGTTGCTTCCAATGGAGACGTTGTGTCCGACCTGAACCAGGTTGTCGATTTTTGTGCCCTTGCCGATGACCGTGCTGTTGAGACTTGCCCGGTCAATGGAGGTGTTGGAACCGATTTCCACATCATCCTCAATAATGAGCGTTCCTATCTGAGGAATCTTGGCGTGCTCGGCGCCGTTCCAGACATAACCGAACCCGTCGCTTCCGAGGACCGAGCCCGCGTGGACCGTCACTCGCTTGCCTATCGTAACACCGTTATAGACAGTCACGTTCGGATAGAGCACGCTGCCCTCACCAATATGCACCCTGTTACCTATGTAAACAAAGGGATATATAATGGCATCCGCCTCGATGACAGCCCCCGTTCCTATATAGGTCTGAGGGAAAACGAGTGCCCGCTCCGAAATAACGGCGCCATCGCCAACGAAGGCCAAAGAGCTTGTTCCCCGCGACGCGGGCGGCTGGTCTCGGAAGAGTTCAATAACCGCGAGAGAGGCCGTAGCGGGATTCTCCACCGCTATGAAGGCCTTCCCCTGGAATAGGTCCTTGGAAACACCTTTTCCAACGATGAAGGCAGCCGCTCGTGATGTGCTGACGTACTTCAGGAAGGGCGGGGAAACCACAAAGGTTATCTCTCCTTCAGCCGCCTCTCTGATTCCGGAAACGCCCGATATACTTTGATTCCCGTCACCGTAAAGGTCACCACCGACCCTTGCGGCAATCTCCCCCAGGCTGATCATTACTTCTTCTTTGCGGGGGCCGTCGGTTTCTTTAGAAAATCGTTGTAGCGAGCAATAACCTTATCGGTAATATCGATCGAAGGAGTCGCAAAGAGGATACCCGCCTGGCTTTTTTCAAAGATCACGGTGTATTTATCATTGTCGCCCACTACCCGTATGATGTCTTCCAGATCCTTTAGTATCTTGGAAGTGAACTCCATATCTTTTTGCTGGAGCTCGGTCTGGTAGTCGCTGGCGATTCTTTGGTAGTCCTTCAATTTTGTCTGGTACTGCTTCTCCTTTTCGGCCCTTGCCTCCGGGGCCATGGTGGCGCCCTGACGTTCAATCGAGTCTTTCAATTTCTGGAGCTCGTCCTGTTTCTGGGTAAGGGTTTTCTTCAGCTTGTCGGCTTCTTCGGTCAGGCTCTTCTTTGCTTCCTTCCCTCTATCAGACTCCATCATGACTTTCTGTAAATCGACATAAGCTATCTTGACGACCGCAGAACTCTGTGCCTTCACGGAGAGCGGCGCCACAAGAGCTATGATAATAACAACCGTAACCAACCACTTTGTCATAATACCTCCTTAGAATGATCGACCGATCATGAAATCGAATACGTTGCCACGCTCACCCTTTTTCGGGCTGAGGTTGAATCCTAGCTCGAGGCGTATCGGACCGAGAGGCGAAAACCAACGAACTCCGAATCCAGCCCCTGTTCGTATCCCATCCAAAAGAAACCCCTTTTCGTCATTGAAACCATGGCCTGCGTCGAAAAAGACAACCCCCTTCAGCCCAGCCGGTACATAAATGGGGAAAATCCACTCGGTGTTGAAAATCAATTCGTTCTTCGCGCCAATAACCTCACCGGTTTCATCCAAGGGCCCCGCTTCTCCATACTTGAACCCACGGACGGTGTTGATGCCGCCGACGAAAAAACGCTCATACACGGGCACTTCGTCCCCGGCATACGATCTGATCGTTCCTGCGGTCGCCCTTATAAAAAAGGCGCTGCCAAATTTATACGGTATGTAGCGACCATAACTTGCGATGGCCTTGTAAAAATCGTTATCTCCAAGAAACGGACCGCCCGCAAATTCAAAAGACGCCTCGGCAATATCACCCTTAGAAGGATTCAGGACATCATCGATAGTATTTCTTGAGATCGAGAGGGTGACGCTACTTGTTGTTGCGCTTCCTGCCTGCTCCTTTATGTAAGAGCTGGCATCATCAGCAATATTTGTCACATCTACACTTTCAAATTTGTATTTAGCTCCAACCCTTGTGAAATCAGTGAGCGGTCGAGAAAGGAAGACGCTTCCCCCGGTGGAGTCGTAGTCATACGTATCAAAAGAACGAGTCATGTTGAAGGCGTTGATCCCGGCTGAAAGATCCTTATCGAAAAGGTAGGGCTCGATGTAGGAGAGATTGAAATCTTGGGTTACGCTTCCTAACGCCGCTTCCAGAGAGATTCTGCGCCCGGTGCCGAAGAGGTTTGCCTGTGAAATGGAGCCGGTCACCATGACTTTCTCGTAAGAGCTGTATCCCACCCCGAAGGAAAGAGAGCCGGTCGGTTTTTCCTCCACGACAACATCGAGATTCACCTTATCGGGCTCGTCCGTCTTTACCGTCTTAAGGTCAAGTTCTTTGAAATAGGTCGTATTGCGGAGTCTCCTCTTGCTCTCCTTGAGCTTGGAAGCAGAATACCGCTCTCCTTCCGCGAACCGGAGTTCCCGTCGTACCACCTTGTCTCTCGTCTTGATATTCCCAATCACATTGATTCTGTTGAAGAAGACCTCCGGCCCTTTTGTAATATTAAATGTTATGTGCATGGTCTTCGATTCGTCGTGTACCTCAGTGAGCGGATCGACGTCCACGAAGGCGTAACCCTCATCCTGATACAGGTCAATCAGTGTCAGCATGTCTGTCTGAAAAAGAGATGCTCGGAATGTCTCGCCCTTCTTGCTTTTTAACTTAGGAAGAATCTGATGATTAGGGAAGAGGAGATCGCCTTTAAAGAACACATCCCCGATCTTGTAAACGCTGCCCTCATCAATTGAAAAAGCTATGGTGATGGTTCTGCCGTCCGTGGAAAACGTTACTTCTGGTGCACTTATTTTTGCCCGCACATACCCGTTGTCATAATAGAAGGCTTCAAGCATCCTTTTGTCGTCGGATAGCGTCTCTTCTTCGAGGACCCCGGAATTGGTTATCCAAGAAAAGAACCCTTTTTCTTTTGTCCGCATAACGTCTTTCAGCTTACTGGCACTGAACTGTTTGTTACCTTTGAAGGTGATAGCCCGAATTACGGCCTTCTCGGATTCTTCGATGGAGAAACGGACATCAGCCCGGTACCCCTCGGGATAGTCGACCGTGTAGCTCACCTTCGTCGCGTAATAGCCCTTCTCCGAATAGAGTTTTCGGATCTCCTCCACGCTCTCCCGCAATTTTTCCGTATTGAGGACGGAGTTGGTTTTGACCTTTAATTTATCCCGTATGTCGCTGGTCTTGACATTTTTATTCCCCGATACGTAGATGCTGTTTATCGGGGGCCTTTCGACGACCACGAATGTTATGATTCTGCCCTCGGGGCTTTCCTTCGAGTCGACCTGAACGTCACTAAAGAATCCGGTCTTATAGACGTTCTTTATGTCTTCCCGGATCTTTTCGCTGTCGAAAATCTCGTTTTCTTTGGTTCTGATGGCGTTGACGATGAACCCTTTGTCTATGCGTTCGTTCCCTACGATCTCAACCCGTGCGATCTTATCTTGCTGCTGGGCCGAAAGGACTTGGGCGGTGAAAAGAAGGAAGATAATCGCGAAAAATACCCGAATTTTCATGGTTAGCAAAGTTAGCAAAAAAACCTATCTTTGTAAAGGCAAAATAGAAATGGCGTCTTCTATCGAGATTTGACAACTCCGACACGGCTGCAATAGTGCACAACGGGGCATTTGCTGCAGAAAGGTGAGATGGGAGCGCATGTCCTCCTTCCATGGGTTACCAGGAGTGCGTTGTATCTGATCCAATACCTCAGGGGGAGGAGTGCACGCAGTGCCTTCTCGGTCTCGTCAGGGGTTTTCGTATAGACAGCACCGAAACGATTTGAGATTCGGTGAACGTGGGTGTCCACGGCAATGCCGGGCTGCTGAAACCCTTCGGTAAGAACGATATTGGCTGTTTTTCTACCCACACCTTTCAACTTTAAAAGCTCATCGATACTATCAGGTACCTTCCCTTTGTAAGAGTCGATGATGGTTTGAGACACTTCCTGTAGAACACGCGCCTTATTTCGATAGAAACCGACGGGATAGATGATTTTCTCCAACTCCCCGGTCGGCACGGCAACTACCTCTTCGGGACGGGTCGCCCTTGTGAGAAGGCGCGCCATCGCCTGATCGGTGACCTCGTCCTTTGTCCTGAGGCTGAGCAGGCACGCTACGAGCACCAGAAAAGGATCTCGGCGCTGGGCCGCCATCCTGGTGAGTGCAGGGACATCTTCCCCATAGTATTCTTCGAGATGCCCGATCACTTTGTCGAAAGGAAAAACGTTCAAACTAATCCAGTAACTCCTTGAGCAGCCCCGTCATGTGGCGAGCATGTGATCCCTCCCAGTATATCCTGTTGCAGGAGGCACACTTTCTGAACCTCTTATAATGATGGAAGACAAATTCAGGAACCCTATGTTCGACCTCGCCCCTCTCGACATCCTCCAGAGGAACGTTACACTCGATGCATCTATTCAACACCTGCGAAGGGTCAATCAGGGGTCGTAGAATAGGCTTGAGCTCGGTCACCTGACGGCGAGCCAATTCGGACCGAACGACAATGCTTGCGGGCGCCCCGGTCGCATTTGTCCTTCTCGTGACAAAAACCCACGATTCTTTTGACCCGCTGATGTCTTTGAGCTGGGCTGAATTCTTAAGATAGACCGCATCAAGGCCCAGTAGTCTAAGGTATTTGGCCAGTTTTCCGAGCATCACATCGCAGACGAATTTCACCGTACGACCAGCTCCCGAGCTACACGCGCCGCCTCGCGGCAGATTACCTCTTCCCCCTCGACATGTCGGTTCTCCATCAGTATGCGGCCCATGCAGATCACGGTATCGACTGCGCTGCCGTTGGCCGAGTAAACTATGTCGGATTTCATGTCGAAATTGGGCACGAATTCCGGCCTGTCCAGGTCGATAAGGATGATGTCGGCCTGACTCCCCGCGGCTACCCTCCATTCGCCAAGCCTGAATATCTCGGCCCCCGTTTGTGTAGCATGGTCGAACGCCTCTTCAGCGGGCATGAAGGTTGGGTCTCCTGTGGAGAACTTCGCCAGAAGGGAGGCATATTTCATCGTTTCGATCATGTCTAAATGATTGTTGGACGAACATCCGTCGGTTCCAAGGCAGAAGGGTATCTCTTTCTGCGACACAAGGTGGTAGGGGAACAACTTTCCTACGCTCAATTTCAGATTCGACACCGGATTGTGAACCAACTTTGCACCATGTTTCATCAGTATATCGCAGTCGGAATCATCGAGCCAGCATCCGTGGCATCCCACGAACCTCTCCGACAGTAATCCTATATCGCTCAGGAATTCGACAGGGGAGAGACCATATTTCTCCCGACTGAAGACTGCCTCGCCCTCGGTTTCCGCAATGTGCATATGAATGAGGAGATCGTTCTTTTCCGCAAAATCCCGAACCCAGCCCAGGCTCTCTGTTGAGACGGTATAGACGGCATGAGGCCCAAGAGCGAAGACTGCGTGGGGCAGGTACCTCTTGGCCTTTTCGTAAAGCTCCACATTGAGGGCTATCTGTCTTTCGCCCTGACCTGGGTCGAACATGTCGATAAGGACCGCACTGATAATCCCTCTCATACCCATATCACAGACGGCCCTGGCTGTACCGTCAAAGTGCCAATACATGTCATTAAAAACGGTGATACCGTTCTTGATCATCTCAAGGCAGGCGAGTTTTGTCCCCCAGTAAACGTCTTCCTCCGTGAGCTTTGCCTCCAAGACCCAGATCTTCTCCTCAAGCCAGCGCTTCAGTGGTATGTCGTCAGCGTATCCGCGGAAAAGGGTCATGGCCGCATGGGTGTGCCCATTGATAAGAGAGGGGAGGGCAACTTTATTTCTTCCATCGATGACCCTATCGACAGGGCCGCGAAGCGAGTCTCCTGTCGCCGCTATTGTGCCGTCCTCTACCAGGATATCCTGGGTTGTGCCGTCCAGAAGCACATTCTTGATTAAGATACGACCACTCATGAGGGAATATCCGCTCCGAGAAGCGTCCCAATCAACAATTCGATGGTGTCTCGGTTCGATCTTACGTTATCCTCGACCTCTTGCATGGTGAGCGGCTTCCGAGCGATTCCGTTTGCATAGTTGTCAACGGAGCAAAGGCTGGCATAGGGGATCCCGCATTCAGCGCTGAGGGTCGCTTCTGACGCCATGGTCATTCCCACAATATCCGCGTACTTGCGAAGAAAATTGATCTCAGCCTTTGTCTCAAATCGAGGTCCCAGGGTCTGCGCGTAAACCCCACCCCACGTGACATGAAGACCGAGTTGTTCGCAGAGGTTTCTCAGGGTGCCTGACAGGGCCGGGTCCAAAGAGGGGATGGTGAAACGCATTTGGGAATTAAAGAAGGTGGGGATCACCCACGGGGCCATGAAATCATTGGGGATGACGAACGATCCTGGTTTCAGTGCAATCTTCATACTGCCGACGGAGTTGATGGCCATAACGGCTGTGGCGCCGATGGTTTTCAAAGCCCAGATGTTTGCGTGGTGGTTGATGACATGGGGGGGTACCTTTTTTCGACCATGCCGCTGCAGAAATGCAAACCCCCCCGCCTGTCTGACCTGGACCTCTCCATGAGGTGTTTGAATATTTCGTTCATCCCACTCCCCAAAAAGAGACGAATCGAGAAGCGATGTGCCCCCGACGATTGCTTTCATCGTTCCCTCGCTTGAAGTTGACCGGTCGACCGCCGCTCAGTCCATAGAGACTTTGTTATTATCTATGAATGAGGCCCATTCTTCAACTTATAATTGGGGCTCACGTCGTCCCCTCCACTGGCGAAGCCGTCGGGGCCTCCCCCTCGCCCCACCGGAGGCTAAATCATCAGGGTCACGTCGCCCTTTCGGCCGCAAAGCTGGCAAACTATCCCCTCACGGAAGACAAGAGACGGACATCTTAAGGAGGGCGGGGCGAAGATGAGCCCATGGAACAGCCTCCCCTGTGGGTGCTACGGCCTTTCTGCCCTTTAAGGGACCTCTTCTACCCCATTTGCGAGGGGAACGAAGCGTCCACAAGCCTCTTATGGACCAGGCGCAGGGGAGGAGTGACAGAGTCTGCCTTGAAGTTAGTCTACTTCATGTAGGCGAAGGCGTTGACGAAGCTAACCAGCTTGAAGTTGTTAGCGATTCCGAAAATAGTTTCACTATGGCCCAGAAAGAGAAAAGCCTTCTCGTTGAGGTTCTCGTAGCACATCTGGAGCACCTTCGCTTTTGATACCTGATCAAAATAGATCAGAACATTTCTGATGAGAATCAGATCGATCTTGCTGTATCTTCTGCTGGCGTTATAGTCCATGAGATTGCACTTCTCGCTCAAAACCATCTTTTTGAGGTGGTCTTTTATCTCATAGCGGTCATCGGGCAACTTATTGAAGTACTTCCTTTTGATATCCTCCGCAGTGTTTCTGAGCGAATAAGAAGAATAGACTCCCGCACGGACGGCCGCGAGGGCATTCTCGTTGATATCGGTGGCATATATAGCTATGTTCCAACGTCCCACCGCTTCCTTCAACTGTTCGGCGAGAAGAATAGCCATGGTATAGGCCTCTTCCCCGGAGGAGGAGGCGGCACTCCAGATACGAAGCTGTCTGCTACCGTTTTGTTCTCTCCGCTTTATGATCTCGGGGAGTACATTCTTTTCGATGGCCGTAATCTGGTACTTATCCCGGAAAAAGCTGGTTTCGGTTATGGTAACCTTGTTCATGAGGCGATTCCACTCGGTGAACGAGGTTTTGTAATCCTCCAGAGCCCGCATATACTCGGTGACGCTCTTGTAGCCTGTTTCGTTCAATATTTCTTCGATTCTCATCTCGAGTATGAAGCGGTTTTTTTCGGTAAAGAAGATGCCGGCTTTCTTATAGATATAATCCCTGAGGGCGGAAAATTCCTGATTTGTCAAAGGCTTACTCATTTGTCATCATCCGTTCAAGCTCTGATATCTCGCCGTCTGCCCGGTCCAGGTCCATGACGAACTTGGCCACGTCCATGTTCTCTAAATTAGGATGGGCTTTTGCAATGAACTGAAATGCGCTCGATTCGGAGATAACCATTCCTGTCTCATCACCCCCAAAACCGAAACCTGTCAGCCTTGAAACCTGGTTGGCTAAGGAAACGACACTCACTATCATCCGGTGTTCTCCAGAAGACTCCTCGATGGAGTGATGAAAAGAGGCAATCTCGCAGAAGAGTGGGGGTAGCTTCCATTTCTCCATGAGCCAGCCGCCTATCTTCGCATGAGTTTCCCCAAGGACCCGCGTTTCTGCATCGATGACGGGCATGTTCTCTTTGAAAGTAACCTCGACGATCTTCGTGTAGAGGGGGTGAAAGAACCTGTCGAGAACCACCATGCCGACGTCATGCATCAACCCGCCAAGATAGAGGTTGCTCGTTGGCAACCCGAACTCCACTGCGAACATGCGGGCGATGACCCCTGTGGCCACTGAATGCCTCCAGAAGGATCGAAGATCCATCGTCTTCTGTCCCTTTTTGCTCGGGGCAAGGGCGGATGCTGCTCCACAGGACATGCAAAGAGATGTCAATTCCTTGATGCCCAGCATGGCTACGGCGTGATCGAGGCTGTTCACCCTGTTGGGTAGACCGTAGAATGCCGAGTTGGCGATGCGAAGGACATTCATGGTCATCGAGGGGTCCTTTGATATAACATCGGCCAGTGCCTTGAAGTCCACGTCATCCTGATTCAGGAGTTGAACAAGCTCGTTCATTACCAGGGGGATAGGAGGCAGGAAATCCCGTATCCCCTCCACTTTCTGTCGTATACTATCAATCATAAGCGCCCTCTCGGGGTTGGTATTCGAATCCCGCAACACAAGATATTATCGTCGATTGCAACAAAAACCTTACCTCCATGCGGCTGCGAAGAAGGATGAACCTCGGGGAGTCAAATCTATGGACTGTTTGGACCAGTAACCATCTTTAAGAATGCTGCCTCGTCAAGCAGGTCTATACCGAGGGCCTTCGCTTTTTCGAGTTTGGTGCCCCCTCCTTCCCCGACAACCAGGTAGTCCACAGTCTTACTCACGGATGCGGCGGTTCGTCCCCCCATGGACTCAACTTTTTTCCTTGCCTCTTCTCTCGTCATACTCGTCAGGGCGCCTGTGAATAGGAACACCTTTCCCGCCATGGGGTTCACAAGAGAGGCATCTGATAGTGCCGTCTTTTTGTATATAATGTCGACCCCCTTTCGAAGGAGCCGCTCGATACTCTCTCTGTTCTCTCCATCTTCAAAAAAGGTGACGATACTGTTTGCAACCTCGGGCCCTATCTCCGGAATCTTCATCAGTTCCCCCTCCTGGGCGTTCATGAGGAGGTGAATATCTGTGTAGCTTTCGGTAAGAAGATCGGCTATATGTTCACCCACATGGGGAATACCTAAAGCGTAGAGAAAACGGGAGAATGTGGGGTTCTTGGAACGCTCTATTGAAGCAATGATGTTGCCCGCCGATTTATCGGCCAGCCGCTCAAGGCCGACGAGATCCTCCTTTCTTACCTCGTAGACGTGAGCGACATTTCTCACGAGTCCACTCTCTACGAGCTGTTCCACGAGCTTCGTCCCCAGTCCATCGATGTCCATCGCCCTTTTGGACGCAAAATGGCGGATCCTACCCTTAATCTGGGCGGGGCAGTTCATATTCACGCACCTTCTTACCGCTTCGTCCCTTTCCCTGACGACCTTCTCCTTGCAAACAGGGCAGTATTCGGGCATCCTGAAGGGAACCTCAGTGCCTGTCCGTTTAGCCAGGATTACTTTGATCACCTCAGGAATAACGTCCCCCGCACGGGTGACCAAAACCGTGTCCCCTTTTCTTATATCTTTTCGAGCGATTTCGTCCTCATTGTGTAACGTCGCACGACTTACCTCCACGCCTCCGATAACGACCGGCTTCAGGATGGCCACAGGGGTAAGCGCCCCTGTCCTCCCGACGGAAACTATTATATCGTCAACCACGGTTGTCTCTTCATAAGCCTCGAATTTATAGGCCAAGGCCCAGCGAGGGGCCCGGGAAACACTACCCAGTCGTTCCTGAAGATCGAGGCGATTGACCTTGACGACCGTTCCGTCGATCTCGTACGGCAGTTCCTCCCGCATGCCGGAAAGCCGACCGTAGGCGGTAATAACCTCCTCGATTCCGGAACAGAGTCGTATAAGGGGATTGACGTAGAACCCCCATTTCCTGAGCAATTCAAGGAATTGATAGTGGGTCTCGGCGGTGAACCCGAGCATCTGTCCTACCCCGTAGCAAAACATCCGGAGCCTTCTCTGGGCGGAAATTCTTGGATCGAGCTGCCTGAGCGATCCCGCGGCAGCATTTCGAGGGTTCGCGAATATCGGCTCACCCGTAAGCCCTCGCTTCTTGTTCAGGTCTCTAAACTCCTGTTTGCCCATATAGACCTCACCCCGTACCTCCAATCTGTCAGGGATCGCGATGTCCTGGTGTGAGAAGAGGCGCATGGGGATGGTATGAATGGTGCGTAGGTTCTGGGTTATATCCTCTCCGGTATACCCATCGCCTCTCGTGGAGCCTGAGATAAACTCTCCTTTCTCATAAACGAGTTCCACGGCCAGTCCGTCTATTTTTGGCTCAATGACATAATCGACGTCAGAAGTATCGAGGAGCTTTCTAACGCGGCTGTCGAATTCCCTCACCTCCTCTTCCTTGAAAGCATTCGCCAGGCTCAGCATGGGAATGGTGTGTGGGGCTGTCGCGAACTGGCCCAAAGGTTGTGCCCCCACCCTCTGGGTGGGTGACGCTGGTGTGATGAGGTCTGGAAAACTGCGCTCAAGCTCGGTTAGCCGGTGCATCAGCCTGTCGAACTCGGTGTCTGAGACGACAGGGTCATCCAGAACGTAATATCGATGATTGTGGTATTCTATTTCTGCCCTCAGCTGCTGTATTTCCTTCTCGGCCTCAGATCGGTCCATGGTGTCCTCTCGGGCGTGATCGCTGTGTTTTTCCTGTCTGAATCTCCCCCTAAGGGTATACGTCCCAAACATTGTAACAAAAATCGGTTTCAAATTTCCCTCATTAGCTATAGAATGGATCGAGGTCGCTGAACAGGAGCGGCAAAATAAAACAGAAATTGAAAGGATCTTCATGGGAGAAATCCGAGTCGGCATTGTGGGAGTAGGCAACTGCGCGAGCGCGTTGATACAGGGAATCGATTACTATGCGAAACGGAACGGGTCGGACGTGAGCGGCCTCATGCATGCGGATATTGGTGGGTATTCTGCCGAACACATCAAGTTCGTTGCCGCCTTCGACGTAGACGAGCGTAAGGTGGGCAAAAGCCTTCGAGACGCGATCTTTGCACCCCCAAACTGCACGAAGCCCATAGCACCGGATCTCATCCTTGATCCGGTGACCGTATCAATGGGCAATCCTCTCGATGGGATTTCTCCACATATGGAGGAGTATCCCCAACACAAACGATTCGTGCTTTCGGACCGTCCTCCTGAGGACGTGGAAAAGATATTGTTGGAGCGGGGCGTCGATATACTGATTAACTATCTGCCGGTCGGCTCTGAGGAGGCTGCCCGATTCTATGCCCAATGCTGTCTGGAAACAGGTGTCAGCCTCATCAACTGCATGCCGGTCTTCATCGGATCCGATCCAGTCTGGACGGAGAGGTTCAGGGAAAAAGGCATACCAATCGTCGGGGACGATGTGAAGTCTCAGATGGGGGCGACCATAATTCACCGCACCTTGGCAAAGCTCTTCGCCCAGCGAGGGGTCAAGATCGACCGCACCTACCAGTTGAATACGGGCGGCAATACGGATTTTTTGAATATGCTTAACAGAGATCGACTTGTGTCCAAGAAGATCTCCAAGACAGAGGCGGTGCAGTCATTGCTGGACAGGCCGATCGAATCGGAGAATATTCATGTAGGGCCGTCAGACTATGTGCCCTGGCAGTGTGACAACAAGATCTGCTTTCTGCGAATGGAAGGCAGGATATTTGGTGATATCCCGATCGATCTCGAATTGAGACTGTCTGTGGAGGACTCACCCAATAGCGGAGGATGTGTCATTGATGCCATTCGGTGCTGCAAGATCGCTCGGGACAGAGGCATAGGTGGCGTCCTCGAATCGATATCGGCGTATACCATGAAACATCCCATAAAACAGGTGCCTGACAACATTGCGAGAGAGATGGTAGAGGAGTTCATAAGGGGCGAGAGGTTGAGTTAGGAGCTGCCCTTGCTGAGTTCTAAAGTCGGCCATTCCCTTGACCCAATAGCATTTAAACTGTACCGCTTTTTGTTTAGAGGCCGAAACATCAGGCCAAACGCCATAACCCTTGCGGGGTTCCTCTTTGCTCTGATTGCCTCTGCCTGCATTGCCAGTGGTCGTCTGTTACTCGCCGGAATACTGCTTCTTTTCTCAGGCATTCTTGACGTGTTGGACGGTGCTGTTGCTCGGAATACCAACACCGTATCCCCCTTTGGGGGTTTTTTTGATTCGGTTTTGGATCGCTACAGTGATCTCTTCGTGATGCTTGGCATCTTACTGTTTTTTCTTCGGATCCACGATTCTTTTTTCGTGATGCTCGCGGGTGCCACCTCCGTGGGTGTTGCGGCCATTCCATACGCAAGGGCTCGTGCCGAGGCGGAAGGGATAAGCTGTAAGAATGGGCTCATGGAGCGGCCGGAGCGGTTGATTCTTTTGGTATTGGGACTATGTTTTGGCGTGTTACCTATAGTCGTCGTTATTCTGGCCGTTCTTACTCACGTAACCGTTGTTCAGAGGGTTCTCTTCGTGAGAGGGGCAATGAAAAACCCAGGGTTTGACAAGAAATCTTGAAATAGGGTACAGTCGATACGATCAAGGGGCTAAGAAAGCGAGGATTTTACAATGATAGAAGAATGGATGAAAGAGATCAAAGCGAAGAGCCCACCCGAGGGGTTGGGTATGATATTGGTGCACAATGGAATTGTAAGGGCAACCTCAAAGAAGGGAGAGCCCGTGAGAGGCATGCTGCTCGGTCATGACGAAGACCTTCTCCGATCCCTCGTGCAGGAATATAGCCGGAAGGATGGCATAGTGGGGATTAGGGTCTGGATCAATGACGGTAACCTAAAGATTGGTGATGACATTATGGTTGTCCTGGTGGCCGGGCGCTTCAGGACGGATGTCCTCCCTGTCTTCGAAAGCCTTATTCGCGATATAAAGACGCGGGTGGTGAGAGAAGAAGAAGCCCTATGATAGAAAGAAGACAGACAAGGTCGATCACGGTGGGTGGAGTGCCGATTGGCGGTACAAGCCCTATCTCGGTGCAATCGATGCTCAAGACCAATCCTGAAGATTTCCAGGCCACGTCGGATCAGGCGAGAGCTCTGAAACGCGTTGGGTGCGAGCTGATAAGGATAGCCCTGCCTCAGGAGGAAACCTGTAAGATTATCCCTTTTCTGAAGCGAGAGATCGGTGTCCCGATTATAGGGGACGTGCACTTCAATCATAACATTGCTTTGAGGGCGATGGAGCAGGGCATTGACTGCGTGAGAATCAACCCTGGTACGATCAACAATATGCGCAAGATCAAGGAAGTGGCCAGTATTGCGAAGCAGACTGGTACACCTATCAGGATTGGGATAAACATCGGGTCCTTGGAAAAACGCATCCTGAGGAAGTACCGCGAGCCGGGCGCAGATGCCATGGTTGAAAGCGCCCTGTACTATGTCAAGGTCTTTGAAGATGTGGGACATGAACAACTGAAGGTCTCGTTGAAGGCATCGGATGTACTTCAGTCTCTCTCGGCCTATCACAAGTTCTCGGCTGTGTCAGACTACCCTCTTCATATCGGGATTACCGAGGCAGGCCCCCCCTTCTCAGGGGCAATCAAGTCGGCTGTAGGGATCGGGGCTCTGCTCTACCACGGCATTGGAGACACGATACGGGTGTCGTTGACCGGAGATCCGACCTATGAGGTAATAGCCGGGTACCACATTCTTCGGGGACTGGGTCTAAGAAAACGAGGTATCAACATCATCTCCTGTCCTACGTGCGGCCGCTGCCGGACGCGTCTCAACGAGATCGTTGAGGAATTTGAGAGGGATGTCGCCTCCATAGATTCCTATCTCGACGTTGCTATCATGGGGTGCGAGGTGAACGGTCCCGGCGAGGCGCGACACGCCGATCTGGGCGTCGCGTTCGGAGCGGACAAGGCCATCCTTTTTCAAAAGGGGGCAGTCAAACGGGCGGGGATTCCGAAAGAGATGGCGAAAGAGGCCCTTCTGGAAGAGATCCACAACATGCTGAACTGCTGACACAAGGATAGGGGGCGCAGGCCTGTCCCACACCCCCTATCCTTAGTCTTTGTCACACTTTGTCGCTGAAATTCTGGTGAAGCTCCCGAATCGACGTTTCCAGATCCGCAATCTGCTTCTGAATCCTCTCGGCAAGAGACGGATCGAAGGATGCAACCGTTCCACAAGCAAAGCATCTATGGGTTTTGCCGGGGAGGAATTTCTTCAGATCAAGCATAAATTCCTTCTTACACTTGGGACAAGCGGGTCTGATTTCGATATGGAGTTCTTCGTTCTTGAAGAGCCCGAACATGAAACCTCCTAAACCATTGTTCATTTCGGTTGGCCCCCGGAGTACTTCCGTTGGCCTTGTTACTTGATTTTCTCCCTCACCGCCTCCTGGGCT
>DCUF01000040.1 GCA_002328485.1 Deltaproteobacteria bacterium UBA2221
AAATGGTTTAAACTCTAAACACTAAACTCTAAATCCTAAACAAACCTAAAATTCAAAAAGTGTACTGTCTTAAGTTTTGTGTGTTGGACATGTGAGCTTATTTAGAGTTTAGTGTTTCGGGTTTTGGATTTGTTGCTAAAGATTGGGGTGTCGTCAAGCGGTAAGACACGGGCCTTTGGAGCCCGGATTCGGAGGTTCGAATCCTCCCACCCCAGCTTTTTTTTGGGAGGGGACTTGGACAAGCTGAGAGTTTTCAGTGGGAATGGAAACAGGGCGCTTACAGAGAGGATTTGCCAGTATCTGGGCATCGAGATAGGCAGGGCCAAAGTAGGGACCTTTAGCGATGGAGAGATACAGGTTGAGATAGAGGAATCGGTTCGAGGTATGGATACGTTTCTCATCCAGCCTACCTGCCCTCCCGTGAATGATAATCTTGTAGAACTCCTTATCATGATTGATGCACTCAAGAGGGCTTCAGCCTCGCGAATCAACGTGGTTATGCCCTACTATGGCTACGCAAGGCAGGATAGAAAGGTGACCCCACGGGCGCCGATCTCGGCCAAACTGGTCGCTGATCTTGTTGAAAAAGCCGGCGCATCCCGAATCCTGGCCATGGATCTCCACGTGGGCCAGATACAAGGGTTTTTCGACAAGCCCGTCGATCATCTCTATGCCATGCCTGTTCAGCTCGAATACCTTCGGCAGTTTAGTTCAGGAGTGGTGGTGGTCTCGCCGGATGCCGGGGGCGTGGAAAGGGCCAGGGAGTTTGCGAAGAGATTAGAGGATGCTTCGATCGCCATCATTGACAAAAGAAGGGAAGCAGCCAATGTCTCAAAGGTCATGCATATTGTGGGAGCCGTTAAAGATAGGAAGTGTATCCTCCTCGATGACATGATCGATACGGGAGGGACCATCGTTCAGGCTGCAGAGGCGTTGATCAGGGATGGGGCACGAGAGGTATATGCCTGTTGTAGCCATGCAGTGCTGTCCGGAAATGCTGTTGAGAGGCTGGAGGCTTCACCTATACGTCAACTGATCGTGACCAACAGCATTCCGCTTCGTGAAAAGGCTCTACAATCGAATAAAATCAGGGTCCTCGACGTTTCGCCCATTCTCGGTGAAGCGATACGCCGGATTCGCTACGGGCTCTCGGTGAGCTCACTTTTTGTGTAGGGAAAAGACTGATCTTTCCCATTTGTGTTTTAGGAGGCATATACATGGACGAAGTACGCATACAAGCGCAGAAAAGGATCGGAACAGGAAAGGGCCTGGCCCGGAAGCTGAGAAGGGATGGCGTTATCCCCGCCATTATCTACGGCAAAGATGTGGTGCCTGTGCCGTTGACCATATCGGACCGGCAGTGGCGATTGGTTCAACATCACGTGAAGAGCAATACCCTCATCAAGATCGAGATGGAAGAGGGGGGAAGGACCGAGGAGAAACCGGTAATGCTGAAAAAAACCCAGCGCAGTATCACCGGAAAGGTGCTCCACGTCGATTTTCTACAGGTATCCATGGAGCGCTCTGTTCAGGTCGAGGTGCCCATCCATCTTATTGGTGGTGAACCGATCGGGGTTACCAAGGGTGGTGTCATTGAACAGCACCTGAGAACGATCATGGTGGAGAGTCTCCCGGGACAGATACCGGGTGCCATAGAGGTTGACATTTCCAAGCTTGATATCGGTGACTCGATTCACGTGCACGAGATATCCCTTCCGGGAACGAAACTTCTGGAGCATCCCGATGTAGCCATCGTCGGGGTGACGCCGCCTGAGAAGGAAGAGGTAACGGCTCCAGCGGGTGAGACGGCCGAGAAAGCCGGATAGAGGCGGATCTTTTGTATCTGGTCGCCGGCCTGGGCAATAAGGGGGCACGCTACGCCTATACAAGGCATAATATCGGTTACCTTGTGGTGGATAGGTTCGCGGACAGATGCTCTATCGCCCTCGAACGGAAGGTGTTTGGCTGTATCGTGGGCAAGGACGCAAGGCAGGGCATAGTCCTGGCAAAGCCTGATACGTTCATGAATCTTTCAGGGGGACCGGTTTCATCCATTGTGGGATGGGCCGGGGTTCCTCGCGAGCAGATCATTGTGGTTCATGATGATATGGACATGGAGTTCGGCCGGATCAAGATCCGTTGGAACGGAGGGGACGGGGGTCATAAAGGTGTTCGCTCCATAGCGGAGACCCTTGGGTCTCCTTTTTTTTATCGCATCAAGGTGGGGATCGGCAGGGATCCGGTGATGGCGCCGGAGGATTATGTTCTTTCTCGTTTCCCTAAGGGCTGTTTGGGCGAACTATCAGAGATCCTCGACAGGGTTGCCGATGCCATACACACGTTTATTCATGAAGGCAAAGAAAAGGCAATGAACATGTATAATAGAGTGTAAAGACGGTGTTTAGTCTTTAGTGAATGGCCGGAAGCACGTAAAAACGCAAAGAGGGTGTTATGAATCGAGTGCAAGGCAAAAAATGTTCAAGACTGGGGTTTGTCTTTTCCAAACACTAACCACTAAACACTGGTCCCTCATTCAGGTGATTTATGGGTTTCTCCTGCGGTATCGTCGGACTTCCCAATTCAGGAAAATCTACGATTTTCAATGCCATGACGTCTCTCTGCGTGTCGGCACAGCCGTATCCTTTCTGCACCATTGAGCCGAACGTAGGCATCGTTCCGGTGCCGGACGACCGGTTGGAGCAGTTGGCCCGACTGCTCAATCCTGAAAAGCTGACCCCCACCTCGATTGAATTTATCGATATTGCCGGCCTTATCAAAGATGCCCACAAGGGGGAGGGGCTGGGTAACCGTTTTTTGGGCCATATCAGAAACGTGGACGCCATCGCCCACATCGTGCGCTGCTTCCAGGCGGGTAGCGTTCCCCATGTTTATTCGGACATTGATCCTGCTCGCGATATAGAGATCGTGGAGACCGAGCTTGTTATCTCCGACCTCGAGATTGTCGAGGAGCAGCTCAAGAAGATAGAGCGTGTGGCGAAGGTTTCGAAGGAAAAGCACGGGGAGGAGCAGGAGGTTCTCCTGAAGATCCACAGCTTCCTGGAGAAAGGCGAATTCGTTGATTCTTCTGAGTTTAGCGAAGAGCAGAAGGCTTTTCTGCGATCCTTCAATCTCATAACCACGAAGCCGGTTTTTTATGTTGCGAATGTTGACGAAGCCGGATTGAACGGACCTTTGGATGAACGGTTGGAAGCACTGACTATAGCAAAAGGTCGTAAGGCAGTGGCCGTCTGCGGTAAATTGGAAGAAGAACTTGCTTCTCTTGCAGAGGACGAACGGGCCTCGTACATGGATCTGTATGAGATGAACGAGTTGGGGATCGAAAAGGTGATCAGGGTGGGCTACGATGTCCTCGGCTTGATTACCTTCTACACCATTGTCGGGAAGGAGATGCGGGCATGGACCATCCCGGCTGGTACCACGGCGATTGAAGCTGCAGGAAAAATACACACCGACATGCAGCGTGGGTTTATCCGGGCGGAAGCTCTGTCCTATGATGATTTTATCACATGCGGATCAGAGCACGCAGCCAGAGAAAAAGGTCTCATCCACGTGGAAGGCAAGGAATACGTCGTGAGGGATGGTGACATCCTACACATACGATTCAATGTGTAAAAGGGTGAGCCGTCAGCGGCGAACGGTAAGCCAATAAGACTCCAAGCACAAATGAGCCGGGTAACAGCCACCGATCACGGCCGTGATGGCTGCCCCTGACGTCGAGTGTTCTTGAACGGATCACCAGTCACTGCTTACGGCTCACGGCGGTGCACTTCCTCTAAGCCGGATATACCAACGGATAGCCCTCTGTCCTCCAACCCCTCATGCCGTACTCGAGATTCTTGACGTCATTGTAGCCATAAGCGCGAAGGTAAAGGGCGGCGTGTCCCGATCGTGCGCCGCTCTCGCAGACGGCGACGATAGGTTTGTCCAGATCGGCGGGCAGCTCGGCGATTCTGCTTGCCACTTGAGCCACAGGGATATTTACAGCTCCTTCTATGTATCCCGTCGATACCAGCTCATCACGATCCCGGACATCGAGAATAAGTATATCCTCGCCTGCTTTCAGCCTTTTAAACAGCCTATCCGGGCTTATCAAAGTCTCCTCGTGCGGCTGCTCGAGATACTGTTCCATAGAAAAGCAGAAGGTTCTCATCAGGGGGTTGAGTTCTTGATCCCCCTCCGGAGAGGGCTGGGCCGGCGCGGTCAGTCCGCACTGAAGCTTGCCGCCTTCGGAGTTTAGCGGCGGAAAGAGGCCGTTGAGAAAGGTTCCGAATTCCTCCACTGTCCGCTTTTTATTCAGGCACACATTATTTACCCGCTCGTAACCAAGGGTGGAGTTGATATTCCCTTTGTAATCGTGGGCAGGATAGATAATGAATTCATCTGACAAGGGAAAGAGACGTTCAAAGAGACTATTATGCATGGCCGCGTAGCTGCCACCGGGTAGATCCGTCCTTCCGCACTGACCTATCAGCAGCGTATCTCCGGTAAAGATCCTGCCCTGACCGAGAAGGCAGATCGCATCCACGGTGTGGCCCGGCGTCAGCATGACCCGAAAGGCGACCGTACCGACTGAAAGGGACTCGCCATCGCTCAACACACGGTCCACGCGCTTTTTCCTGTTCTCAGCCACTATCTCTTCTATATCTTGGGGGATGGGCGTGTCGCTTTTGACGAGCCTCTGTGCCTCGTAATTTTCGTGCATTGCCGTCTTTGCCCCGAAGTGATCTGCCAGTTCCGGAGCGAGAGAGATGTGGTCAACGTGGGTGTGGGTGTCGAGGACATAAGCAACGTTCAGCCCCTTTTCCTTCACATAATCAAGATAGGTCCCAAGCTCGTGAGAGGGGTCGATGATGATGGCCGTAGCGGTATTCTCGCATGAGACGATATAGGACAGACACCCGTCGAAATTAATTTGTCTCACAACCATTTCAGACCTCCGTGAAGCTGATCTTTGCATGCCTGCCGCGAGCCCGGCGCTCGCCCGTACGCTAATTCTAATCCCCAATGATGGCTCCGTCCAGGGTAACTAAAAATTGGATGGGCGGGTTTATCTTCTTCGGGCTTTTTGCCGATTATCTTGGAGAAGAGAAAAGTCCGGGCCCTTGCTCGGACAGCCTCTGGAGGTGGTTCGTTGGGAAGAATATCGATAGATAACCTCAGGCCGGGTATGAAGCTGGCCAAACCTGTGACGAACAAGGGCGGCGCGGTCATGCTCGCCGAGGATACGGAGTTGACGGTTGCCCTCATAGACAAGATGAGGGGTATGGACATACAGGGGGCATTTGTTCAGGGTCTTTCGGGACCCGCTGCGCCAAAGGACGAGATGCTCAGCGGCCTCGAGGACAGATTTGCCGGCGTCTCAAACGAACCCCGTCTGGCTGTCCTCAAGAGGATCATGCGCGATCATTTGGAAGGTCTTTATGAACACGGGTAGCTCAAACCTGACGAAGCTTCGGGCCAGGATAGAAAACATCAACAGCCTCCCGACCATTCCAGCTGTTCTGGAACGATTACTGGGTGTTATCGACAACCCCCGCATCTCTTTGTCGGAAATCAGCGATTTTATCGCCAACGATCCTGCTCTTACCACGAGGGTCCTCAGGATGGTCAATTCGCCGGTGTACGGTTTTCCCGGCCGGATATCATCGGTCAGCCAGGCCGTCGTGCTCCTCGGAGTCAACGTGGTTAAGGGTCTTCTTCTCGGTGTGAGCGTCTTTGACCTGATGCAAAAGTCCATGGTCGGCTTATGGGAGCACTCGCTGGGGTGCGCGGTGGTGGCCCGCCTTATTGCCAAGGAAAAAGGGGTGAAAGAGCCGGAAGAGGTTTCAGTGGCGGGCCTCATTCACGACCTGGGTAAGGTCATCCTCTACCTTCAGATCCCAGATCGATACGAACGGGCCATGGAGCTGGCGGAACGAAACAAAATCAGTATCGCTCAGGCAGAGCAGGACTGTTTTGACACCACCCATGCTCAGGTGGGGTCGTGGATCGCGGCCAAGTGGAATTTCCCCACCGCTCTCATTGAGCCGATCAGCTATCACCACAGGCCTCAGCTTTCAAAAGGAGCCACCCTCACCACCGCGATCGTCCACGTGGCTGATCTGATCATTCGGGCGAGAGGTTTCGGGTTTGCCGGAGACCGCGGCCTGCCTTTAATCAACCCAGTAGCATGGGACCTGGTCGGCCTGTCCGAAGATTCGCTCAGGATGGTGATCTCCGAGATGGAGCCCCTGCTCCTCGACACAGAAGAATTGACATTGTGAAAACGATTGTCGTCATTTCCAGGGACGTATCGCTGGTGGAGATGGCAAGGTCAACCTGTGGCTGTGAGGAGAGTGTCGTGGCCTTTGACACGGTCCAGTCTGCCCTGGATTATATCTACAACGCGATCCCCAACCTTTTGGTAATCGACATGCTGTCGGCCGACCTCCTCAGCGTGCGCCTCCTGAACACCCTGAAAAGTGATCCCATATTCAGTCAACTCCCCGTGATCGCCATTATTGACGACGACTCTGGCATCCTGAACTGGGATGAGATCATTGTCGAGGATTTCGTCAGGAAACGTGACCTTTTGAATGATCTGAAGATGCGGCTGAACCTTTGTCTTGCCAGGTCGGAACGGATTGTGGAGATCAACCCTCTGACACGCCTGCCGGGCAATATATCGATAAACAAACAGATACAGGAACGGATCGACAGGAACATAGATTTTGCTCTTGCCTACGCCGACCTGGATAATTTCAAGCCCTTCAACGACGCCTACGGGTTCAGTCGTGGCGACGATGTCATCAAGATGAGTGCGCGGATTATTCTGAACATCGTCAAGAACGGCCAGGGGGTGGGTAGCTTCGTGGGGCACATCGGCGGAGACGACCTTGTGTTCATCGTGGATCGGGCTACGGTGGAAACCATATCCCAGGAGATCATCGACTCTTTCGATCGCATTATTCCCACCTTTTACGACCCAGAAGACCGCCGTAAGGGGCACATAGAGTCCGTGGACAGGCAGGGCGCAAAAAGGACCTTCCCCATCATGACTATATCGATCGGAATTACCTTCAGCAGGCCAAACCGCTTTACCCACTACGGCCAGATCACACAAATGGCCGCCGACCTCAAGAAACAAGCCAAGCGGTACCATGGAAGCTGCTATCGCATTGACAAAAGGCTGCCTTCTTAGATCTCTGACAAGGAACACCTGCCCAACGGACTGTGATCAAAGGGGATTTATGACAGCCTATCGACCCTGGCAGCGGAGTTTTCCACTTCCTCTGTTGAAAAGTTGTAGATAACCGGAAAAATCGAGACGCAACTACCTGATATCATAATGGTAATACCAGATTGCCACACCATGAGGCAGGTGGAAAAAGGTCAAAGGTTTCAAGGGATTATGCTGCCGGGCATCTGGGTCGAAGGCATAGACGAGCTGAAACAATGACACGGAAAACAGATGTAATGTTGGGTAGTTATGAAACGCCATTTTTCACAAGCCGGCAAGGCGCGTCCTTACGTCGCTTGCGGGAGTCCTGTCAGTGACCTTGCCTTGTGGCCCCTGACAGTGCCTTTCTCTGGCGGAAGGGCTAACGGGATGCAGCACCATTGAGTCTTGTTTGCCCCGTCTTTCTGAGTAGAACCGGGCACTCCAAACCACCGTGATTTTTGTTTATGAACCAAATACGGTCAGCCCTTTCTGGGTGGAATTTTTTCCAGAAAACCTCCATCGACTACCCGACCTCTTCTCCCCCTGTCGCAAGCCCCCGCAGCTCGTTACTCTCCCTGGTGGACCGTCGGATCATTGCCCTAGGGTCCGATGATCAGGCGCAGGTCCTCCCGAGGAATGTGGGTCTCGATGACGCTATAGGCCGCCGCCCCCTGGCGTTTTAATGCTTCTTTTTCCGAGTCTGATAGCCTTCGTTCCACGATTAGATGAGTATCTGTGATCTGTGTGACTGTGCCACAGCCGGGTATCGATGTTCCTACGGAAACCTGAATTTCGTAGCCGGCTGTGACCACAGCCGCATCCTGGCCGTTCAATTTCCCTATATACCTGATCTCTTCGGCCACCCCATTGAACGCCGAAATCACCGCCATGACCAAGAGTCCCGACACGCCCAGCAACAAACGCTTCATTTCATACCTCCCTTTGTTATGGCTGTTCCGGTGACAGTTGCCCCTCTACCCTGGAAAAAGTTTGGGGGACGAGGAAAGAGTTTGAAACACAGGGTTGGAATCTGGGCAGACCTTGATACACCATTACATAAAAGCTGAAAGTCGGCACCCCCCGATACACGAAGCTGGGTGCAACCCGCCGCTTGGGCTCTCCGCTTGCATCAAGAGCGTAGTCGTTAAGATTTCCCTCTACGAGAAAAGAAAAGGTTCTGGGGGTGTTGTAGACAGACCCCGTCGGTATCTCGACGGAACTCCCAATGGTCCACGTGAAGGCATAAACGGGCTGGTCCTGGAGAAGCATGAAACGAGAGTATTGTGGGCTGATCGGCCCGGCTTCCTGCGACGCAACTTTGAAGTCATACAGATCTGGGGAGGCTGGTTGGAGTGCGGAGGAACTGCAGGTTTTGATAAAAATGCTGTTGTCTGTAAAGGCTCCGAAAACATCCTGATGACCATCGCCATTCACATCTCGTTGAGATTGGAGAGGCGGTCTGTAGTCGGGAAAACTGAGGAGATCGGCAACATGATGGAGGTTTTGCTGAAAGCAATCGTAGTCGGTGCCATTAGCGAAGGTGAGCGGATCGGGCTCAAACAAGTCCTTGCCACCGACCATGGTCGCTCCACTTTCCTGACCCAGCTTGCCCTGCCAGACCACCCAGAGGAAGATGTCCGCGGCATTTGTAGGGATCGAATCAGCGCCGAAGAAGTCAAAGGAAACCTCCTGCGGTGTGCGGGTTAGATCGACTGTTTTCGTGAGAGAGATGGCGTAGCGTGGATCGGATAATGCTGCGTGGGGGTTTTCGATAAGGTTTTCGCCCCCGGTCGGCACGCGATAGCGGACCACCGCCCACATCGTACCCGAGCCATCCGCGTCTTCCGACCGATTGGGATACTCAGTGTCATTGCTCACCTTGAATCTTATCTTGGTGAACTTCCCGGCGTTTCCTTCCGTATAGGGGGCTAAGGCATAAGCAAATCTGTCCGGAGGCTCAATCTTTATTGTGCCTCGAAAGAAATAGTCGAGAATCCCGGTTGAATACCCAATGGCCCGGGGAATCAGATAGTCGGCATAGTCTCGATACACGTTGTCGTCAAGGGTTGGACTCATGTAAAAGGATGTACCGGCGTATTGACAGAGGCCTGATACCCGGACCATGTGTGTAACCTCTACCCCGTCCTGCTTCTTGGAGAGATATCTACCGGTTTTCCCTGTGCGAGGGTCAGGAGCCGGTATCTCTTGATCCTCAAGCCTGTCCATAGCAGGCAAGGGCAATTCAGGATCTTTAAAAGCTATATAGGAGATTGTAAAGGGGCTGAAAAAATTGGCATTTGTAAACTCCGCTAAGCCTATGCGTGTCTCTGCCTGACCGGGAGGATTGGTGCCGGTGTAGAAGTTTGTGTCCCACAGGAAGGCAATGGGCACCGGCGCATCTGCGTCACCCGTTGGATACTGGAGGATGGTCGGATCGAAACCGATCGAACCCGAGATCAGGTCAGGGCGTTTCGCGACGAAATCCTCAAAGGTGTACGTGCCGATGTGGCTTTCGTCTCGTGCGTGTGGTGCCGAGGCTGCGTCCGAGATGAGATGCATTACCTGTCCGATGGTCTGGAAGGTTTCTGCAAGCTTGGCGTTTCGCTCCTGGTGAGTTCGCACACTGAAAGCAGTCACGAATGTGTTTCTGGCATCAAACCAGGAGGCTTTTCGTCCGGGCGCCTGATTGTGATTCTGCGCCCAGCGTATCGAAGAGAGCATTGTCCTCTTGAAACCTGCCTGATCCCAGGTGCGCATGGGCTGGTGAAAGTGCCTGGCAGAACGACCCATGCCTCCCAAGAACTCGCCAAATCCATTGTTGAACCAGAGCTGGTCCTCAGCCTCGCCGCCTCTTCTTATCCAGTCCATGATTGATTTGGAGGCATTCCGACCATTTTTTATTTCAGTATTTCGTCCTGAGAGGAAACCAAGTGTATCAGTGAGAAAGCTTTCAAAGGACAGGTCTCCTTGCACCGCGGCTTGATTTATCAGACTGTGAGATGCCGTTGCGAAGGTGTGGCTATGCGAAGGGCAAAGCAGAATGCCACAGGCAATGCAGATTAGAAAAATACAGACTTTTCTTTGCGAAAAAGCCATCTTCAGTCCTCCCTTTTTGCCTCATTCGGCAGCATATGGCGGAATACCCAAGGCTTTTCTCTCGATATTTACGAGCCCACCTAAGTTGGGAATCTCTTTCAGAGGAATCTCAGTTAACGGAATCGCGCCTTCCACAATCCGACGCCTTTCCTCTCTCGTCGTAAGGTGCCGCAGTTCTATGGTCAGTTCTTTCTTTGCCATCATTTCACGCAATTCAACGGTGCCACCCAGGGGTACTTTAGGAGCCGCATGGTAGCGAGGATAAGAACCGTACCCCGGATAGAAGATCGTGATATCAGGTCCTCGAACCCACCCCG
Organism: Deltaproteobacteria bacterium UBA2221; assembly: GCA_002328485.1. GTDB lineage: Bacteria > Desulfobacterota > Syntrophorhabdia > Syntrophorhabdales > WCHB1-27 > WCHB1-27. The sequence continues at coordinate 10,636 of DCUF01000040.1, forward strand.
GCCTGAAAGAGATGGGTGCGTGCTTGCCGATGACGAATCTTCCGTCTTTATCCGTCAGCGTCTCTTCGGCATCGAGATAGGTGTCCACCTTGTCGCCGATAGTTGGTGTTACGCTGTACCAGACTGCCAGTACCGCCGCGCCTTCAATGGGTTGCTTGGTATCCGTATCGATTACTCTGCCCCTGTACGGCCCCTTCGCAAAAAGGGGCTCAAAGAGGCCAAGGCATCCTGGCAGCAGGAGCAGCATGACGCACCCAAGCATCGTATACCTAAATCTCTTGTACCATTCATTCATTCTTCTTCCCTCCCATCCTCTAAAAGCTTTCGATCCGCCAAATGCCATCCTCATCTACAACAAAGCGAACGAGATAGGCAAACTCTCCCTGCTCTTCGGTGCGGAGCATCTCGTATTCGGCGATCGCTCCCTTCATCTCGATGAAGGTGATCGAAGTGAGCACCTGATCGATCTGGCTATAAGGGATCTTTAAGGTGTTAAAAACCTGTTCGTAGGTGGGTCGTTTACCGATCACAATGTGCTTGAGCGCCCCCTGAATATCACCGGAACGAAGGGCATTTTTCAAGGCGGTCCATTTCGACTGTAGAAGTGTTTCGAGCTCATCTCGAGATATTGCCCAGACGATGGCCGTCCTCGTGTGCGTGTTGCTTGACTGATCGGTTACCGTCACCCTCGGGAAGAAAAGGCCCCTGACTTCATAGGTAAACGGTTTGTCCGTCAGAGAGGTCCCCTGGAAGTCGTTTGTCCCGTTCCCATCGCTGTCGAAATCGATGCGAGAGACAGGTTCCAGACAATTCATGTCGAAGGTGACGGTGAGCGGGATCGGGCCTATGACGGGACGGGGTATGAGGGTCAAGGTTGGCTCTTCGGCCGGAATCTGAACGGTCACCGGCACCGTCTGGCTGCCTAAGATGTTGCCAAGGTCATCCTTAACGATGGCAGTTAGACCTGTTACGGTCTCATCCAGCATCACGTGAAGGGCAAACTGGCCGGCGTCGACAAGGGCGGCAAAATCGTTGACCGTCACGCCCACTTCTGTCCCAGGCGCGACGTTGAGGTAGCCCCGAACGAACACGAAGTTTTCATTGATTGTCGCCCCTGGAACCACTGAGGTAATCGTAATGACGCCGGCGCTGGATGGAATGGTGGTAAAGCTTCGCTGGGGAGACCAATAACCGCCCACACCGGAAACCCCTTCGACGCGGACCTGCCAATAGTAGGTGACGCCGGCGCTCAGTGCTGTGGCGGGCGTATAAGAGGTCGAAGCTGTTGTGGTGTTGATGACACACTTGTTGCATCGTGTATCCGCGGGCCCGGTGGGCAGGATGGATGGAGACGCGGCTGCCATAATCCGGTACCGGGGAGCCCCAACAACCTCCAGCCATCGAAAAGCCGGTTTCGCGGGGACTCCAATAGCGCCACCGGACGGGCTGACAGGGTTTGGCGGAGGATATATGGCGATGGTAGTAAAGCTTGATTTTGTTATCCAGTAACCTCCAAAAATGCCCTCCGCCCTGACCTGCCAGTAGTAGACCGTATTCGGGGAGAGTATGATGGTCGGTGTGAAGGAGTTGATCGCTGAGGTCGTGTTGATAACACAGTCAGGACAGACGGTAGAAAGAGGGTCGCTCGGCAGTGCCTCCGGGCTGGTAGCCACCATAATTCGGTAGGATATGGCCCCGGGCACCAAGGACCAAGTAAAGGTCGGTTCTGTCGATACACCCTCTGTGCCGGTTGCGGGACTTGAATAGCCGGGGGCGGGGAAGGTCGGATCGGTGGCAAAGCTCGACTGCTGAGACCACGTGCCTGGTTCTCCTGACGGGCCCTGGACCTTAACCTGCCAGAAATAACGGGTCCCTGAGGCAAGTTGGCTTGGTGCAGTAAAGGAGGTGGTTGCCGACGTGACGTTGATGGTGCAGTTGACGCACGTGTCCACCCATGGCCCTGTGGGCAGATCCGCTTGATTGGCAGCCACCATTATCTGATAAGAGGTAGCTCCCGGTACCGGCGACCAGGCAAAAACAGGTGTTCTGGATACCCTCTCAGCGCCGTCTGCGGGGTCTGAGAGGAGGGGCGGAGAATAGTTGGGGTCCTCAATGAGCGTCCACAGAAGCGACTTTGTTTTGGTCAGGCTCTGACTGTTATAACTGAACTGACGCGCTACGTTCGAAGCGATTTGGATGCCTACCGTGGCGCTCCCTCCTCCTGAATAGGATTTGCACTTCGTTCCGAAAGACGTATCTGCATAATTGAAAAGAATTTTGCTGGCGTTTTCAAAGAATACGACCTGAAAGGTCACGCTTGATGGGTCGGTATTGCAGTTGTAGTGGCGGACGCTTCGCCATTCCACCACCAATTCTCTCATGGGAGCGCTTCCTGTCACCTGCCAAAACACGTTTTGGGCAGTACCGGAGACAGGATAGAGATCGTCCCAAAAAGGGGCGATGAGAGTATCAGTGACAGTGCTTGGGATCGAGCTGTTGGAGTGCGATGAGAAGGACGAGCTGAGACTTATGGTCCCGTTGGCGCTTACGGCGAACTGACTGTAGCTGCCACCCCCGAATAGTATGGGAAATGGGGAGTTGACTAAGGTGGATCCGTCATCTCCCAGATTGAGGCTGACCCCTGTGATTGCCCTGTAGGGGGAGGAGACTGATTGAACCCTATAGCTCTTCAGAGAATCGACGGTCAGGACGTCGCCATCAGGGAAGGTCAACGTGTAGACCCCGCTCACGGAAGGAGCCCATTTGCCCGAATAGATGCCGTCGGCTCCATCCTGATCGAAGCCGACACCGTTATCATAAAGTGTGACGGTCTGACCTCCCGGATCTACAACGGTCTGAATCTCTCCACCGGGCCCAGCGCAGTCTATGTGCAGAGAAGCGAGCTCAACCGGCATGCCGACGGAGGTAGAGATTCTGTCATTTATCGGTCGTATCCTTGACTCGATCGGAGAACCGGCACAGGCCAAAGCCCCTCGCGCGTTGAGCCGTTTTCCGGTTATCGTTCCGGACAAAGGCGACGTGCTGTCACCTCCTGCCAGGATCAGGTTCTTTACGCTCTTCCAATCTGATTGGGGATTATGGGCTTTTAGCATGGCAGCAACGCCGCTCACATGGGGAGCCGCCATGGAAGTGCCGTTCATCCAACCGTAGTCGTTATTCGGTACGGTGCTCAGGATGGATTGCCCTGGGGCACCGACGTGCACGGTTCTTGTACCATAGTTTGAAAACGAAGCCAGCCCGTCAGCGCTGGTAGTTGCCGCCACTGAGATTATATTCGACTGGTAATTGCTTGCAGGGTAGGTCGGTACGACGTTGGTGTTCAGTGCAAAGTTGCCCGCTGATGCGATAAAGAGAATGCCGGCCTTCCGATGTTCCTCTATGGCATCGTAGACCGCTTTGGAGAAGGGGCCCGGCCCGCTAAAGTCAGCGTTCGCAATATACCAGCTATTATTGGTAGCCACTATATTTACGCCCCTTTCTTTCATTGCCTTGAAGTACTCGAGACACTCTATGGCACCGCTCATCCATCCGGTGCCGTCGCCCCCAAGGAATTTACACGCCATGATAGATATATTCCAGTTGACCCCTACCACCCCCACTCCGTTGTTTCCCACTGCGCCTATCGTTCCGGTCACATGAGTGCCGTGGCCCTGATCATCCATGGGATCGGCATCGTGGTTTATGGTATCGATGCCATGGCAATCGTCAGTGTATCCGTTTCCATCGTCGTCGATACCGTTCTTGTTGCATTCGGCCATATTTTTCCATACGTTTGCCGAGAGATCGGGATGAGAATAGTCGATACCGGAGTCGATTGTGCCAACCACAACATTGCTGTTCCCGAGACTGAGATTCCAGGCGTCCGCCATCTGGATCTTCTGCAGACCCCACAGAGAGCCGTACGAGGGATCGTTGGGGGTCGCATCGCCGTGAGCAATATAATTCGGCTCGGCATAAAGAACTTCCGACCTCTGTTTGTACAGCTTTATGGTATCTTCGACAGTCGAGCCCCGCGGTATTTTAACCAATTCCAGTCCGGGTACGATCTTGAATTGCTTTATCCGTTTCGCATTTGCGTTACCATGGATTTTCAGCTTCTCCTGATCGGGCAACCCGTCTCTAAACCTGACCAGAAACTCATCTTCCACGTGGGCACCTTTTCCCGAAGGCTTTTTGTCGGCAGAAAACCCAGGAAATGCCCAAAACAGCTCGATTAAAACAACTAGAAGAGCCATTGAGAGAAGCCATGGGGCTCTGCCTCTTATGCCCTTGCCCGTCTTTTCTGCCCTATCCATCCTCGTGTCCTCCTCTTACGTCTGGGTGACCATAATGACAACCATTATGAGACAATAAACAGATAACCATACCGGATTTTTAGGCGTGCATAAATGTTATGAACAAAGTACTTATGATAGTACAGTTGAAGTTCTTAAAAAGCAACACAAAGTGTTCATAAAAAAAGTAAGACAATTGGTCACGAATGGACCGAAGCAAAACTGCCTCATACCATTAAGGACGTCGATCAATACCCTTGACGGAATTTGGCTGAATGTGAAAGAGTATCAAGAGTGGGCGGGATTATAACCAGGTTGATACATTTTGTTCGCGAGGGGATGTGGAGCGTCCGTCTCGAACGTTCCCATCCGGCAACCAGGGTCCTTGTCCGCACTCTGCGTGTTTTTGCCCTTGCGGTACAGGGTTTCTTGAAGAACGGCTGCACCAAAAGTGCAGCATACCTTACGTACTACTCGTTGTTGAATATAGTCCCTCTCTTTGCCGTCGCCTTTGCCATTTCAAAGGGCTTCGGTCTTGAGATACTTATCGAGAATCGTATTATTGAACTCGCCCGAAATGCAAACTGGCAGGCAGCGGGGACCGAGCAGTTGCTCAGATTTTCTCAGTCACTTCTTCAGGAGACAAAGGGAGGAGTGATTGCAGGGGTCGGCGTCATCCTTCTTTTCTGCACCGTGATCCTCATCCTCGGAAAAGTTGAAAAGACCCTGAATACCACCTGGAATGTCAGAAAGGCAAGAACCCTTGCCCGTAAAATCGGCGACTACCTGACCCTCATGATGCTCGCCCCCATCCTGTTCATCACCTCGAGCAGTATCACCGTTTTTGTGGCCAGCAAGCTTGATGACCTTATAGCCGACTATTCTATCCTCGGACCTTTTAGCACCGCAATCCTCCTCTTGATGAGGGTATTTTCCTACCTGTCTATCTGGCTTCTCCTGATGGTCTTGTATACCCTCATGCCGAATACCAGAGTCAAGCCTCGCGCAGCCTTTGTGGGAGGGGTTGCTGGAGGGACAGCCTTTCTGATCGTACAATGGGCCTATATCAAATTTCAGATCGGAATTTCCAGCTATGGCGCCATCTACGGGAGTTTTGCTGCGTTGCCACTTCTCCTGGTCTGGCTGCAGTGGAGCTGGATGATCGTTCTCTTTGGCGCCGAAATAGCCCATGCTTACGAGCACCATGAGACGTACGGATTTCACCCGGACTACTCCAAGATAGGCAGCGCGGAAAGGAGGGCCTTGGTGGTGAGGATCTTTCATTCCATGGTAAAGGCTTTTTCGGGGGCCGAAAGGGCGTTGACGGCCCTGCAGATTTCGAGGCGCCTTGAGATTCCGCTTAATCTCGTGCAGCAGTTGATTTCCGAACTTATCGATGCGGGCCTCGTGGTCAAGGTAGATAAATCGGGGGACAGACATCCCGTCTTCCAGCCAGCGAGGTCTCCAGAGGACATGACCATCAAAGATGTTCTCGATATATATGAGGGATCAGGCAGAACATCGCTCGAACCGGGGTCCGAACACGCTCAGAGGGTTGCCGAGTGTCTCAAGGATATCGAACGTGCTGCGGCCAAGTCCGAAGGAAACATGCGACTGAAAGAACTGTAGCTATCCATCTGACGGCATCACTTCAAAGATCCCTTCTGCCACGGGGATCGCCTTCGCACCAGGCAGAGCAATGAATCTTGATAGCTGTTGATTGTTCCTGGTTCTGATCGTCCCGCAACTACTCGTTTTGCCTTTCCTTCACCTGCCTTATGACCGACTCCCTAAATATTCTTACCGACCGGTTCAACCTCGTGCCCTGAATGAGCCCCATCTCATACCATCGATAGACGGTTCGCAGTGAGACGCTGAGGAAGCCGGCGACTTCTTCAGGCCGGAGAAGACTTTTCTCTGGAAGATCGTCGAATCTCACGCGCACATCATGGGTCTTCATGACGTCACCTCTTCAAATCGATCGGCACTCTTGCCCTGTCTTACATGTCACTCCGCCTATCCCAGAGCATCCGGTCTCAGCCTGGCCCCAGCATTACGCCACCAAGAATTCCTGTCTTTTCCCTCAGATACCCCGCTTCGTGTTTTTGATGCTGCCGGTGAGATTGCGCGAAATTGCAGATGGCATATGGGACGATGGAAGAGGATTAAGCTCCGCGTGCATGGTTTGCCTCGGGCCGGTTTCCAAACTTAACAGAAGTATAGTGCACCATACCGAGCCTGTCCATGGGGTAATTTAGGGCAACAGGGATGGTAGCCGGTCACCCTTCTTCTTTCATCCGCTGCGTATCTGCCGCCTACATGGACAATCTTTTGCCCGATATGGTAAAAATAAGTAAAATCACTGATCGTCGTAGAAGACACAAGAACTAAGGTTGAGAATCGCTTTTGGTTGTTCCGGATACATTTTATGAAAATAACAAAAACAGGCATACTTCCGCGTTGGGCGGTGGGTTATTTGGCGGCACTTCTGCTCCTCGCCGTATCGAACGGCTACTCAGTCTGGAAACTGCATCAACTTGGTACCACTACCATCCCGAACCTCAGCACCGATATTCGCATCATAGACTTGCAGAGGAGAATGGTCGATTCAATTCTCTCTCAGCTTCGCTATGAGCAAAAGTACCTGCTCCTGCGGGACCCCGGCCTTTACAGCCAGTTTGTGGAGGCAAATGATGAATTTCATCGACTCCTGGGTACTGTAGAGTTGATCGCGAATAGCCCGGCAAAGAAGAATTCTTTAGAGAAGATAGAGACTTCTGTCGCGAGCTACGAGTCTGTGGTCAATGAGCAGGCGAACCGTCTGAAAGAGGGCCGGAGATACAACTTTTGGAGTTACCAAACAGAAAAGACAGAGGCATCGGACAACATTCTCAAGGAACTAAAAGGGCTCGAACAGCACGCCCGGGATGATGTTGAGAGAAAGATGAGCATGGCCACCGAGGCCGGGCGTTCAGCCCCAAGGATCGCGTTTGCGGCCCTTGTCGTAAGTCTTCTGAGCGCTTTGTCCATGGCCTTCCTGATCACAAGAAGCATCACCAGACCATTGACCAAATTGGTCAATAAGACCAAAGAGATCTCTCGGGGGGTGTTCAAGAGCAATCTAAGAATCGATTCTCCCCCTGAAATAGCCGAACTATCCAGGTCTTTCAATTCGATGTGCGACAAACTGTCCGAAGTTGACACGATGAAAAATGACTTTCTTTCCATGATCTCCCACGAACTCCGAACTCCCCTCACCACCATCAGAGAAGGTGCGAGCCTGTTGCTGGAGAAGGTGGCGGGAGAGATTACACAGAAGCAGGAACGCCTTCTTACTATTCTCGTAGATGAAACAAACCGCCTCATCGTCATGGTAAATTCCATACTCGATTTGTCGAAAATGGAGGCCGGCATGATGTCGTACAGTTTTGAAGAGGCGGATATCGGCCCGCTCATTGACAAGGCGGTAACGGAAATCACGCCCCTTCTTGAAGCAAAAAAGATCCGTCTCGAAAAAGAGTTTGCGGGCGATCTCGGAGCCAGGAAGATAGACGAGGCTAGAATTCTTCAGGCAGTGCGTAATTTGATTGCCAATGCCGCCAAATTCACCCATGAGGGCGGACGTATCACCGTCTCGGCTCGGGCCTCAATGGGCTCGCTAGAGATTTCCATTCGGGACACGGGTCCCGGGATACCTCCGGAGAGGCTGTCAACGATATTTGAAAAGTTTAGTGGTTCAGATCACAAGAGGGGGACCGGGCTCGGTCTCGCCATTGTGAAACACATCATTGATGTCCATGGAGGCAGGGTGTGGGTGGAAAGCGAAGTGGAGCGAGGAAGCACATTCACCTTTGTGTTGCCGTCTTAGTATTTCTCGTTGCCGTCGGCTGTAGTTCTTTGCCGCATGGTGCGGTTGAAGAGGCGGCCAGGGGTGACAAGGTAAGCGGGTTCGATCCCGCAGGGCATCTTGCGTCGGGACGCAGGCTGTTGGCCCAGCACGACTTCCCACGGTCCTTGCGAGAATATCAAGTAATTGCGTCGCTTGCGCCGGGCGATCCCGCGAGAGAAGAGGCTTTGTTTTATTGCGGGCTGATTTATGCCCACCCTGCCAATCCGAAAAGGGACTACGCCAGGTCGATGGAGTACCTCAAGAAGGCGTCTGAAGGCTACGCGAAAGGTGCTTTTACGGAACAAGCCAACGTAATGCTCTCGATTATGAAGGAGAATAAAGAGCTAAACCGGACGGTCGAAAGATCGAAGACATCCCTCGAGGAGTCTAACAGATTGATCGAAAAGCTGAAAGCCCTCATCGAGGCCTCGAAAAAGGTCGATATCGAGATAGAAGACAAGAAAAGGGAAAGCGTCCGGTAGGAGGAGGTTGTGGCTTCAGGTAAGATTCTGATTGTTGACGACGACCGTAACCTCTTGGAGGTATTAAGGGTTCGGGTCGAATCTGCCGGGTACGAAGTGACCACGGTTACGAATGAGGACGATGCCCTCGCGGCGGCGCGCAACGACACCTTTGATCTGTCTATCGTCGATCTTCAGCTCGAGCGCACGGACGGCATAACCTTGATGCAGGAGCTTCGCCTCATGACCCCCGATCTGCCCGTCATTATTCTCACTGCCTTCGGCACCATCGATAGTGCTGTACGGGCCGTAAAGAAGGGGGCCTATGGCTACCTTACCAAACCCTTTAACCCCCAGGAACTGTTTTCCAACATCGAAAAGGCGCTGGAAAACAGTCAACTGACCCGGGAGATTAGCCAGCTCAAGGGGCTGCTCGAAGAGGAGTATGGATCACCGAATATCATTGCAAAAAGCGAGAAGATGCACCAGATTCTCACGGTAGTGTCCCGCGTAGCACCGAGTGATTCCACCATCTACATTGGCGGCGAAAGCGGCACGGGCAAAGAAGTGATCGCTAAGGCGATCCATGTCGCCAGCACGAGAAAAGACAAACCCTTTATCGCCCTCAATTGTGCGGCTCTTCCCGAGTCTCTCCTCGAAAGCCGACTCTTTGGACACGAAAAGGGGGCCTTCACAGGCGCTGTACAGAGCACAAAAGGTCTTTTCATGCAAGCCCATAAAGGGACCCTCTTTCTTGATGAGATCGGAGACATGTCCCTCCCGATTCAGGCAAAAGTACTCCGCGTCCTCCAGGAACGGGCCTTCTACCCGATCGGGAGCGACAAGCTTATTGAAGTCGATACAAGGGTGATCGTCGCGACGAACAAGCACCTCGAAGACGAGGTAAAGAAAGGACTGTTTCGTGAGGATCTTTTCTACAGAATCCATGTTATCCCCATCTATCTACCCCCCTTAAGGGAGCGAAAAGAGGATCTACCTCCCCTCGTCGACTACTTCCTGGAAAGATTGAATAAGCAAATGAAAAGGCAGATCAAGGGCCTGACGCCGGAAGCGATGAAAAAAATCATGCTCCACGACTGGCCCGGGAATGTAAGGGAACTGGAAAACACGCTCGAGTACGCAGCCGCGATGGCGAGAGGGGATCTTATTACGGAGGAATTCGTTTTCCCGCCGAGGCGGGGGTCCTCCGAGGAGCCCCTAAAGCCTCTCAAAGAAGCCAGAGACGCTTTCGAGCGAGGTTATCTCATCAAACTACTGGAAGCTTGCAGGGGCAATGTCAGCGAGGCTGCTGACCTGGCAGGGAGATACAGAACCGATTTTTATGCCCTGATGAAGAAACACAATTTGAATGCAGCGGATTTTCGCCGCCCGAGCTGAAATTACATGCCTGCCTATCAAGGAACCTCGTCGAGGAGTCACCTCGTGATGTAGGTGTAAGATGCCTCGGTGCCCAAGGTCGCCGTATTAGGTCCTACATGCGCCGATGCTTGGCACGGCGGATGCGAATAACGAATAAGGCAGCCCACCCACTCAGCACACACACTCCCGAGTATAGACGTCTGGACGATCTCTCGTTAACGCGATCGTGGGCTAGTTCATCCCTCAGGAGGATAGTCATGTCTACCGGGAGTTGCACCTACCCATCCAGGATTCGTGCTGTTTTGGCCGTATTCATTCTTCTTTTCCTGTCCATCTCTTGTGCAGGAGGCGGCGGAGGGGGCGGTGAAGCAACAGATCAGTCAACCGGGGCAACCACGGAGACCAGCGGAACCACAACCCAACCGGTTTCAACAGCAGAGGTCACGCTCGCGTGGGATGCCAGCGCCAGCCCTGACGTTCTGGGATACAAGTTGTATTGCGGCACGGAGCGGGAACTATCCGTACGTCAACGATGTTGGCAATAACACAACATACACCATTTCCGAGGTTGCCGTCGGCGTTCCATACTATTGTGTCGTTACGGCATATTCGAGCGACACGGAGAGCGGGTTTTCCAATGAGATTTCCTTTACGAGGAGCGGTTAAGGGGGGTCTTTTTTTCGGGTGTCCCCGCCTTCGGAGTAATAATTACTCTCACAAGCATACCGGCTAGCCTTCCGTAAGCGCCCTCAGTTGCGACGCGTGTACTTTTTGTGGTGCCGGTGCGCCCCGGTCGCCTGGAACGAGGTTCCTGTTAATGAAGACGACAACGAGATTGGTTGTCGTCCTTCGATGCTGTAGAGAAGTCTCGCTGAGGCCAAACCATCGGAATTGTCTGAGAAACCCGAACACGCTGTCTGAGGAATCAGACAGCGTCCACATTTTCGGGCGGGCAAAATCGACCCTGTATTAAGGCCTCGGGCCACGGCGCTTTTCCTCGCCCCCCATTTTGTGTTTTGCCCCTAATCGCCCCGGTAAAGAGAGATCCCCCCATCCCGTTACATTCGACACTGGTGCGGGTCGGAGACCGCCTGTTCCCACGGGAAGAATGAGGAAAAACCATCCCGTCCACACGGGGAACCAGCAACCATAGGCCAAAACGTGGTTTGAAGGTTCAGGCATTCTTGTTGCATTAGGGGCGAGCGTGTCAAGTATCGGGCAAGGCAACCATCTTCTCTGTCCCCTCGTAGTCACGGACCCGAACAAGGCAAAGCCCTCAGAAGGGGCAAGGCAACGTTGATGGCCAATCGCAACTATTGGATGGGACCTCTACTTTGCCGGGAGAATCCAGCGCAACATTTGGCTGGACTCTCTATCCATATCCGATGGAGGTAGAATCTTGAGTCTTTCAAATGTTTCTCCCACGTATATTCAGCCAAAACCCTTGCTTCGTCTTAAGCTGCTTTTTCTGTTTGTGCTCATATCCCTTCTATCAATGGTGACGTTATTTGTACAAGGAGCAAGAGGAGCGCAAGTCACCCTGGCCTGGAATGCAAGTAGTGATACCGCGGTGACCGGTTACAAGCTTTATTGGGGCACCCAGGCCGGGCAGTACGCTCTCCTTGCCGACGTGGGCAAGTCCGTCAGCCAGGTCGTATCGGACCTCCAGAGCGGGACTTCCTACCATTTTGCGGCAACGGCCTATAATGCCCAAGGGGTTGAGAGCAACTACTCGAACGAGGTGTCCTATAAGGTGCCCACCACCACTTGTACCTATTCAATAACGCCAACGAGCAAGACGTTCGCCGAGGCGGGCGGATCGGGAAGCGTTGGCGTAACAACCCAAACAGGGTGTAGCTGGACGGCCTCAAGCCCGGCAACATGGATCCAGATCACCTCGGGTGCCAGCGGGACAGGAAACGGCACGGTGGCATATACCGTGTCAGCCAACACCGGGACGTCCTCCCGAACGGCTTCCGCGAGTATTGCCGGGCAAATCTTCAGCATAAGTCAGGCCGGAGCCCAGACGACAACCACCTACACAATCACCGCCTCAGCGGGGAGCGGCGGATCCATTTCTCCCTCAGGGTCCGTCTCAGTCAGTAAGGGATCAAGCAAGACTTTTACAATGACACCGAGCTCCGGGTATAGACTGCACTACCTCCTGATCGACGGCAAAAGGGTCCGTGGCTCAACTACCTATACCTTCTCCAACATTGTGGCCAATCATTCGATTGCTGCATACTTCCGTAAGAAATGACCCATCGCCCCGAAGCAACACAAGAAAGGCCTCGCAGACGTCGCGAGGCCTTTCTTGTGCAACCACGTCGCCTCAGTCTGTCACTCCAAGACGGAGTGAACTTGGGACGGAGGCCATCCAACGAGCAGGGGCTCCCGACTCTACTCGGGAGCCCCTCTCTTACGAAGAAAATACTATTTGTTTCGTAATGAGCTACATACCCCTTGGAAAGGCATCACGGATGCGTCCGGCTGTTGCGAGGTTGAGAGAAGGGCTGACCGGGATGCACCATACCGGCAATGCTGGCCGTAGCAGTGCCGGTCGCACTTTCACCCGTCTCGAATCGTAGTACGCCGAAAAAAGGGCGTTACGTTATTTGGCCTTTCTCTTCCTGTAAATGGAGTAAGCACCGGCTGCTGCCACTCCTAACCCGAGGAGAGACAACGAGGTTCCGAGATCCGGCACTCCGTGACCTCTTCCACCGCCATGACCGCCTCCATAACCGCCTCCTTTGCCGCCTCCTTTGCCAACACCGTTGCCAACCCCACCTCCGTGACCGCCACGAGGATCACCTGGTGCGGCGTAGACCAACTGGTCCGAGTCGACAGCGCAAAACGGCTGCCATGATGAGCCTACCAGTACAAGTACGAACAGCACGAGGACAAGAAATTTGTTCATGTTACTCCTCCTTTGTTTTGTAGTCTGTACTGCGTTAGAAAGGTGTTTTGATCTTGCCGATGCCAAAACGATTGGTTTTCCCACTCGCCGAACATGCTTCTACGCCGAAAGCCCCATGCTTTTTGTCTCCTTGTCAAGCGGACTGTCGACCCTGTTCAGGATCATAATTACAGTCCATAATAGAAAGAGAGCGAAGATAAAAAAGAACGCACCGCCTGCGACATTATGAAGATGGCTGTCGAAGACCCCTTCGTCCACGTAGACGCCGATTAGCGACAGAACAACAATTCTGAGAGCGTTTTTCAGAATCGTTATCGGTATGCTCGACAGTATCAGGAGGGTTCTTGCCCATCCCTTGGCCAGAAACAGATGACTTGCAACGATGCTCGTGATAAGAAGGGCGATGCTTGCCCGTATCCCAGTACAGCTCTCCCATATTTCGATACTGAGCTGCGGAAAGTGGAACGTATAGCCGTCCCTGGTCATTTGCATCCCGAGTAGATGGAGTAGGGCGTTGACGGTTTCGGCTGAGCCTTTTTGCAGGAGAAGAACAAACGCGTTCAGTAGAAAAGTTGGTACAGGGACCATGCACAGAAGAAACAGGAGAGGGAAGGTCGCTTTTCTCAAGGCTCCGAACCCGTAGAACAGTGCGAAAAGACCTAACCAGATCATTAATGCGGAAAAAGTCATCAAAGAAAGATAATCGTTCTTGTTAAGGGGCATGAGACCGAGAAAACCGATGCCACAGAGCAGCGCTCCCGTGCCGGTCAATGCCATTCCAGAAAGGGGCGAGTATTCAATATGGTGGAAGATCGCTCTTCTTCCGAGAAAAAGAAAGAAACCGCTCAGGACCGGGATAAGAGGTATATGAGAATAGAGTGGGTCATGAAGGGACAATCCTATTACTTCCACCATGGGTGAAGAAAGGATGGCAAAAGACACCCCAATCGAGAGGAGAAACAGCACGTGTCTTTTTCTATTTTTTGCCATGGAGCACGTTTGCCTCTGTACCGGTGTGAGTTTTGTGGAAAGGATATTGGAAGCTATGAGAGCCGGTAGCAACTATGGAATATCTCTGCGCTACCCCGACAAATTGTGATCATCCGACCGGGACTAGAAATGGGCCAGTGCCGGCTTGCCAATCGGAAATACATTAAACCCCACCTCGTGGAGATGCTGGTGATCAAGGATATTGCGGCCGTCGAAAACGAAAGCAGGCTTTGTCATGGAATCGTATATTGTCCTGTAGTCCAGGCCTTTATAGAGCCCCCATTCGGTCATGATGGCTAGAGCATCGCAGCCTTCGGCCGCCTTGTAGGGGTCGATTTCATATGTCACGCCGGTTACCTTGTTGAGATCAAGCATTGCGTTGGGGAGAGCCTTCGGATCCGTAATCACTACCTCGGCTTTTTCCTCGGCAAGCCTTTTTGCGATATAGATCGCCGGGGCTTCGCGAGTGTCGCCGGTATCAGCCTTGAATGCAAATCCAAGAAGGCATATTCGTTTTCCTGCCAGGGTATTGAACATGGCGTTGAGCATGTTCAATACGAACCGTTCCTTCTGGTACTCGTTTATTCTCACAACCCGTTCCCAGTAATCCGCTACCTCCTCAAGCCCATAAGTTCTGCAGAGGTAGACAAGGTTCAAGATGTCCTTTTTGAAACACGATCCGCCGAACCCGATGCTTGCGTTCAAGAATCTATTTCCGATCCTGCTGTCAAAGCCAACCGCCCGAGCGACCTCTCCGATGTCGGCATCCGTCTTTTCGCAAAGGGCCGAAACCGCGTTGATCGAGGAGATTCTCTGGGCTAGAAATGCGTTGGCTACCAATTTCGACAGTTCGCTGCTCCACGTATTGGTGGTCAATATTCTTTCCCGAGGGACCCAATTCAGATAGATCTCTACCAGGACATCCCGGGCACGGATTCCGCTCTCCGTATCCCTCGAACCAATGAGGACTCGGTCGGGGTTTTCAAGATCCGCGATGGCAGTCCCTTCGGCAAGGAATTCAGGGTTCGATAGAATATCGAAGGAGACACCATTGTTGTTCGACTTCAATATGCGCTCCATTGCAAGGGCGGTTTTTACAGGTAAGGTGCTCTTTTCAATGACGATCTTCGAGTTTGAGGAATGGTTCAGGATCTGGCGGGCTGTCCTCTCCCAGTACTGAAGGTCAGCGGCCATGCCCTCTCCGACACCAAATGTTTTTGTCGGCGTGTTCACGCTCACAAATATGACGTCGTTCTCCTGGATGGCTTTTTCGATCTCCGTGCTGAAGAAGAGGTTCCTCCCTCGTGCTGTCCTGACCACCTTGTCAAGTCCGGGTTCGTAGACCGGTAGACTGTCCGAGTTCCACGCAGCAATTCTCTCTCTGTTGACATCCACGAC
This sequence comes from Deltaproteobacteria bacterium UBA2221, assembly GCA_002328485.1. Lineage (GTDB taxonomy): Bacteria > Desulfobacterota > Syntrophorhabdia > Syntrophorhabdales > WCHB1-27 > WCHB1-27. Next base: position 25,966 of record DCUF01000040.1, read on the forward strand.
GGTAACTCTGTAGTGAGGGCACTTGTAAGCTATGAATGCCATGGTGGGCCCACCGACATAACCGGCGCCGATGCAGAGAATATTTGTGTTGTACATGGTCATTGTCCTGAATCCTTAAAAAGGTTGCCCCTTGGTCCGATCTTCATACGGAAAGATCGATTTCTAGTTTTCTCACAAAATCCCGGTTTTGCTTGAACCATTGGATGGTATTATCTAACCCTTCCTCCAAAGAGACCTTGGGCTCCCAATCGAGGAGTCTCTTGGCCTTACTAATATCAGCCCAGGTGGCCTCGGCATCGGCCCTGTGGACAGGCAGAGTTTTTATTCTGGCCGCCCTACCCAATCCCTTTTCTATAATGGCGATCATTTCGATCATGGTGTAAGGGTGGTTGTTGCCCAGATTGATGACCTCATATCCCAGGGGTCGTAGTGCCCGGATCGTGCCGTCTACGATGTCATCCACGTAGGTGAAGTCCCGTTTTTGTTCCCCGTCTCCGTACAGTATGAGCTCTTCACCGTCGTCGATCCATTTGATGAACCGAAAATAACTCATGTCGGGCCTTCCGGCTGGGCCGTAAACAGTGAAATAGCGGAGGACCGAAATATCAAACTGAAAGAGGTAATGATATGAATAGGCAAGAACCTCAGCAGCTTTCTTTGTGACGGCATAGGGCGAGATAGGATTGTTCACCGGAAGGTCTTCGGTAAAGGGCATCTTATGGCCTGCGTACAGGGATGACGAAGATGCCAACACCATTTTCTCAATATCGTGTTCCCTCATCATCTCCAAGAGATTCAAGGTGCCGTGTGCGTTGGTGGTCAAATAGACGTGGGGGTTTTTGATACTGTATCGCACCCCAGCCCGTGCAGCCAGGTTGATAACATTATCAATTTTGTGCTTCAAGAAAACATCCGATAATAGCCCCTTGTCCTCGATATCGATCCGGTAGAACGTGAAGTTCGGGAATTGTTGGAGGAGGCTAAGACGGTAGTGTTTCAACTTCTTGTCATAGTAGTCATTGATATTGTCGACCCCTATGACGGACTCCCCCTCGCTCAGGAGCCTTAGTGCCACCTTCGAGGCGATAAAGCCGGCTGCACCGGTAATGAGAATATTATTCATACTATTCCGCCGAGGACCGAGGAAGTCCCGTCAATAATTTATCCGTCAAAGAGAAATCGGGTCGATATGTCACGGAAGGTGCCGTATTTGGGATATTAGGTCACGGCCTTTCCAGTTCAGAAAGTGTTTGCTGAACCCGGAGCAGGGCTGGCGATAGATGCAGTCGGAGATTAGGTACGCCCCGCCAAGTCTTCAGCCTTTGGTGGAGAAGGAGGGGTCGACGATGCGAGAAACGAGAACGCGGGAGCCTTGTTTGGAAAAATAATGACAACGATGGTCCACAAGATGACCACAAAATCGCGCCATGCATCTCTCTGTCCAAGGTAGTCCACGTACCCTTGAAGTTTGAGGGGCTGAAGGACCCCGAGATAGAACTCTTCCGGGTCACCCTTCACTTTTCCCAGCAATTCCTCTTCATTACGAAGGGAAAGCGTCACCGGATCAGTGATCCCTGGCCGCACAGTTAAGACCTGTTTCCACAACGGATTGTCAAGATCCACGTATCTCTCGACTTCAGGTCTGGGTCCGACAACTGACATGTCGCCCTTAAGAACATTCCAGAGCTCAGGAAGTTCGTCGATCTTTGTCTTTCTGAGGAATTTGCCCGCCCAGGTGACCCTGCCGTCATTCTTTGCCGTGACCTGCAGTACCGAGGAATTTAGCCTCATGCTTCGGAATTTATAGAGGATGAATTTCCGGCCATGAAGCCCCATCCTTTCCTGACGATACAGGATAGGCCCGGGCGAGGAGAGGGCTACCAGGATGGCTCCAAGCCCTAAAAGCGGAGATGCTATCACCAAACCTGTGAGTGCGAGAACGGCCTCGACGATGCGAGGTATGCCCTTTTTCGGAGACGGGTTCAATCTATGAGCCATATCGCACATGGGCAGGACTGAATCTGTGACCTCTTGAACCATGGTCGGAGCGAATCAAAGGGCGTGGCACAGGAAGGGAAAGGTGTGCTGATATGCACACTGACCGTCCGTTGCTGTAGGGCGCGAAAACCATCTGTCGGTCACTGGGGCCGATAGCTGATTGTTGAGGACGCTTCCTTAGCCGCTTGTCGGCAAGGGAAACGTCTGGAATCATCTTCGCCCATTCTGCAAATCCATACACTTGCTATCAGTAGTTTGGGGCCTATGTGCGATGGAGCCTTCTGCAACCGGAGGATAGTAGGCTCTGCCACAAGTGCGCTCCGCTTATCGGAGCGAGTCCTATATTTACGGCATATCAATTGCTTACGAAATGGCGGATGGGAACCCAGTGTCACTCTATCGGTGCCCTCGCTTCAACGCGGTATCAACTAAAGGGTGGAGCGGAAGAAGCGTGCCCTGGGGGCTCTTGCAGAGAAATTTTGTTTTTGTTATGTTGGGATAGGAGGTAAACCTGATGTTTAAGAAGAATCTAACGCAAGTCCTTTTGACCATTTTGGTATCAATCTTTGTAAGTGTTCCGGTATTCGCGGCGACCTACTACGCTTCACCAAACGGAAGCGGGACCACCTGTGCCCTGGCGAGCCCCTGCACACTTAGTACGGGCCTTGGCAAGCTCGTGGCCGGAGATACACTCTATCTCCGTGGCGGGACGTATAACCAGACGGTTTCATTTAGTAAGAGCGGCACGTCAACAAGTCGCATCACAATATCTGGTTACCCAGGAGAAACGGCCGTCATAGATGGGTACTATTCTATCCCGTCTGGCTGTTATGACTTCCTCGTAGTTATTGGCGGTTCCTATGTGACGATGAGGGACATGAAAGTTCAGAACTCCTACGGAGGCGGAATCGGCACTGGCAGGGCAACCACTGGAGTTCAATTTGTCAATATTGCTCTTGATTATACTGGAGAAACTGGCTTGGTTATGGCAGGTTCAAATAGTATTGCCGATCATGTCACCGTCACCAGAAATGGACAGAGATATGGTTCCGGGTGCTCAACTTGGGGTTCAGCACTCTGCACGTCAGGTTCTGGTAACACCATACAAAACTCTTTGACCTATAATAACAGAGGTGAAGGGATAAATGCTTACAGTTCATCAAGAGATTCAATCATTCAGGATAATATTTCATACAACAATCAAGCAGTCAATCTCTATTTGGATTCTTCATCTGGTGCCATTGTCCGCAGAAATATAGTCTATACCTCACCAGGTTATTCTTCCTCGGCAAGAGGAATTACAGTAGGTGCAGAGACCGGTCAAGCGTCTAATCTGACAATCGTAAACAACTTCATAATGGGAGCATATGTAAATTTAGAGACTGATAGCAATCTTGCCCAGCTAACAAATGTTACGATTGCCTATAATACATTCGTCAATTCAACGGGTAACGCTGGGTCTGGTTATAACATGGGTGTCTATTTTAGGCCCAACTTAACATCATTTACGAATTCTATTTTTAAGAACAATATTATTGTAGAAGAGACATCAGGACGGGTCCCGATTTCGCTACCTTCTTCTCACCCCGGGTTCACACTGTCCTATAATAACTGGAACAAGACTCCAGTGGCTGCAGCCCAAGGCACGGGGGATGTTGTGGGGGATCCTAAGCTCACTAAGGGGACTTTTGGGGCAGGAACTCTCACGTCGACCTACTTCAAGATTCTCGCCGATTCTCCGGCCCGTGATAAAGGCAGCTCGCTTAGTGGTGTGACAGACGATTTTTTTGGGAACAAACGACCGGTTGGAACTTATCCTGACATGGGCGGGCACGAATATGGAGGAACTGACTCCGTTGTGCCGACTCCGCCTGATAATCTGAGGGTAGTGGCGAACTGAGCTCGTTTGGACCGATAATCTCACTTCCCTATTTTTGGTGTGGGCCGCCACCATGATGGTGAAGAGTCTGCCGGCCAGTTACCGGATCCGATTAACCTAACCGGGCGGCCTTGGGCCCGGGGTCGATGAGCCCCCCCCATTCTGCCGTGGGCATCGGCACGTAAACAGTGGTGGTGATGTTTAGATGATCAATCACGATCGAGAGAAGCCAACCAATCTTTCAACGGTCCCCAACTGAGTCGGTATCTCAGATAGTAGTAGAGGATTTTCGAGTATTCGTGCCTCACCATCTTTCTGGATTCCTTGTCAGTCCACCACTCGTGTCTGTATGGCGATAGCTCGAAAGGGACAGGGGCCATGAGCAGCTTAACTGAATCACCCAGGACCAACCGATACGTCCATCGGGCGCGCCTCATGTGGTAAGGGTCACTCACGACAATGACTGATCGGATAGGGGTCTGGCTTCCCGTCATAAATTCCCTCAGTCGAACTACTTCCGTATACGTACTTGTTACGGGAGAATCGTCCGTGGCAATCGCTTCCAAAGGTATTCCGGCCTTGAGCGCCCGTTCTCTGCCGTGCTGCCCATGATAGAAGTTATGCCAACGACACCAGCCTCCCGTCAGGAATATCTTCTTCCCGAAGCCTTGCTGATAGAGTCTGATGGCATAATCGGTCTGTTCATCGGGGCCGGCAATGACATGTATAATGTCGGCCTCCGTAATCTTGTCCCGTACCACAAGAAAATTCCCGAGGGCAGACTGGACGGGCCTTTGGAACTGCAAAGAACCTACAAATACCATTACCAGAACAGAACCGATGATCGTCACGTGTCGTGTGCGCAGCATTGTTTACCTTGGCCTCGTCTATAAGGCTGCCGTCGAAACTCGTTGCAGGCCTAACTGCGATAGCGCATGACGATATCCTGCACGGCATTGATAACGTCAGCGACGTCCTGGTCCGACATTTTCGGGTAGAGCGGGATGGACAATAGCCCCGCATAGATTCTTTCCGCCACCGGGAAATCGGACGGCTGATAGTTGTACTCCTTACGATAGAAAGGGTGCCGATGGACCGGAATAAAATGGACGCTGGCGCCAATCTTGGCCGCACTGAGCTCCTGGATAAACTGCGCCCGGTCAATGCTGAGGCGGTTCCCCGCTATCTGCAAGGGGTAGTGATAGAAAACATGCTTGCGGTCGGGGAGCAGGCGGGGCAGGCACAGTTCGGGCATTTCTGCAAAGGCTTGCTGGTACCGGCCGGCTATTTCCTGTCGCCGCCCATTGAACGCGTCCAGGCGGTCCAACTGGTGAATGCCCAGGGCTGCTTGAATGTCCATCATGTTGTACTTGTAGCCTGGCTCGAAGATCTCGTAGTACCATGAACCGAATTCTGTATAACGTTTCCATGCGTCCTTGTTCATCCCGTGAAGGACGAGGGGACGCATGCGTTCTGCCAATTGGTCATCATTTGTGGTGATCATGCCGCCTTCACCAGTGGTCATGTTTTTCGTTGCGTAAAAACTGAAGGCGACAGCCCGGCCATGGGTCCCGATCTTCCTGTCGTGATATTCGGCCCCCGCAGCATGGGCAGCATCCTCGACAATCGGAACACCAGCATCGTCTGCGAATGCACAGATTTCATCCAAGTCGCAAGCCTGGCCTGCATAGTGTACCGGGATGATAGCCCTGGTACGGGGGCTAATCGCCTTTTTGATGCTTTCTACCGAGATATGGAAATTATCATTAATGTCGACCAGAACCGGCCTGGCGCCGAGATGGACAACCACGTTGGCCGTCGAACAAAAGGTCATGGTCGGCACAATGACCTCATTGCCGGGCCCAATATTCAGGGCACTCAGGGCCACGTGGAGTGCAGCCGTGCAAGAATTAACTGCGATCGCGTGGCGCGCACCGACGTAATTCGCAAAGCTTTCTTCGAATTGCTTTACTTTGGGGCCTGTGGTCAGCCAGCCGGCACGGATGGTAGCGACGACCTCAGCAATCTCCTCTTCCCCGATTGATGGGAGACAGTAGGGGAGAAAACTGTTCCTTTGCAACCCTTTGGTCACACTACACATTCGGGAAACCTCCTAATATGGGATGCATATCCAAGACTTGTCGTGCTTCCCGGAGTTGCGGAAAGCCCTTCAAGGATGGGGATGATAGAGAGCATGTCAGCGAGAGAGCTTCGAGAGATGGGGCCTTCGATACAGCGCTTCACCAACCAGCTTCCTCATCAGAGCGTGGGCGTGGTTTCTTGCCACCTTGTGTCCGTTGTTCCGCACCCCATTTCTGGTGTCTGGGGTTGTGACGGCCGGGGTTTTACCCCGAGGCTGCTGGTTTGAAATAGTCTGAATCAATTCTTTGGCCCAGCCATTGATGGGCTGAATCCTCAGGTGGCCGTCCTCCATCAGAAATCGGACATTGTGGTACTTTGGGTCTCGGTGGTCCGAGAGTCGCCCGCTTCTGAAGGCTTCCAGGATCTGGGCTGCCCCGCGCTCCACATTCCACTGCAACTGAAAATCAAGGACATTCCGGATCTTACTGAAATCTACCCGGTAATTACGCTTGTCTTCGTTCGTCTCGGAGACTATCAACTTGGAGCCGGGGACAATCCTCTGTACAATCTCTCCCACCTGCTGAAGGGTGAAGTTTTGGTCGTTGGATCCGACATTGAAGACCTCGTTTCTCACCAGGTCAACGGGCGCCTCGCATACCTTCAGCAGGGCGGCAGCAGCATCGTCCACATGAAGGAAGGGACGCCACTGATCCCCGCCAAAGACGGTAATGACCCCGTCCACAGCGGCAGAGGCCGTGAGTTGATTGACGACCAGATCGAAACGGGATCGTCCGGAGAGTCCGTAGATGGTCCCAAAACGCAGGCAAACCGGGCTAAATACGTGATCTGCCATTGACATCAGCACACGCTCAGAAGCAATCTTGCTTCGGGCATAAAGAGAAACCGGATTAAGAGCGGAGTTCTCGTCTAAAACCTCGTCGCTCGCGCCGTAAACAGAGCAGGTGCTCGCGAAGACAAACCGTCCTACCCCGCTGGCCTTGGCTACCTCGGCGATCATTCTTGTGGCCATGACATTCACTTCTATTGTCAAATCCTCATCCAATGCGCACGCCGGATCCCCCACGATTGCCCCCAGGTGAATCACGGTATCCGTGCCCCTCACGGCATCTACGACCTTGTCGACCTGGCGGAAGTCGCCTTGCATCACTTCCAGGTGAGGATGGCGGTATAGTCCATTAATCGGTTGGTCACCGTACAACATCAGATCGAGGACCCGAACGTGGTAGCCTTTATTCAGCAACTTCGGGAGCAGCGCAGAACCGATATAGCCGGCACCGCCGATCACGAGTATCTTTTTGATCCGAGGGGTAGAAGACAATGGAGACTCGGAGGCAATCTCGCCTTTCTTGCCCATCTGTAGGAGAACGGTCCAGAGCCGAGCCAAAAGGAGGAAGAACCAGGTTAGGAGCAAAGCACCCAGCAAACTGCTTCGTGGTACCAGTTCGATTTCCTTGTAGAGATACACCACAAAGGCATAGATGAGGTACGTCAGGAAGACGGCCTGGGTGATGACGATTGCCTTATACTTTTCATGATAGAAACGTCCATACGTATAAAACCCCGACAGGGTAAACACCACGAGACTAATGCAGGTGAGGAGCGTGAAGCTGGGTATATAGAATGTCAGAAACGTTTGGAGCGTCTGATTGCTCGGTCCCAGGTTTTCGAAATCGGTGAGCCAGAAATACCGGAATGTTAGGGCAATAAGTAATGAGACGTTGACAATTGCTATATCGGCGATGACTCTGGCGGCAACCTCACGATTAAAGCGCAGATATCGTCTCATGGCACCCTCCCTTCGCTCTCTTGGTAAAGCTTAATTGGCCGCATAGGTCCCGCCGAATAGCAAAACCTAATGATCAGTGGGTCAAACCGGCTTCGCCGATCTCGTCAGCCTTATCCATTTTTTCCAGCCATTCCTCCCGCCAGAATACAAAGCAGCAGCGATCGCAACTGCCAAATTCTGCCGTGCCCTTGCACATTACTCCTTCGAGCAGAATAATGCCGTTTGACTTTTTGACCCGAAGATCGCGTTCGTCCACAAACCTCTTCATGGGCTTCAGAACCCGCTGGACCGTACCGCAGTACTCAGCCATCTCTGGCATGAAGGCGCAGCCCTTGAGCTGCCTCCAATTGTTAAGTGTACTCTTGATATCATCGAGAGAACGTACCCGGACCCAATCGCCTGCCTCGAGAACGGCGGAGGTGGCGTACTCCTGTGAAACAGAAGGTTTCGTAGCTCTCCCTGCCAATGTACGAAATCGATTCATAATGTTATTGGTGCGATTCTTCCATACCCGCTCCCTTCCGGGGGTCAACCGCCTTCTGACCATCAGTTTCAGACGTCTGAGGAGGGACTGGGGTGGAACTTCACCAAGACCCTCAGATATACGTTGTAGACAAGGAATCTGACAGTTGAGCTCGGTTTCTTCAAGCTTCATTTTGCGGCAGCCTCATAATTGCGCCATAAACGGCAGGTAGAAACGTGATTGTTCTTCGGCCTTTTGCCTTCTTTTTGATTGATGTAAATGCTTCGTTTTCATGAGACTTTTGACAATATTTTCTTTTGGGCAGAATCGGGTGCTTCCAACAGCCCGTCCCTACAATCGGAAAAACAGTCAGGTAGGTCCTGCTCTTCGAGCGGGCGTTTGCCCTGGAGATAGAAACGGAACATCCCTTCCGCTTTAGCGAGGACCCGATTCCCCTCGTACCGATTTAATAATCGGCTAACGAGTCGGTGAGCAAGCCTGTTGACGAGGGGCCTGAAGCAGGGGTGAAAAACGATGCGCTGCCGAACCGGTTTGGCCGTACACCCCATGCGAAACTTGAACTGGTCCACACTTGCGGGCGCATCCAGGGACTGGAGGCAGAAAAATGCCACCGATATGTCATGACGCTTGAATGCCTCGCGTATAACATAGTAGAAGATCGCGTTGTTGCTTCTCGATTCCAGGTGCGCCGTGCTGCTCTGTTCATGGAGGAGGTGATAGCAGTGGTCGCATTTAAACGCCAGAAAGCTCGCGATCAGCTTTCCCTCGGATATGGCTCCCCAGCCCTCAAAACCAGGCAGATCCTCGGCGCTCAGGCAAAGACGTTGCCACCACTCCTTTGTTTCCGCTCCTCTTCTCCCCTGCCGTTCAAGAGTGTCTCGCCGTAGGTCCCAGGCCTCTGTTGCCAACCTGGAAATCGGTATGGGTTCGATACTGACGGCCTGCAAGCCCCGCTTGACGTTCTGGCGGGTCTGCCGACATAGACAGTCCAGATCGTACCCTTTGTTCTCGCAAACCACGTGATAGCTTATCTTCCCTTCTTTCGCTGTGAGGGGGCCAGAGTAGCGCAGGGCGATGGCGTTGTTTTCGAGAAGGAGATTTCGAAGTTCGCCTTCATCGGGTTCAATAACCCAGTCGTAAGGGAAGGCCTGGTAGACCCTGTTGCCGGCCTCGTACCAATAGCTGCTGGGGGTGTGGATGACTTTGTATCCCTGGCGGCGGAACCACTCTGCAAAAATATCAGCATTCATGGATATACCCTTTGGGATCGTGCCCGTCTTTCTCGCTTTTTACGCAGTTATGAACACGATTTCTTGTGTGATAATGCCCTCGAGAGAAGGTTTTCAAATTGTTTAGCGGCGGAATGAGAGGAATGGTGTTCTTCGGCCCAGGTCCGTCCATTTCGTCCAAGGCGCTCGCGGAGGTCTTTATTCTGCTGCAGGTCGAGTACAGCACTGGCAAGCTGTGATGGATCTTCAGGCGGCACACACAAACCGGCATCGGCCCGTTTCACAAGGTTCCAGGTCTCGCTTCCTTCATCAAGACTGACTATGAGTGGCCGACCACTGGCCATAGCTGAGAAAATCTTTGAGGGCAGTGAGCCTGTTCCGATTCCCCGTCTAAGAATCGCCAGCGAAACATCGGCGGTAGCCAGAACCTCGGGCAGACGATCACGCGGTTGAAAAGGCAAGAACAGCACGTTGCTTAAGTGGCGATGTTCTGCCTCGGCCATCAGGCGCTCGCGACCGGCTCCGTCACCAACGAATACAAATCGCAGGTCTTTTTGACCTGCGATTTGCTCGGCTGCCGTTAGGACGTGCTCCAATCCCTGCGAAAGGCCCAAATTACCGGCGTAAAGCACCACGAATTTGTCCACCAGATGGTGCTCTTGCGCAAAGACATTATCGTGAGATATGGGGTGCACCAGGTCAGTGTCAACCCAGTCATACACCAAGGCCATTTTAGTATCAGGTACGCCGAGCGTTCGAAGCCCAGGCCTAAAAGAGTCCGAAAGAATTCGGACCGGAAATGAATGGTTCAGACAGAAGCGTTCCATGCCTGACACAGCCGCTATGACTGGCCGATGACGAAAGATACCTAACGTTACGCCGACGTCGGGATACAAGTCATGGATGGAAAAGATGGCAGGCTTTCGTCGAAGCACGACGTGGAAGGCAAAAGGCAGCCATACCCAGAGGGCAGGATTCGCCACAAGCGCTACGTCGTATTGTTGAGTCAGGCCAACCCACGTAGCACCAAGCTGGTAGCAAATGAATTGAAAGAAACGCTTCGCCAGTTTAGCTCGATCCAGGGACGGTAATGGCACCCGAACTACATCTACCCCGTTTTCCGAGGACCGCCGAATTCTTCCCCCGCGGAATGCAGTGGAAACCTGGCCTGAAGGGTAGTGTGGTACGGCTGCTATGACAGTTACCGTGTGCCCGCGTTGCGTCAACCCCTCACTCAACATTGTAAACAGGGGTGCGCTGGGACCAAGGTCAGGCGCATAGTATGGTGTAATGACAAGTACGCGCATCTCTATTACCTCTTTAGTCTGTTAGCAGCGCATAATGCCGCAGTGTGACATCCCGCATCAATGTGAGCTCGAATTATGCCTGTCTTTTATTGTTGACCATTGATTCTATCCAGGAATAGGTTTTTCGGAGACCCTCAGCGAGGGGCTGACTAGGTTGCCATTCCAATTTCTTCGAGATGAGCCGATTATCAGAATTTCTTCCTCTAACACCCAGGGGGCCATGAATGTGTTTTATTCTCAGTTTTTTGCCTGCAATGCCCATAATCATGTCGGCAAGCTGGTTTATGGTAACCATTTCTTCAGAACCAATATTGACCGGGCCGATAAAGTCTGACCCTACCAATCTCCTTATTCCTTCTAAGCATTCGTCTATGTACAAAAAAGACCTCGTCTGTTTTCCGTCGCCCCAGATCTCTATTTCCCCACCATCTTCTGCCCAAGCAATCTTTCGACACAGTGCCGCAGGCGCCTTCTCCCTTCCGTCGTTCCAGGAGCCTTCAGGGCCGAAAATATTGTGAAATCTTGCTATACGAATCTCTAGTCCATGATTTCTTTGATAAGACAGATAGAGTCTTTCGCTAAAGAGTTTTTCCCATCCATATTCGCTATCAGGTTTGGCGGGGTAGGCAGAATCCTCCGAACATTTAGGGTTGTCTGGATCCATCTGATTATACTCAGGGTATATACAGGCAGAAGAAGAATAAAAGATCTTCCTAATATTTCTCTTGTGACAGGCGTCAAGCATATTGAGATTGATTGTGGCCGAATTGTGCATCACATCTGCGTCATGCTCTCCTGTAAAGATGTAACCAGCGCCCCCCATATCGGCGGCCAGCTGGTATACCTCGTCGAACTTCCTGTCGGTAACATGCCTACAAATGTATTGATCTCGCAGATCGCCAATGACAAAATCATCCGCTACCGTTTCGCAAAACTCGGGATACTTCAAGTCAACCCCCCTGACCCAGTATCCTTCTCCTTTCAATCTGCTAACAAGATGACTTCCAATAAAACCGCCAGCACCGCACACAAGGGCCGTCTTGTCCATTTTTTCCCTCCCCAACGGTATATTTAAGTGGTTACTTTTGGTTACAGTTTTGCTCGATTATGACGGCGGTGTCAGAGGGTCGGTCGATCTACCGCCATGACTCATGGCGAAACGACCCGCAGCACGGTGGCTGGATTCCCTGCAACGATGACATACCGGGGAACGTCTGTTGCCACAACGCTGCCAGTCCCAACCACACTCCCTTGCCCTATCCTCACCCCTTTAAGGATCAGACAGTTCATGCCGACAAATACATCGTCCTCAATCACAATTGGTGCGGCCGTACCCCCAGATGATTCCGACCGTCGTTGTTGTGGGCTTAGAGAGTGGAAGTCGGTGTCCGAAATTATCGTGTTCGCCCCTATAGTCACATTGTTGCCGATGGTAATTCTTTCAGCAGCACAGATACTGCCTCCGGTCATAGCAAAATTGGCCTCCGTTTCCAGATGAGCTCCAATCCACCAGGTGGTCAGGACCACGTGACGATTCGGTGCAAGTGGATTGGAGCGCACCGAAGAACGAAGGCCTAATCCCGGACCGAAGGTCATGTGGCTATGCCGATGCTTCTGGATAATGGGGGTCCCATGGATGCCCTACCCGCGAGCCCAGGGGGTACCATTAACTGCATAAAGAACAGCACTCTCGGATAGGCCAGCCAGCGTCACGGCCCACTTGAGACCTTCCAACGAGTGTCGAATACGCTCTTCAAATGGGTAAGAACCCCTTCGCGAACGGGTGTCTGCCCTCCCATTGGCTCATCTTCCGGACAGGGCTTCCTTATAAACGTTCATCAGTTGTGCCACATGTTGCTCAATGTCGTATCGTTCAAAGGCGAACTGGTAGCTCTTTTCCTGCATTGAGTGAAGACAATGGTTGTTATTGGACAGCTTGCGGAGGGCTGATACCAGTTGGTCGGGTCTGGCAGGGTCAACCAATAAGCCGTTCGCACCGTGCATTACCAAGTCGGGTAATCCGCCAACCCTTGTCGCCACGATTGGCAAGCCACACGCCATTGCCTCGATAACAGCGATAGGCATCCCCTCGTGGTAAGAAGGATAAACAAAAACATGGGCCTTGCAAAAAAATCGGATCTTTTCTGAGCCGTAGGCGGCTGCGTGGAGCCGTACGCAGCCATTAAGCGCCGGATTAGCGATATAATCGCGCACCTGCTGATACTCTCCCGGGGTCAGTTCATCTCCGACCAAATCAAATGATACGTCCATCCCTTGAGATAGCGCCTCTCTTGCGGCATCTATCAAATCGAAGGTCCCCTTTGCCCTGCCCACGTACCCTAGGTAAAGGACCCTCAGAGAGCCATTGTGTTCTACCTCAGCCATGCGTTCTTGAGCTATGCCGCGGTATGGCGTAAGGTCAATTGCGTTTGGGAGGTAATACACCGGGCAGGCGGGTACAATGGAACACAACTGACTCCACTCACTCGAAAGCGCTACAATGCCGTCCGTCAAACGAATAATTTGGCGGAATAACCATCGCCACCACTTTGGACTGTTACTATAGATTGCTGCCAGGCTGCAATGTGGGTGGAGTAAGACTCTGCCCCCTATTAAGCGAGCAACCATTACGCAGACGCTGTGTTTAACAAATGATAGGCCGAGATAAGTGGCAACGTGGCAAATCTGAGGACGGTGACGAAAGGTGGCGATAGTAAACCGGACGCAATCGGCAAGAGCCAATACCAGATTCGAGATTGTGGCCCGTCCGGTGGCTGATAAGGCCCGTTTTTGGGAACTGGTTTGAACAAAGCATAAGTCGATCTGATTGGGAAGGGATGAGCTTAGGAGTGATTGATAATACGTGGCCACGCCGCCCATCGGCGGAGGCAGATGACCGGAAATGAGCACTCGAATCTTTGAAGGATCCTTAAGGAATTTGTGCATATCCCAGAGTTCTTTCAAGACCTGTTTTACTCAGACGTTTTTCGGGAGGATAGAGGGCACGCTCATGTTCCAGGAGGGTTTGCAAATCGGTAAACCGGACGGAGATGATTTTTGCCGGAATACCTCCAACAATCGCATAGGGCAAAACATCCCTGTTCACTACTGCTCCAACTGCAATGATGGATCCTCGTCCCAGCGTTACACCTCTGAGGATTGTCGCTCCAGAACCTATCCACACATCGTCCTCAATCATCACATCTTGGGCGGCCGGCTTTTTACCGTGGCAAAATAACGCAGGTCAACCCACTTCTCCAGGGTCGGGGCCAGAGGTTCCACTACCGTGGTTATCCTACCCATAAGTTCACTTCCAGGTCCGATCATGAGGACTCTCACGCTCATAACTGTGTGCTCCTGAACCGTAATCGCTGGGACTGGTTAACCACGACAGAGATAACGCTGTTCGAAATGGCCTACACTAACGGTTGACCGTTGCCGTACCGTACTGTGTGGAATTGCCGAATAACACGTCGATATACTGGTTCACTACCCCTTCCAGTTCAAAAGGGGCCCAACTCTCGCGAGGCGGACGAGGGACCCTCCCGTCCAGGGCGAGGTGAATAGCCTCGGCGAGGGCCGCTGCGTCTCCAACGGGCACGAGTTGACCATACCGGCCTTCGGCCAATATCTCCCGTGGTCCACTGGGGCAATCGGTGGCCACGAGAGGTACCCCACAGTAGAGCGCTTCTATCAGGACACCGGGCAGTCCTTCCCACCGTGAGGAGAGGACAAATACGCCGGCCCGACACATGTATGGATAGGGGTTTGACACGAATCCCGGAAGGCCGATGTCTTCTTGCAGTCCAAGAAGATGGATCTGCGCTTCAAGACTGGGTCTTTCCTCGCCTTCACCAAGGATAAGAAGTCGGGCCTGACGAGCCTGCCGCACCTGAGCAAAGGCTTGTATCAGAGTAGCGAAGTCTTTCTGCGCCGTAAGACGGCCCACGGCCAATATCGCGGGAGGCTGACCAGGTTCGAACCAGGGATGATCCAGGAAAGCCTCTGTTTTCTTCCGGAACTCAGGTGTTACAATCGGATTGTAGATAACCCTAACCTGGCGGTTGGGAATTCTAGTAAGATGGATGAAGTCATCGGCCACGCCTTTTGACACGGCGACAATGACGTCTGCCCAGGGGTAAAAGCGTTTGATGAGGTATGGCAGGAACCGTATTCGCAAATCAGAACGAAAATGGTTTGCCTCAAAGGAAAGCGTGTTGCGTTCGCTTACCACTACCCTTGTTGGCACCCTGGCCAAGCGGCGGGCCCAGAGGGCCGCGATGTTGGCATGGAGAACAGCGAGCAGGGCGGCAGGCTGTTCATGCCTCAGGTACCGGACTAATGGGGGCAGGCTCGTGAGAACACGGCTTGCCCTTAGATCGACCAGACGTACTGACCTGGAGACCTCGGCCATATATGGTCCCTCGGCCCGAACCAGGACAAGATCAACACTGTAGCCGCTCGCTGCAACCCCGGCGGCCAATTTGAGCATACTTCGCTCGGCGCCACCTCCGTTCATCGAAGGGACAAAGATGGCAAGCTTTTTTGTCATATCGTCCAATTGGTATATCCTCCGAAGACGTGTGCTAACGCCACTCCGACACTGGCAGTGGCCTAGGGTAGTTCAGTTCCTGCGTGACAGTCTCTGTGTTGGGGCCTTTGGCGTGCTCAAACCCCCTAACGGCCAACGCAGAGGGGATCAAGAGAAGCGAAAGCAACAGAAAGAAGGTGTGACTGGATTCCATACCGCCCCCCTTGATCCAGGAGGCCATATATCCCAAAAATACAGATGTCACTAAAGCGAAGTATGGTATGAAGTTTTGCGCACCCAAGTTTCTGCACTTCTGGTAGTCTCTCAAAAAGGACCAAAAAGCGGTTATGATCACGCCCAGATACAGCAGCAATCCTGGTAAGCCAGTTTCGGCGCCTATCACCACTATTGGATTGTGGATGGATGTAGCTTTCCCCATAGGATTGCCTACGGGCGCGTCATCTTGGTCATCAATTGCCCTCACCCGTACGACAGACGCCCTTATTTCAAAGCCAGAGTTCCCGATGCCTACACCGGACAGAGGATGATCGCCGATAAGCTGGAGCCCGGCTTTCCAGAGAGGCTCTCGACCCCCCAATGCTGTATCTGAAGAATAATTGTCTGTTGAAGCTGCAAAGCGATCAGAAGTGGCCTTAAATATTGCAGGAGTCAGAATAATGGCCAATACCAAAGCTGCGAGACCAAGTTTGCCCCAGCCGCGGGACGGTCTCCAACAGCAGAAGGCCAGAAGAACGATTAACAGCGAGATGGCACCCCCTCGGGATCCGCTCAGGGCTACCAAGCCCATCGTCATCAACAAAAATATGGAAGCTATTATCAGTCCAAGCGTGGCTTTTGAACCGGGGGATCGTCTCGCATGCCACAAAACCCCGATCATTGCGATCAAAGCTAATGTTGCCGGTCCGTTCTCGTTTTCGTCTAATACCTTGAAGCGAGTACCAAAGGTGTAGCCCCCCGTCAATATTGTGCCTGCTCCGATGAGTAACAGTACCCAACCGGCAAGGGCGAGAACGTACATGAGCCCATCCAGTTCTTTGCGGTTTCTGATGAGATTGGGTACCAGAAACAAGAACACCAAGAATCGGAGGGTGTATGTGAGCAGGATAGTCATGCCTGTGTGGATATCCTTTGCCCAGAGAAG
This sequence comes from Deltaproteobacteria bacterium UBA2221, assembly GCA_002328485.1. Taxonomy (GTDB): domain Bacteria; phylum Desulfobacterota; class Syntrophorhabdia; order Syntrophorhabdales; family WCHB1-27; genus WCHB1-27. Next base: position 42,445 of record DCUF01000040.1, read on the forward strand.
GGAAAAACCACTCCAAAGAAGGAAGGCCAGCATCAGCGACGTGGTTGTGGACCAGATCGGCCGCCGCCAGGCATCCTCGCTGAAAAGCCATACACCAAGGGCCAAGGCGGCCATCGATCTATTGAGAATCGAATGGATGTTCGAGGGGATGAGGCCCGCAGGCAGGAGGACCACAAACAAGGCCGCATAGAGCACCAAAATGGGTGCGCGGAGTCGAGCTGTTATGTCCACGGCCGAAACCATAACCCTATTTACGATGGCTGCGTCTTGAGGCCTATAGGAGCTTCGTCCTGTAAGCATTTATGAGGGTCCTGCAATGTCTCTATTTCAGAAATGATATGGCGATACTTTCCAGAAATAGTGGGTATGATTTCATCTACAAACTCGAAAACGATTTCAGTATCATGCCCCACTGCAAGCCTTATTTTTGCCGCAATATCGTCCAATTCCTCTTGGCAATAGTGCGACCCTGATCTGACGATCCTAACGACCAGACACGAGAGTGTCTTCTGGATTACCTGGTATCTAGAAATCCAGGCTTTGTCATAAAGCAAAGACCCGAGATAACCTCCGTGAACGAGAGCCCCGTTCTTCCCCCTCACGGTATCGCAGCTCCTTCCGACAACGGCCTCAAGTACCTGTCCGTATGGGGCTCGATCGTTGTCTCTGTGAGGGGAAAGAACGCCTCGGTCACCAATGGCATAACGCACGAAGGGCATTGCAAAATTGACGAGGGAGGTAACCAGAATCTCTCCTTCGGTGCCGTCCGGCAATCGGTTACCATCTTCATCAACGATTTCCACATAGTTTCCCCACGGAGCTACCCAAAGACCCTTGAGCCCGGGACGCTCACAGGCGATATCCCCAAACTCCCTCGATCCATACCGGTTGAATACGGGGCATTTGAATACCCTTTCAATCGTTTCCCGCATTGTAGGGTGTAGTGCTCCGGCGCTGGTCATTATCGCCTTCTGTGGGACTACCTCATGACCCGTTCTTTCGGCAAACGTTGCTAACTCGTAAATAGCCTCTACGTATGCAAGTATCAACTTTGGCCTTTTGGTATTGAGGATCGCGATGTAGTTATGCATCTGATCCGGTGTCATCCGAAATGCGTTCAAGAGGGTGGTGTTGACTATCTTGCAGATGGTGCGAGCCTTCCAGGTGTCGCCGCCATCGAGAATGTCGCGCATCGATCCCCAGAGTTTGATTTGAAAATCACCTATCTCTCCACCGGCCAATTTGGAGTAAAGCAACGTGATCGCGCCCGACCGGACCGCGTGCCCCCAGTCCTGTATGCATTGTACAGGCTCTCCTGCTGAACCACTGGAACTATTGAGATACCATTTTCGTTGTGACAAATCATTTGAACTCAACGTGTCACGGTGACTACGCACGATGTCTTTGGTGAGGATAGGAAAAGAGCGGAGATATTCCTCCGGGTTGTCATAAAAAGAACTCCCTATCCGGCCCATTATTTCGCCATAGTACGGCACAGCCTTTTTGCAGTGCTCCAGCAACTGGATCAGCAAGTTCTTTATGGTATCAGGTGGAATCCCATTCCGGTCCTCTCGTAGAAACCGATCATAGCAAGCCTTTAATGGCTGCCCTCGAAGCCCTACCAGCGTGAAGTACAAAGATTGCCGAAGGTTCATGTGTAATCTATCCCCGTGGAGCGTGGCAGTGGTATTGACGAGCCTTGATGATAGGGGGCTGAATAACCGTGGCTGAACGAGGGTTTAAGAAGAGTGCCTGCCGCAGCGACCTTCTGTGCCGGATTCACAATAAATGGTTGTAGTTGCATCGCTCAGCCTGGTGCCCCTCTAATCTCACTGATCTGGTAGCGATACTTTCCTGAAGCTGTAGGGCTAATGTCATCTACAAATTCGAAGGTGACGTCGCAGTCTTTTCCCATTACCAGCTTTGTCTTTTTTGAGATGTCATTCAAATCTGAGTGGGGATAGTCGGCTCCAGACCTGACGATCCTGAATAGGATGGAGGAATGGCTTTTTTGAATAGTTTGAAATTTGCGTATCCAATCCTTGAAGTACAGTATGGCCTCAAAATAGCCAGGCTCGATGAAAGTGCCGTCACGGGTCTGATACATATCCGCGACCCTTCCAAGAATCTTTGTCAACACACGTTCCTGCCTGTTTCCATTGTTATTGCCACCGGTCCATGTGGAGAGCACGCCGCGATCCCCGGTATGGTAGCGAACCAAAGGCATGGCAAAGTTGGTGAGGGAGGTCACCACTATCTCCCCTGCGGTGCCGTCCGGCGCCCTGCTGCCTCTTTCATCGACGACTTCAACAAAGTTGTTCCACGGAGCTATCCAGAGGCCTTCGACCCCGGGACGTTCGCAGGCAATATCCCCCATTTCTCTAGATCCATACCGATTGAATACCTGACACCGAAACACATCCTCAATCTTCTCTCGCATGAAGGGGTACAATGTGGTAGCAGAGGTCATTATGGGCGTTTCCCGAACTGTCTTGAGCCCTTCACGTTCGCAAAACTTGGCCAGGTGATATACCGCGTCAGCGTAGCCGACTATGAGCTTCGGTTTCCGAATATTGAGCGCTTCCGCAAATACGCACATCTCCTTAGGACCCATTCTATAAGCGTTCAGGAAGATGGTATTGGTCACGCGATTGATGATCTGGGCCTTCCATCCTACACTGCCCTTAACAATGTCTCGTTCCGAACCCCAGAGCTTGATGATCGGGTCGCCCACTTCTGCACCCAGAAGCTTGGAGTAAAGCAGCGTGACCGCCCCCGCCTGTGTGGCAAATTCCCGGTCCTGGACAAACCGAACCGGTTCTCCCGTAGACCCACCGGTGTAGTGAGGTATGCTCAAAAGTTGTTGA
>DCUF01000084.1 GCA_002328485.1 Deltaproteobacteria bacterium UBA2221
AAAGCAATGCAATAAGGGGTTGGGAGTCTCCTGCCGCTGACTGCCCAGATCGTGTTAGATCGCGTTAGATCGCGTTCATCTTCCAACAGTTGACAAAGGTCCATCGTGTGAATACATTCCCATTGTGTATGCCGGTTGTTGTGCAACCCGCGGGGATCGGCTCATTTTTTCGCGGCAGCGATGGGTGGATTCACTGAGGGAAGGGTACCCGGTCGGCCACCCGAGGGGTCTTCTCTATGAAGGACAAGGGAATGGAGGAAGCAATGCTATCGAGAAATGAACGGCTAACCCTCTGGTATGAGGAGTTCAGCGACCATGACTATATCCTCGTGGGCAAGGAGAATGCGGCCCTAGCCGAGATGGTCAGGGCAGGTGTACCGGTGCCCCCTGGATTTGCTGTCACCATGCGGGCCATGGAGGCCTTCGCCACCAGCACAGGCATCCACGATCAGATCTCAAGGCTGGTTGCCGGCATCCACGAGGCATCGTATGAGGCTGTCAAGCCGGTAAGCGACGCTGCCATGAGGTTACTCGAGACAACGGAATTGCCTCCCGACATCGAGGACGCGATTGTATCGGGCTACCGGAAACTGTGCATGATATCGGAGGCTTCAAACTGCCCCGTTGCCGTCCAAGGGTCCTGCTCTGTTTCCCTGCCTGGTCAGGTCATGTCGTATTTGAACGTGCGAGAGGAAAAGAACGTCGTCGACTCTATTCGGCGCTGTTGGTCGGGTGTGTATACCGTCGAGGCAATCATGTCCCGGATGAACGGCGGCGCACCCTTGTTGCTCAACATTGGGGTTGGGGTCAGCTCGATGGTCAACCCCAGGGTATCCGGGGTCATCTTCACCATCAATCCCATCAATGGCGATCCTTCCAAGATCGCCATTGATGGGAGCTACGGTCTCCGCGAGGCAGTGGCGTCCGGTCTTGTCACTCCGGATACCTACTTCATCGACAAGGTCATTATGGAGCCGGTGAAGACGATTATCGGCACCAAAGCAATCCAATACCGGTACGTCGACAGTGGCGCCGATATGGTTCAAGTGCCTGTACCCGAGGAGAATCGGCATGCTGCCTGTCTAACCCGCCAAGAGACCCTGGAATTGGCCCGGCTCGGCAAACTGATTGAAAATCACTATGGCAACCCCTGTAACATCGAGTTTGCCATCGGCGCTGATCGTCCATTCCCAAAGAATATACTGATCCTTCGAGTCAGAGAGGAGTCAGTCTGGAGCAAGAAACAGACAATACCCCGAACCGAAAGGAGAAAGGATGCCCTGGATCGAATGGTGGGGCAGTTGATCGCCGGTATGAAGCTGGAAAGAGAATCGCTTGAGCACGTCCATAGACCGCCGTTGGCCGGTCACACGGGGTGCTGTCCCCTCTGCACCCTCCGATCTCTGGCCCGTTAGACCGGGCCAGGCCGCCTCTGACCTTCTATGAATCTGTACTCCGTCCACGATAGGATAGGTGTTTCACCTTCATTTGACTTCGCCCGTCCCGCCCGGCTTACCAACGGTAAACGGGCAGGTCCATTCTCTCGATAACATGGTCGGGGGTGCCCGTGAACGGCCCTGGGGATTCCAGCTTGATGGATGTTAGGGCAGCAGCGAATCTGACAGCATCCTCAAGGGGATGGTCCAGCCTGCGTGCGAGATACGCTCCCATACACGTGTCGCCGCGGCCCATCCTGCCTCGAGTGTTCCTGTTGGTGAATTTTGCGAAGGCAGAGGTGCCGTTGCCTTGAGCCAGCACCCCCTCTGAAGAAGTTATGATCGTTTCGGAACTGCCCCAGCCCTCCAGTATGTCCGCCTGATCCTTTGGGGCGTCGGCACCGGTAAGCACCTTGGCCTCCACCACATCGACCTTTACGAAATCCGCCATGTTCAGGATCTCTTTCTTCTCAGGCACATCTTCGAGGTGTGCAGCCCCTGAGGCATCCGCCTGGAGCATGACGCTCATCATGTCTACCGACAAACGGAATCCACGCGCCTTCAGCGCCCGCATCAGCTTAGGCAGAAATCCACAGGCGTCGAAACAGCAGAGGTGCACCAAACAGGGCTTACAAGCGGGCATCTCGCCAGAAGCAAAAGGCTCTCCAACCTTTATGCGATAGATCTGCCTCTGATCAACGTTTGCGGTCGGGAAAATGATATGCCCCTCTGTGGCTTCTCCTGACTGCACAAAGAGGTGAACACCGGCCTCTTTGAGCGGCTCCAAAAGAGATTCTTCGTTGCCGCTGATTTTTGTCACCGCCGCAATTCTTCCACCCACGCGGCAGGCTGCTGCTGCCGCAAAGGTTACCGGACTACACTCCTCGGTGAAAGGGGGTCCCTTAAACGGTTCGACCGTATCCCTATTGATGTGACCTATGAATAGGATATCGTAGTCATACATGAATAGCCCTCCTTCTTACTTATTTAGCGCGTCCTATCGTTGCACCCATCGGGCACGTAACCTTCTATCTCCGCTGGTACATCCTTTGGTGTCCTCAAAGGACGGCCAGAGCCATTTTGAGTGCCAGAACCGCCGTAGCACGTCGCAGCGATCGGTCCGTTGGGTAATCCGGTCCCGGCGCAGCATCTTCCCCCATGGCCGGAACTGAGACGTTCACGATCCTGGGCAGTTCACACAGGCCTGTCATCATCCACGTCGGTATAGAGAGGCTGTACACAGAGTTACCCTCCTTTCGTCCTCCCGCACCACAACGGCCATAGAGGGCATGTCCCGGTTGATTTTTCCCACGAACCTCGTCACTTCCTCTCTCGGGCGACCCATGCTTGCCACATGATTGTTTTGTTTTCCTGTCGTGGTCTCGATCACTTGTGTTCTCACGGTAGCCTGCTTTTTCTTTTGTCTTTCTACAAAAAAGAGTAGGCGATGGAGGTTGACTATGCAAGGAAGTAATGCGCACTCGCTGAGACTAACCAGCGCAGGAGAGGGCATCATGCAGCGGGCAGAGAGAATTTTTGAGGAGATTCATGAGATGGAGGGCTATTTGGAGGACGTCTTCTCCGGCGAGGCGGGGGAACTGCGTATTGGGTGCCCTGAAGCGCCGTTGAAAAATGTGATGCCCATCATCGAGGAGTTTAAAAAGATCTATCCGGGCGTACGGTTGGTTGTTGACCAAGGCTCCAACGCGGAGATGGTCAAGAGCGTTACCGACCACCGTAACGATCTTGCCTTCATCCGGTACAGCCCTAACAATAACAAGCTCAAGACCAAGGTATTGTGGAGGGAAGAAATCGTTCTCATTGCATCGCCGCAACGTACGCACTGCCCGAGCTCCGAAATATCTGTCATGCAGTTATCGCAGGTTCCATTAGTGGTAAGTCGAGAAGGATCAGCCGTAAGAGACGCCGTCCTTGACTATCTGAGGAGATCGAGAGTGACACCCGATAGCAGTAGAATCGGCAAGCACCACGCCCCTGAAGCACATGGTCCAGCAGGACAGTGGATTAGGATTCGTGGAACGTGACTTCGTTGAAAAAGAGCTGCAGGATGGCACACTCCGGATGGTACGGGTCGCTGAAGGCTCGCCTGCCTGCGAGTCTGGCATCGCTTGCCCCGACCATAGAGAGTTGTCGCCGGCCGCCTGGTCATTCTTGCGGTTCGTTGATAAATCGTGGTCCGTCAAGCCCTAACGGAATCATAGGGACGCCTGAATTCCATCGCGCCTTTGCGAGAGTTGCTTGTCCCGTCCGAGCGTACTCTCTCCCGAGGGTGGGGAACTAAGGGCACGGTCATCAAGGACAGCCCCAGGGCCGCAGCGCAGCCGACAGAACAAAATAAAACTGGGTCACTCCCAGGGAATGCCCAGCTTTGGCACAAAATGGCTCCCCGGGCAGGACTCGAACCTGCAACCTACTGGTTAACAGCCAGCCGCTACTGCCGATTGAGCTACCGGGGAATGAATTCAGTTAGATGATAAAGAGCAATTTCAGGCCAAATCAGCCTGGACACGTGAGAGTTAGTAAACACCAAAAAAGCTTGCGTGTCAAGGTTTACTCTTCAAAATCAAAGGTTACGAACTTCTTTTTGCCGACCCGAAGGGTGATGGCCTTCTCCGTGATGGCCAGGGACTCCTCTGAAAGCTTGGCTGACGATCCATCCGATGTGCCCATCACCATAATCGCGCCGTCGCGGATCAACCGCTTGCCTTCCGACGTGGACGCAATGATGCCATGATCACGCAGAAGGCCGGGGATATAAATCGGTCCTTCGGACCTATGCACTTTTATCCTGGGTCTTTCATCTGGAATACCTTTCTGTTGATGGGCCTTCTTCCAATCTTTTTGGGCCTTGTCGGCGTCGTCCTTGCTGTGAAATCTGGCTGCCATTTCATGGGCGAAACGCATTTTGGCATCCATGGGATGGGCCGTTCCGTCGGCTATCCCCTGTTTCAGCGCGTTGAGATCGTCAAGTGAAATATCGCTGAGCAGTTCGTAGTAGGTCAGCATCAACTCGTCGGAGATTGCCATGAGCTTGCCATAGATTACGTCTGGCGGCTCGTCAATGCCCACATAGTTGTTGTACGTTTTGCTCATTTTGTTGACGCCGTCCGTGCCGACCAGCAAAGGAACGGTGAGAACGACCTGAGACTCCTGACCATAGGCCTTCTGGATTACCCTGCCAACAAGAAGATTAAAAATCTGGTCGTGACCGCCCAGCTCCACGTCTGCTTGCAGGGCCACCGAATCGTACCCCTGCACCAAGGGATAGAGAAACTCATGGATGCTTATAGGAAGATTGTTGGCCATCCGATTACGGAAATCCTCCCTCTCGAAGATACGGGCAACGGTGTACTGGGCACACAGCCGGATCATATCCGCCGCAGTCATGGTCTCCATCCACTCGCTATTGAATCGGATCTCTGTCTTTTCGGGATCAAGAACCTTAAAGACCTGCCGTTTGTATGTCTCAGCATTTTCGAGAAGCTTTTCTTTGGTAAGCACAGGTCTGGTCTCGATGCGGCCCGTTGGGTCTCCAATCATCCCCGTAAAGTCACCGATGAGAAAAACGGCTATATGACCCATTTCCTGGAATTGCTTCAGTTTCTGGAGAACAACAATATGACCCAGATGGAGGTCGGGGGCAGTAGGATCCATGCCCAGCTTGATTCGGAGAGGTCTTTGCTCCTGCTCCGACTTGACCAGCTTCTTGCGAAGTTCGTCTTCTGAAATAAGGTCGACGGACCCTCTCTCCATAATCAGCATCTGCCTCTCGACGTCCATCTTATTCCACCTTTTCTCGTATTCTCTGGATATCCCTGCACATACCCGTTTGACTATCGATCGTGATGTACACGCCCTGGATCTCGATGTCCCCCTTTGCCACCTCGTACTTGTGCGGCATCTGGGTAAGAAACCGCGCCAGAACGGGCCCTTTCTCCATGCCGATGACCGAATCCGTAGCGCCCGTCATCCCGATATCCGTGATGTAGCCTGTCCCCTTGGGAAGAACCCGCTCGTCAGCCGTCTGAACATGGGTATGGGTCCCCAATACCACGGACACCCTGCCGTCAAGGAACCATCCCAGGGCAATCTTCTCCGATGTCGCTTCCGCGTGAAAGTCCACGATCGTCGGTACCCCGTCCTTTCTCTCTTGGAGGAACTCCTCGGTCGCGCGGAAGGGACATTCCACAGTTCCCATAAAGGTCCGCCCCTCGAGACAGACCAGATAGAGGGATTTGCCGTTCTTTTCAACCAGAGTATAGCCAAAACCCGGTGTGCCTGGCGGATAATTCAAGGGCCTGATGACCCTCTGTTCGGCCATGAGGTAGGGAACGATCTCCTTCTTCCTCCACACGTGATTCCCTGTGGAGATGGCGTCCACGCCACAGGAAAGCATTTCCATGGCGAGGGACGGAGTGATACCGAGCCCTCCGGCAAGGTTCTCTCCATTGACTATTTTGAAGTCAGCCCGCGACTTCTTGATAAAGGCTGCTGCCGCAAGCCTTCCTGGTTTACCGATAATGTCGCCCAGGTACAGGACGGTAAAGACATCATTTGGCATACTCAACCGCCCTTGTCTCTCTGATGACGACCACTTTGATCTGGCCGGGGTACGAAAGATCCGTTTCCACCTTTTTCGCAATATCCTTTGACAGGAGATAGAGATCATCATCCGGGACCTTCTCGCTGCTCACAACGATCCGGATTTCTCTTCCTGCTTGTATGGCGTAGGACTTCTCCACTCCATTGAAACTATTAGCTATTTTTTCGAGTTCTTCAAGCCGCTTGATGTAGGTCTCAAGCATTTCGCGCCGTGCTCCGGGACGGGCTCCTGAAAGTGCATCGGAAGCCTGGATGATAACGTCAAGGGCACCTGATACAGGGGCCTCTTCATGGTGCGCCATGATAGAATGGACGATCGTCTCACTCTCGCCATATTTCTTGGCAAGGTCTGCCCCGATTGCAGAATGGGAGCCCTCCACCTCGTGGTCAACAGCTTTGCCGATATCATGAAGGAGCCCCGCCCTCCTGGCCTCAGGGACATTCATCTTCAGTTCAGCGGCGATGATACCGGCTATGAAGGCCACTTCAAGGGAGTGCTGATAGACGTTCTGAGAGTAGCTACTCCTGAACTTGAGCCTGCCCAGCAACCGAACAAGCTCCGGATGAACGTTGTGGACACCTGCGTCAAAAACTGCCTGCTCACCAGCGCTTTTTACCTTCTCTTCAAGCTCCTCGGCAACCTTCCCCACAATCTCTTCTATTCTGGCCGGGTGAATTCTTCCGTCGCTGATAAGCCTTTCGATGGCGAGCCTGGCCACCTCTCTGCGAATCGGGCTAAAGCATGAAAGGATAACAGCTTCAGGGGTGTCATCTATAATAATGTCGACGCCCGTTGCAGCCTCAAGGGCACGAATATTTCGACCTTCTCGACCGATGATTCGACCTTTCATCTCCTCGTTAGGCAGGGGCACAACGGAGACCGCGTCCTCGCCCACATACTCCCCGGCGTACCGTTGTATGGCAGTTGCTATAATCTCTTTTGCCTTCTTGTCAGACCTTTCCCTGGCTTCTTCCTCGATACGGCGGCACGTTTTTACCGCCTCGTATCGCGCTTCATCCTCCATTATCTGCATGAGAAGTTTCTTTGCATCTTCGGAGGTCATTCCTGAGATTTTTTCCAGTTTATCCCTCTGTTCCTTTAGAAGACTCTCGGATTCCTTGATCCTATTTTCGATATTCGCTTCTTTGGAAGCAAGCGAACGCTCCTTCCTGGATAGCTCTTCCTCTTTTTTATCCAGCAAGTCCCCTTTTTTATCCAGGTTCGATTCTTTTTGAGAGAGCCTCTTCTCTGTGGTCTGGAATTCGTTCCGTTTGGATTTCGTTTCCTGTTCTATTTCATTTCTTGCTTGGATTACGACATCTTTTGCCTGGATCGATGCTTCTCTTCGAGCAACATCGGCCTCTTTCTTGGCATCCTCCAGTATCTTCTTACCGATAGTCTCGTATTCACCGATTTTCTTGCGTTGGACGACTTTGGCCAGAAAATAGCCGAGGAATATACCGACGACACAGCCGAGGATAATAAACAATATATTCAAAAGACCCCCTTTTTTCAGAGAATAAGGGGGGTTAGGACGAGGAAAAAAGTTATGTTAAATGAAACGATCTATTGAGCAAACCTCCGAAAATGGGAAGTTGATCTATGTAAACTCTCTTTCCTCACACCACCCCTGTATAAAAAAGCCCCGCAGTGCCGTGTAAACAATAAGTCTCGAACCTCTCAGGTAAGGTGGCCGCCAGTGTGTCGCTTTAGGCTTCTCTCAAAAAGAGATAGCACACCGCAACACGGTGCAGCGCCCAATAAAGAGGTGTTGGTTCTAAGTTTATCATTTATCACAAACACCGCAGGGAAACTCAATCTCTTCAACCTTCTTCAAGAGTCTCAGGGTGCTGTTTTCTACCCTGTCGACCCTCCTTTTCATATCAAGGTATTCATCACCGATTTTCATCATGGTCATGATCACCGCATTCATCGTGCTCACAATCCCATAATCGCTGATGACCTTGTTAATCTGTCCGTCAACGAACTGAGCTACCTCTAAGATCCTGCTCTCATCCTCGCCTACAAACATAAAGGGCTGATTGAGTATTCTCACTTCAACCTTTTTTGCCATTTACACTTCTATCTGCTCCACCTTTTCGAGAAGCCCCCTCACCTTCTGCATGACCACTTCGTTCTGACTCTGCATATCGGCTATCCGGGCTTTCAATTCTCGGTTCTCCGTCTCAAGAATCTCGACACGGCCGTACAGCTTCTCTCTGTCCTCTTTAAGGCCCCGATAGGTCTCGATCAGACCATCGATTTTCTCCTCTAATTTCCCTAACTTGTTATCTTGAAATAGCTCATCCATTGGTATTAGTTAATCGTTTTTATGTTGGAAAGTCAAGTACAAAAGGCACCCCTTGATGAAGGGATCGATGTCGCCGTCCAACACGTTTTCGGCGTTGTGGGCCTCGATTTTTGTCCTGTGATCCTTAATCATTTTGTAGGGATGCAAGGTGTAGGATCGGATCTGGCTGCCCCACGCTATTTCCTTCTTCTCCTTGTTCAAAGAGCTCATCTTCTCTTCCTGCTTTCTCTTTTCCTGCTCGTAGATTCTGGACTTAAGAATAGCCAAAGCAATGGCTTTGTTCTTGTGTTGTGATCGTTCGTTCTGGCACTGAACCACTATTCCCGTCGGCAGGTGGGTAATGCGAATGGCCGACTCAGTCCGGTTCACGTGCTGTCCCCCGGGTCCGCTCGCCCTGAAGGTGTCTATCTTGAGGTCTTCTTCCTTTATGTCAACCTGGATATTGTCCGGTAACTCCGGGTAGGCATAGACCGAGGCGAAGGAGGTGTGCCGCCGGTTCGCCGCATCGTAGGGAGAGATCCGAACGAGGCGGTGTATCCCGGTCTCGCACTTCAGATAGCCATAAGCATAGGCGCCTGTCACGAGAAAGGTTGCATTCTTGATACCCGCTTCCTCACCCGGCAGCATATCAACCAACTGCGACTGAAAGCCCTTTCGCTCAGCCCACCGCAGGTACATGCGGAGGAGCATCTCGGCCCAGTCCTGGGCTTCTGTGCCTCCTGCACCTGCGCTGATGTAAACAATGGCGTTCTCCTCATCGTTCTCGCCGCTGAGCATACGCTCTATCTCGAATCTGCTCAGATCCTGATCAAGGGCTTCAACACGCTCCGAGAGTTCGGCCACATCAGAGCTTTCGTTGGTCTCTTTGACGAAATCATTAAGAATAAGGACCTCTTCCAGCTCCTTTTCCTTCTGATCCCAGCGCTCCAGCTCCTCTTGGTGGCGCGAACGTTCCCTCAGGAATTTCTGCGCCCTCTCCTGATCGTCCCAGAAATCCGGCTTTGCTATCTCTTTGTCGTATCCGTGGATTTTATTCTTGATGGCAGTCGTGTCAAAGATACCCTCTAAGGACGTTCATCCTTTCGACAAGGCTCTCTATCTTACTCTTCAGGTCCTCTATCATGTCTCTTCGATCCCCTTGAATTTATGGGTTTAGGTTTATGATTGAGCCACCATCTTCTTCACTTCCTTTCCAAATGCAGAGCACGCGACGGGTGTTATGCCCTGAATCTGACGGGCAAGATCATAGGTCATGATCCCGCTCCGAAGTGTAGATTCCACGGCCCGCTCAACCTTGGCGGCAGCTTCGGGAAGTCCTATATAGGAAAGCAGCATGGCCCCTGATAGGAGAAAAGATGTTGGGTTTATGACGTCTTTCCCCGCGTACTTGGGTGCGCTCCCATGGGTTGGCTCAAAAATGGCAATGTCATCGCCGATGTTGGCGCCTGGAGCGACCCCAAGCCCGCCGATCAATGCCGCACAGGCATCAGATAGATAGTCACCATTCAGGTTGGGGCACAGCAATACGTCATATTCCTCGGGGCGGAGAATAGCCTGCATAAACATGTTGTCCGCAATCCGGTCATTGAAAAGGATCTTTCCTTCCGTACCGTCGAAGGACACCGCATCAGGGTATTCCTCGGCGACTTCATATGACCATTTTCTGAAGGCACCCTCCGTATATTTCATAATGTTGCCCTTGTGGACAACAGTGATCACCTTTCGTTTATTCTTGATGGCATATTCAATGGCCCATTTCGCGATCCGCCTCGTACCGCCTCTACTGATCGGTTTTACGCCGATCCCGCTGTCGGCAGAGATCGATGTCCCTGTCCTTTCCTTCAAAAGGGACAATACTTCCCTCGCCTCATCGGTCCCCTCTTCCCACTCGATGCCCCGGTACAGATCCTCCGTATTCTCCCTCACGATAACGAAATCGACATGCTCGGGTCTTTTGAGGGGGCTGGGCAGGCCCTCAAGGTAACGAACAGGCCTGAGGCAAGCGTAGAGGTCGAACAATTGACGAAGGTGAACATTGAGGCTCCTGAAGCCACCGCCGACGGGGGTTGTCAAGGGCCCCTTGATGGCAACCTTCTTCTCTCGGATCGCTTCAACGGTTTCATCAGGCAACAGACTGCCCGAGTGATCCAGCGCCTTCTGACCGGCGAGAAGCTCAATCCATTCTATGCGCTTCTCGCCGCCGTAAGCCGAACGCACTGCCTCTTCGAGGACCTCGTGGGAAGCGCTCCAGATATCCTCACCGACCCCGTCGCCCCTTATATAGCAGATCGTGACATTACTCGGCAAGGCGAAATCCTCCATACCGTTTCATGTAGGCTACAAGGCCTCCTTCTGCGAGAATATCCCGCATAATTGCGGGCAGTGGACTGAAACGGCGCTCGATCCTCCGCGAGGGGTCTAATAAGACGCCTTCCTCTATCTTCAACTCCAGTTCATCGCCCTCTTCTATGCCGTCGATATCACAAATGACGGCAGCCAAACCCACATTGATTGCGTTACGGTAGAAAATACGGGCAAAGGAACGGGCAACAACCGCTTCTATACCGGCAAGCTTGAGAACAAGCGGGGCATGCTCTCTGCTTGAACCCAGACCAAAGTTGTGGCCGGCCACCAGGATATCGCCGTCGCGCACCTTGTTATAAAAGCCGGGTGATATGTCCTCGAAGACATGGCTTGCGAGACCCTCAAGATCCGACCTCAGGTGATAAAATCTTCCCGGTATGATGTGGTCGGTCGAGATGCCGTCGCCCAGTTTCCAGACGTTGCCTTTAAGGATCACTTACAGCACCTCCCTAGGATCTGTCAGCCGACCGAAAAGCGCGCTCGCCGCGGCCGTTGCAGGTGATGCCAGAATGGTGTCCGCCCGGGGGTTACCCATACGGCCGAGAAAGTTCCTATTCGCCGTCGATACGGTAACCTCGCCGTCACCCGGTATACCGGCATGCACTCCAATGCAAGCCCCGCAACCGGCAGATACGATGGCCGCCCCAGCCTCCACGAGATCGAGAATGAGCCCTTCTTTGAGGGCCTGCTGATAGACGCTCGCCGAGGCAGGGCAGACTATCAATCGCACGTCTTTGTGTGCCTTTTTCCCCTTCAGTATTCCCGCTGCCACCCGAAGGTCACCAATTCTCCCGTTCGTACAAGTACCTATGAACACCTGGTGCACCTTTTTCCCCGCCACCCCCTTGTCGTCCAAACGTTTCGCGTTGTCCACCTGATGGGGGAGGCTTACCGTAGGCGCAAGGGAACCGAGATCGACGGTGAAGGCCTTTTCGTACGAGGCATCGTCGTCCGCAGCGATCTCTACATAGCCATTCTCTCTGCCCATCCCTTTCAAGTAAGCCAGAGTCATATCGTCGGACGGGAAGAGACCAACTTTGGCCCCCGCTTCCACGGCCATATTCGAAATGGTGAGCCTTTCTTCCACGGTCATCCCCTTCAGGGCATCCCCCGCAAACTCGATGGCCTTGTAGGTTGCTCCGTCTGCCGTAATCATCCCGATAATATGGAGGATGAGGTCCTTTGCGTACACGCCTTTCGGGAATTCCCCCTCCAGCACAAACTTGAAGCTCTCAGGGACTCTGAACCAGGTCTTACCCTGACCCATGGCCACCGCTATGTCCGTTGAACCCATGCCTGTAGAAAAGGCGGCCAAAGCGCCGCCGGTGCACGAGTGGGAGTCGGCTCCCACCAGCACGTCCCCCGGTTCGAGGAACCGCTCCGCCATAACCTGATGTGAAATGCCCTGCCCGACGTCAAAGACCCGCGCTCCATGTCTTCGAGCAAATTCACGAATAAGCATGTGATCGTTCGAGAGTTCCAGTCTCGGGCTTGGAGAGGCGTGATCGATAAAGAAAGCGACTCTTTCGGGATCGAAAAGCTCCTTGAACCCTATCTCTTTAAACTTCTTGATAGCAAGCGGGGCGGTGCCATCCTGCAGAAGTATCCTTCGCACCTCGGCGATAACGGTTTGCCCGTACCGCACCTCGCTGCCCACGTTTCTGCTCAGTATCTTTTCGGCTAAGGACTGCCCCATATTCTAATCTTCCTCCAGCCTTGTAAGATCTTCGAACCGTATGTCAAAACCGAGCACCCCGACGATCTCACCCAATTCGTTCCGGATAGGCGCTGAAACCGTGACGCACAAAGCCCCTGTTATTCTGGATGTATAGAGTCCGGTCACCGTTGCTTTACCCGTTTTTATGGGATCGAGGAACCATTCCCTATCGGAGTAGTCCTCATGCAGGTCGATCTTGGAGTACTTGGCCCTGTCCACCACCTGGGTTATGTTTCTGGTGATCTTTATACCCTCCGCATTGGTGCAGTAAGCAAACTGGATGAAGGGGTAGTCAACTGAATAGGCTTTGAGCACCTGCTCCTGTTCGTCGGGAACCATGGTCTTGATACCCGGCTCTTCTATGCACCGCTCTATCAGATGGGCGGCAAGATCGTATGCCCGTTTCTTGATGCGATCAAATTCCGAAGGGAACATCTCGGGGATGTACTTGCGGACCACATGCTCCATCTCCTCGTCGGAAATGGCCGTAACCCTTCCCGCCTCGTACTTCTGGATAACTGCTTTGTTAATCTTGGCCACACCAGGATGGGTCTTCTCTATCCTATCCTTGCCGAGAAGGGAAAAATGCGAGTTGATCCAATGGGAGATGCCGGCAAGACCTGACTTGTCCGTAATGTTTATCGTGATGGGTCGATTCAGTATCCGTTTTGTGTCGAAGGAGCTGTATATCTCTTCATTCTTGGCCAGACCATCGATATGCACGCCTGCGGATGTGGCATTAAAATCTGATCCCACGAGGGGCTGATTTCGGGGCACGTGGTGAGCCAACTCCTTTTCAAAGTAATTCCGTATCTCCGTGACTACCGTTGTATCGACCCCGTTATCCTCCCCGGTGAGGGAGATGTACTCCATGATGAGCCCCTCTATGGGCGTGTTACCCGTGCGCTCCCCAATGCCCAGGAGGGTTCCATTCACGAAGGTACATCCGTATAACCACGCGCTGACCGCCCCAATCAGGGCCTTATAGAAATCGTTGTGGCCGTGCCACTCCAGGTATTCGGAGGGCACCCCCGCATCATCGATCATGGCCCTCACAACCTTGCCGACAGATCGCGGTAAGGCCGCTCCCGGATAGGTAACCCCAAGGCCCAAGGTATCGCACAGTCGCATTTTTACGGGCATCTTGGCTTCTTCGGAAATATTCATGAGGGCCTGCGCAAAAGGTACGCAGAAACCGTAGATGTCGGCGCGGGTGATGTCTTCAAAATGACACCGCGGAATAATGCCGTTCTCAATGGTACTTTCCACGATTCGAATATAGTCTTCCAAAACTTTGGAACGTTTCTTCTTCATCTTGAAGAAGATATGGTAGTCTGAAACACTTGTGAGAATGCCCGTTTCTCTCAAACCGAACTCCTTCACAAGCTGCAAATCATCCTTGTTTGCCCTGATCCATCCGGTGATCTCGGGATACTTGTACCCCTTTTCCAGACAACGTTCTAACGCCATCTTGTCCTTATCGGTGTAGAGAAAGAACTCCGATTGGCGGATGACGCCGTGGGGGCCGCTCAACCGATGGAGCAGGTCGAAAAGCGCCTCGATCTGCTCGACCGTGAAGGGAGGACGCGACTGCTGCCCATCCCTGAAGGTCGTATCGGTTATGTAGATCTCATCAGGCGGGTCGATCGACTCGATCTTGTGATCAAAGTTGATCTTCACCATCTCGTTGTAGGGAAACACCTCCTTAAAGAGCTCGGGGCTTTCCACATCGATAAGGGGATAATTGCTGCTCTTGATGATGTTCTTAAAGATGAAGCCTTTTCGCTTCTTCACTAGGCCTCCTATTCCTTGGCGGTTCTGATCTTCAGTTCGTTCATTTGCCGCTGGGATATTCTGCCCGGCGCACCGGACATGAGACAGGCTCCCTTCTGTGTCTTTGGGAACGGTATAACATCCCGTATGCTATCCAATTTCAAGAGCATCATAAGAATTCGGTCAAATCCGAAGGCGATACCACCGTGAGGAGGTGCACCCATCTCAAGGGCCTCAAGGAGGAAACCGAACTGTTCAACGGCTACCTCGTCCTTTATCCCTAATAGCTTAAACATGGCTGCCTGGTCTTCCATGCGGTAGTTCCTGATGCTGCCTCCGCCGATCTCCACCCCATTCAGTACCATATCGTAGGCCTTTGCCTGAATGGAATCATAATCCCCCTCGCAATTAGCAATGGGCTGCTTCGGCGCCGTAAATGGATGATGACGGGCCACGTAACGCTTCTCTTCCTGGCTGTACTCGAGGAGAGGAAAATTGACTACCCACAGGAACGCAAAGGCATCCCGAGGGATAAGGCCGTACTTCTCGGCGATATAGGTCCTGAAACGTCCCATCATCTCGTTGATATCCGTCCGCTTCCCTGCCATCATGAAGAGAACATCGCCGTCGGACAGTGCGAATCTCTGTTGGATCCCCGAGAGTTCTGCTTCCTTCAGATACTTCACCGTGGGGGAAACCAGCTTGCCTCCCTCGAATCTCATCCAGATGAGTCCGCCTGAGCCAAGGTCCTTGGCAGCGTCGACTGCCGTGTCCAGATCCTTACGGGAAAGCTGTTTGCCCTTCAGGACAATGCCTTTTATAGCCCCTTTCTGCTCGGCTACCTGACGGAAAACGCCGAATTCCGATTCGCCAAAGACATCGGTTACCTCAATCATGGGAAGATCGTAACGGAGGTCCGGTTTGTCTGTTCCGTATTTCTCCATAGCCTCTTCGTAATCCATTCGACGGACAGGAAGAGGAAACGGTTTGCCGGTCATCGATTCAAAGATGGCCTTGATCAATCTTTCCGCGGCCCCGATCACGTCATCTACATCAACAAAGCTCATCTCGAGGTCGAGCTGGGTAAACTCAGGTTGTCTGTCCGCTCTCAGGTCCTCGTCCCTGAAGCAACGGGCCACCTGGAAATACCGGTCCATGCCGGCTACCATGAGGATCTGCTTGAAAAGTTGCGGCGACTGAGGAAGGGCGTAGAAGTGTCCGGAGTTGAGCCGGGAGGGGACGATAAAGTCTCGAGCGCCCTCAGGGGTGCTCTTTGTGAGAAAGGGTGTCTCCACCTCGTAAAAACCATCAGAGACGAGATGCTGTCGGATCACCTGGAGCGCCTGGCTTCTCTGGACAAAGATCTGCTGCATCTGAGGCCTTCTCATGTCCAAATAGCGGTACTTGAGACGGAGAGACTCATTCGGCTCCTCATCCTCCAATTGGAAGGGCAAGGGTTTGCAGGTGTTGAGGACGGTCAGGGAATTCACCAGAACCTCCACAGCCCCTGTCGGCACGTTCACATTCTCCGTGCCAGCCGGCCGCTCTGCCACCTTGCCCTTGATGGCAATGACATACTCTTGTTTCAAATCATGAGCCGCTGAGTGCGACTCCTGACTGATCTCGGGGGAAAAGACCACCTGAGCGATACCGCTTACGTCCCGAAGATCCGCAAAAATTAGACCGCCATGGTCCCTTCTTCTGAACACCCATCCACATAAATCCACTTCTTTGCCGATATCGTCTTTCCGTAATGATCCGCAGTAAAATGTTCTCAATATATACCTCCCAGTAAAGCCCTAAATTATATATACGCCAACGATTACAGTCAAGGCAGGAACTTGATTTTGGGGCGTGATCCAAGATGAGGCCATCGCGGAGGATGCTGTTTTACCTGCCCATTGTTTTGGCTCGCAGCGAGACCTATAATGTCTAACAAGCGATAACGAATTGGCGCGAAGAAGGTAATGGGCACAGGGGTCTGACAACACACTGAGGAGGTGACCGTGAATCGGCGAGAATTTATCAAGCTTTTGGGGTCCTCTGTCCTGGTCGGTGGGTTGTTCCCCCACCACCTCCTGGCAACAGGCCAATCTGTCCTGTCCGTTGCTGAAGGAACGGATTATGAGGCGATCACGAAAACAGCCTTGGAGGCCCTCGGAGGTATCGGGCGGTTTGTCAAGGCGGGTAATGTGGTCGTCATCAAGCCAAATATCGGATGGGACAGGAGACCGGAACAGGCGGCCAATACGCACCCAGGCGTTATCCGTGCCCTCGCCCAGGAATGCATCAAGGCCGGTGCGCGAAGGGTTAAGGTTTTCGACAACCCATGCAACGAACCGAGGAGATCCTATGCGAACAGTGGCATTGCGGGGGCATTGCGGGGGCTCAAAGACGTCGATCTGAAGCATATAGAGACGGAACGATTCAAAAAGATCACTCTTAATGGCGTTTTTCTGAAGGAATGGGAGATCTATTCCGAGGCTCTTTCGGCTGATGTCCTTATCAACGTACCCGTGGCCAAGCATCATGGTCTGAGCCGACTCACCCTGGGCCTCAAGAATATGATGGGCATTATGGGAGGTAACCGCGGGTATATCCATGCACGGATCGATGAAGCCCTCGCGGACCTGAATACCAAGGTTCGCAGCCATTTGGTAGTGGTCGACGCCACCCGCATACTGACCGCCCATGGGCCTCAAGGCGGGAGTATTGCCGACGTCAAGGTGCTGAACAAGGTGATCGCATCGACTGACATTGTAGCGGCAGATTCCTACGCCACAACCCTTTTCGGTATGGAACCAAAGGACATCCCCACAACCGTTGCTGCCTACAGGCGAAGGCTGGGGGAGATGGACCTACGCAAGGTCAAAATCCTGAAGACCTGATGTCCAAGGTTCGTCGTCGAATGCTGCTACCGAAAAAACAAGGCGGACCGGCACATGGCTTCTGCATCCACTAGCAAACATTCAATATTGAACTTCGTTCGCCTCCGCCGCTCCATTCAGATCCTTTTCTTCGCCATCTTCCTTATCCTTTTCGTGCTGACCGATTACCGCGGTAAAGATGAGATCCCCCTCGCCGTCAACACCTTCTTTCGCCTGGACCCCCTCGTCATGGTCAGCTATGTTTTCTCTGCAAAAACCTTCACCATTGTCCTCCTCCCGGCCGCGCTGGTCTTGGCTGCCACGATGCTCTTCGGCCGATTTTTCTGTGGCTGGTTCTGTCCCCTCGGCACAGCCCTTGACCTGGCAACAAAAAGAATCCCAAAGATTGCCCGCTTTCCCCGGCTGATCAGAGGCAATGCCCGGTACTACGTGCTTTTGACCCTCCTTTTCGCCGCTCTGTTCAACATCAATATAGCAGGCCTTCTCGACCCCCTGGCAATCTTCCTGAGATTCCTTACCTTTCTCCTTTATCCTGTGTTCGGCGATACGGTAAGACAGGGGTGGATCACTCTTTACCGCGTACTCGGCGACAATAGAGACTATCTCGATGGCGGATACCGGCTTTTCCGAGACTACGTGCTACCCTTTCGTCAGACCTTTTACCCTCTTGCCTTTCTCTCCCTCATCATTTTCATCGGTATATTCATACTGGAATTGTTTGGTCGGAGAACGTGGTGCAGAGGCCTCTGCCCGCTGGGGAGCCTCCTTTCTCTTGCTGCACGGTTCTCGCTCCTAAAAAGGCTGCCAAACCGGTTCTGTACTGATTGCAGTGACTGCGAAAGTGTTTGCCCAGCATTCCCCCCTGACGATGGCGTCCTGGCTCAACACGACTGTCTGCGATGTCTATCGTGTTTATCCAACTGCAAAAACAGACGGCCCCGCTTCAGATTCAGACCCCTGTCAAATCCCCTTAAGCGGCCCTTCTCGCAGGAACGGAGGGTACTGGTTGGAGGCCTGGCCTCCGGCTTTCTCTTGTCCAGGGTATTCGCGTTCAGCCCCCCATCCCAGACCCTCTTGCGACCCCCCGGCGTCACCGATGAATGGGACTTCCTGAGGAAATGCGTTCGCTGTGGAGAGTGTATGAAGGTGTGCCCCCGCAATGCCCTCTATCCCGTCGGCATTGCGGGGGGTCTGTACAACCTGTATACGCCAATGCTCGTCCCTCGCCTCGGTTATTGCGAGTACAACTGTAATCTCTGTAGCCAGGTCTGTCCAACCAGGGCCATACCTCGCCTTCCCTTGTCGGAGAAGCATAAAGCAGTCATTGGACGGGCAGTAGTGGATCGTGATCTCTGCCTACCCTACGCCAAAAAAACGCCTTGTCTGGTGTGTGAAGAACACTGCCCCATTCCAGAAAAGGCGATCAAGCTCCAAGGGTCCGAGGAGACCGACGGAACAGGCCGAAGAATCGTTCTTGATAGGCCGGTCGTTGACGAGCAGTTGTGTAACGGTTGTGGCATCTGCGAATACGTTTGCCCACTCGAGG
>DCUF01000072.1 GCA_002328485.1 Deltaproteobacteria bacterium UBA2221
TTCAACTCCATCTTCCAGGTCCTCTTCTTTTCTGTCTACGCCTACATCTTCATTACCGTACTGCCGCCAACGATAGGCCTCGAGGGGATTGTTGTCAATATCACTATTGGTCAAATTGCGGAGAGTGTCTTTATTTACCTCGGCATTCCGTTCATTGCCGGGGTCGTAACCCGGTTCGTTCTCATAAAGGTTAAGGATAAGAAGTGGTATCACGAGAAATTCATTCCGAAGATCAGCCCTGTCACCCTGATCGCCCTGCTCTTCACTATTCTGGTCATGTTCTCCCTTAAAGGCGAGTACATCGTGAAAATCCCCTTAGACGTGGTCCGAATTGCCGTTCCGCTTCTCATCTACTTCATTGTCATGTTCCTTGTTTCCTTCTGGATGAGCGCCAAGGTGGGAGCCCATTACGGTCAAGCGGCTACCCTCTCTTTCACGGCTGCCTCCAACAACTTCGAACTCGCCATAGCCGTAGCCGTCGCTGTTTTTGGCATCAACTCCGGGGCCGCCTTCGCTGCCGTTATTGGGCCTCTCGTTGAGGTGCCCGTTCTGATCAATCTGGTTCATCTATCTCTCTGGTTCAAACGGAAGTACTTCCCTCATGCAAAGGAAACACCGGTGGGTGTGTGTTACTACACGTGTAGGCAATAGCAGCACTGAGGCGGCTTCACGGTCTGGTCGGGGGATCCTGATACCCTCACCATAGATGCCCGCCGCTTCCCCCTCCCTGTTGCGGATCCCATGATATCCCCTTGACTTATCTTTCGCTTGTTGGTATAGTTGCCAACAAGCCATTGGAGGCCTTTCATGATTACTTTTGAAGAAGCGGAGATCAGGAGCAGGATCATCAAGGCCATGGCGCACCCCGTCCGCCTCATGGCCATCGATTTATTGAAAGAGGGGGAGAAGTCCTTCTCGTCATTAAACGACATGTTTGATCTCGACAAGTCAACCGTCTCCAAACATCTTCTCGTTTTAAAAGAAGCCGGGATCCTCTCGTCCAGGAAGGAGGGTGCAGATATGATATACCGGCTTGAGGTTCCGTGTGTGACCGATTTTTTCGGCTGCGTTACTGCGGTCATAGAGAGCAACGTTAAACGACAGCAAGTTTGTCTGTGCAAACGGTAAATTAGGGAGAGGTTGGTTATGAAGGATCGCTACAAATTACTGCTTGTCCTCGCCATTTTCGCTCTGGCCTATTTCATCCCCTTTGAAGCGGGCCGTGTCCAAAGCGCTATTCTGGAGGCTTTTTACATGCTCCAGGATTACGCCCAGAAGCATGTCCTTCTGTGTCTCGTACCTGCGTTCTTCATAGCCGGCGCGATCACGGTCTTCATATCGCAGGCATCAGTTATGAAGTACCTCGGCCCTCTAGCAAACAAGTTCGTGTCCTACTCGGTCGCTTCTTGTTCGGGCACGATACTTGCCGTTTGCTCCTGTACGGTTCTTCCCCTCTTTGCGGGGATCTACCGCATGGGTGCAGGTATTGGGCCTGCCACCGCCTTCCTGTATTCAGGGCCCGCCATAAACATCCTTGCCATTGTGTTATCGGCCAAAGTCCTCGGCTGGCAGATAGGCGTTGCGAGGGCTGTCGGCTCCGTGGCCTTCGCCTGGGTCATAGGACTTTTGATGGCCTTCATATTCCGCGATGACGAGCTTGAAAAGAAGAAGGTACAGATGGCATGTATGCCGGATGAAGAACCGGCGCTCAAGCTGTGGCAACAGGCGACATACGTCGCTTCCATGATCGGGGTGCTCGTCTTTGCCAACTGGGCAAAACCGCAAGCGGACGAGGGGCTCTGGCATGCAATCTATGCGGCAAAATGGTACGTCACGGGCGCCTTTGGTCTCCTCTTCACCTATACGTTTGTGAAGTGGCTGAAAGCAAAGACGTGGTTATCAATCATAGGCGTGATTTGTGTCGCACTCCTCGCCTTTCTCTTCCCGCAGTTTCCGTTGCTCTCCTTTGGCGCAGGAATAGCCTTTCTCGTATACGCTGGAAAAACATCGTCGGAGGAGACGAAAACCTGGGTCGATTCTACCTGGACCTTTACCCTCATGATCCTGCCCCTCCTCTTCGGTGGTGTTCTCATCGCAGGATTCTTGTTAGGCATGCCGGGCGGTGACAACGGCATCATCCCGAATGCCTGGATAGCCAGGCTCGTGGGCGGCAATTCGGTATGGGCTAACCTGCTCGCCTCCCTTGTAGGCGCCCTCATGTACTTCGCAACCCTCACGGAGGTGCCGATCGTGCAGGGCCTGCTCGGATCGGGGATGGGAAAGGGGCCTGCCCTCGCCCTTCTCCTTGCGGGACCTGCCCTGTCGTTGCCGAACATGATCGTTATACGGAGCATTCTCGGGACAAAAAAGGCTTTGGTATTCTTCGGGTTAGTAGTAGCCCTCTCGACGGTGGTGGGGGTTGTGTTTGGATGGATCGTGGGATAACGGAACGGCAGGAGAAATCTGATCCCGAGATGGTGAAAGATCTCATTGTAAAGCCGCAAAACGCGAATTGAAATAGCGACAATAACCCTTCAAAGGAGGTATGACAATGAAGATTCAGATTTTAGGTACCGGCTGTGCAAAGTGTTTGAAACTGACCCACAACGCCGAGGAGGCGGTTAAGGAGTCGGGTGTCGCCGCCGAGATTGAAAAAGTTACAGACATCAACAAGATCATGGATTACGGCGTGATGATGACGCCGGGCCTCGCGATCGACGGCGTGGTGAAAAGCGTGGGCAAAGTCCTTTCGGTTGACGACATAAAGAAGCTGCTCGGATAGAAAACCATTTTCAGGAGGGTATGATGTCGGAAAAGATCGATGCATGCTGTGCGGACGAAAGACAGGACAGTACGTGTTGTGCGGAGGGTGCCAAAACACTGGTGTTGGCCTGTGCAGGAGGCTCAAACGTGGGCCAGGTGGCCAATAACGTCATGCTCGGGGTTGACAGACAGGGGTACGGAAACGCCTACTGCCTCGCGGGCGTGGGCGCTGCTTTGTCCGGCTTTATCGAGAGTGCAAAGGCCGGGCGCACCATCCTCATTGACGGCTGCCCCGTTGCCTGCGGCAAAAAGGCCTTTGAGAAGTATGGCATAGAGCCTGCAAAGTATTTCGTGGTAACGGAACTGGGGATCACGAAAAACCATGATTTCTCTCAACTCGAGCAAGAGACTCAAGCAGCCATGGATTCCATCGTTTCGAAGCTGTAACGGTCCGGGTGGAAGAAGGGGCCTAGCATATTTGATTGGGTGACCAGAAGGGATCATTGGGAGGACAGGGAGTGATGAACACGATTCAGGTGTTCGAAGAGGAGGACAAAAGACACACCGGCCTGCTCAGGATCTGGGCAGCAGCGCGTTCGAGGAGGTATGTCACAAATATCCTCCTCGCCTTCGTTGCCGTCGGCCTTGAGGTCTACTACAGCATCTGCGGGGGCGCCTGCTCTTATCTCAGGGGTGATCTGATCGGCATTCCCCTGCAATATGTGGGCCTGGCGTTCATGGCGTGCGCCGTTCTGCTGAGTCTGTTCAAGACTGATCGCCTGCTCCTGGCACTTTTCTCCGCCGGGGTCGGGGTTGAGGCCTATCTCGTGGGCTTTCAGGTCTGGCACAACACCTACTGCCCCTACTGTCTCGCTTTCGGAGGCATCGTCATGATGCTCTTTCTTTTGAATTTTGATCGCACAAGAAAATGGATAGCCATTATTTCCATGGCTCTCGCCCTCATACTGTTCCCTCTCTTCTTCGAAGGGTCCCTCACCCCTTCCTATGCAGCGGAGACCTCGATCTCTGTCCCCGTATTCGGGCAGGGCAAGGTGAGCGTCCGGATCTACTCAGACTACTTCTGCCCGCCCTGCCGGGCTATGGAGCCAGAGGTCGAGCCCATTCTCCTGGATCTTCTGAAAAATAAGAAAATAAATCTCACCTTCGTCGACACGCCTTTTTATCGCTATTCTTCCCTTTACGCCAGATATTATCTTTACGCCGTTAATGAAAAAAGGGAGATCCGGCATGCCCTTGCGGTACGGAATGTTCTCATGGACGGGGCAAACAAGAATATCGCGGAACCAGCACAGATCGAAAGACTACTCGCGGATAAGTGTATCAAGATACAACCCTTTGATCCGCAGTCGGTTTTCGAACTGTACGGCAAGGCATTAAAAGACGATGATGTGAAGGCAACACCAACCTGCGTCGTGGAACGAGATGGGAAGAAGGAAAAGGCTACCGGCAAGTTCGGCATCATAAGGTTGCTGAAAAGCCTGAAGTGAGACCCCTCCGGGAAGGCCCAGAAGGAATCATCGTGAGAAAAAACTCGGTAGCAATGCGTCCCTTTCGAAGGCAACCCGTCACGGAGGGGCGTTCGAATGCAATAATGAATAGGAGAGCATACATGCAAAGAAGCAGTAACATACGAAGCATCGCCTGCGCCGCAGTACTTATCGCCTTTCTCTCCATTTTGTTTGCTGCGGGGGGCGCAGGTGCTGCCTCATCATCAGCCAAGGCTACCCCCGTCAGACCACCCTCGAAACCTGTATCCCGGAGTCTCCCCCTCCTGGTCGATGTAGGAGCAGACAAGTGTATACCGTGTATCGCGATGGCACCGATTCTGGAGGAGTTGAAGAAGGAGTATGCAGGTGTTCTCACGGTCAAGTTTATCGACGCGTGGAAGAACCCGGAAGAGGCCAAAAAGTACCGCGTCAGGGGAATACCTACCCAGATCTTCTATAATGCATCAGGAATGGAACTGCGCCGGCATTTTGGGTTCATATCGAAAGAAGAAATTCTCCGAACCTTCGAAGACCTTGGGATACTGCTCAAGAAGCCTTCCAAGAAATAGTGCAATTCGGGCCAGGAGACCTATCTGACATGATAGAGAAACTTTTCATGCTGTTGAACGACGCGGTTCAGGGCAGCCCGCTCCTTGCGATAGGAGGTTCGTTCCTTTGGGGGATTTTGAGTATTATTCTGAGCCCGTGCCACCTCTCAAGCATTCCCTTGATCGTCGGTTTTGTCGACGAGCAGGGGAGAATATCGACAAAACGGGCTTTCGCCGTCTCGACCCTTTTCGCCGTAGGCATTCTTGTCTCGATCGCCCTTGTAGGTCTCATAACCTCAACGGCAGGGCGTATGATGGGCGACGTGGGGGCATATGGAAATTATCTTGTGGCGGGTGTTTTCTTTCTTGTAGGCCTTCATCTCATTGGCCTTATTCCCACGCCATGGTCGGGGCCTTCGAACATCCGGATGCAACGCAAAGGGCTGATGGCCGCATTCGTACTGGGGTTGGTTTTTGGCATTGCCCTCGGACCCTGCACCTTTGCCTACATGGCGCCGATACTCTCAATTACGTTCTCTCTGGCAGGAGTCAGCATCCTCTACGGCTTTCTGTTACTCCTCATGTACGGCATCGGTCACTGCTCGGTCATAGTCTTGGCCGGAACCTTCACTGAGGTCGTTCAGCACTACCTGAACTGGAATGAGCGATCGGCTGGTGTGACCGTCGTCAAGGTTGTGTGCGGAATCCTCGTGATCTTGGGTGGAATCTACATGGTCTACAAAACATAACGGGGGGCGCACCATTTGCAGCGGGAGCGAGCCCCTTATGTCGTGGCTGCGGGAAGCCCCTGATGCGGTAGGCGTTAAAAGTGAGGAAGCCCTTTCAAAATCTGCTAAGAACAGTCAAGAGGCAACCGTGGGTCTTTCATTCGACCTTATGATAGGCACAAAACAATCATAAAAGGAGGATGGTATGGGATCAGTGGAGGAACTGAAGGACCGGTTCAACAAACTGACTGACGAGGAAAAACTTGCATTTTTGAAGTCGGTGATGCCCTCATTCTGTGAAATCTTCGCCAAGAATCCCGAAAAGATGATGTCTGAGATGATGCCCATGTGCAGGGAGATGACGAGGTCGTGTAATATGGACATGCAGGGTATGATGAAAAGGATGGGTATGGGCGGCGCTCCAATGGGTTCAAACAAGCACTGAAGAGAAGAGGTTCACCATGGACGATAAAATCATCATTTACGGCACGGACGCCTGACCCTTCTGTAATCAGGCTCGGGCAGCCTATGGAGACAGGGCGATCTACATCAATGTGGAGAACGATCGCGAGAAGATGAAAGAGATGCTTGCCTACTCCGGGGGTAAAACCCAGGTCCCGGTCATCGTGGATGGTGACCGGGTGACAGTCGGTTTCATGGGCGACGTCTCCTTGCGAGGCGGCATCCCGATCATGGGAGGTACCTGATCACTGAAATAGGTTCCTCGTCGAGGGACCGCCTGAACAAAAAGATTGTGGAAGGCATCCGTGACCAGGATACAGGGGTCCGTCAGCATCGCCCCAGGCATGCCCTACAACACAAGGACGTTGACGATAGGTCAGTTGCGGGCCTGCGAAGTAACGCAGGAGCGATAGCAAGAAAACCAAGGAGGATATGCATGTTAACGGTAAGCGAAAAAGCAGCAGAGATGTTAAAGAACTTGGTAGAGAAACAACAGGGACCGGGTGCTGTCAGACTCCTCTTGCAGCCCGGTTGAGGAGGGCCCAAGCTGGGCATGGCTCTGGACGAGCCCCGTGACAACGACCTCACCTTTATCGATCAAGGGATCACCTTTGCCATTGAAAAGAAGGTGTTCGACGAAGTAAGGCCCATTCGCATCGATTACGTCGAATCTCCTACGGGTTCTGGTTTTCAGCTTAAATCGAGCCTCCCCTCAAGTGGAGGATGTTGTTCCTAAACTCAGGGAAAGGCTTCTCGCACGGATCAGCCGATGTGGATGGTCTTCGAGGACATTCTCCCAGAAATATCCGCATCGGTAACCTTTGCTTACATCGGCAGGCCTCTCGCGTATTGACAGTCAGGTATTATTGTAGTTATATAATGATCATCAATATAATGTGACGTCAATATAAAGGTTACAGTCATGAAGAAGATGGATTCTGCCAGCCTTACCAACCCCGGCTACTGGAAATCACTGATCAATACGGGACTTACCAAACTTCTGGTGCTCAAGATTCTCTCAAAAGGCCCCAGCCACGGCTACGAGATCGTGAAGGAAGTGGAATCCATTACGGCTGGCTGCTGCGTATCCACCTTCGGGACCATCTACCCGATTCTAAAAGATTTGACGCACCATGGATATGCGGAGGTGCATGAAGACAAGCAGCTCAAGGGGGCGCAGAAAAGGCGTGTTTATACGTTAACGCCTTTGGGGGTGGAGGCATACAAAACTGCCCTTGAGGCGTGGCGGTGCACGATTCCCTACATCTACAGGGCAATCGAGAGTGATGATCTGGTGTTTATCGAAGACATACGAACGCGGCTCTCGAAATAGAAAACCGCCGGGCAACACTCGAAAAGATTATGTAAGCTTCCGTTTCGTGAGCCCTGGCGGGCCGGTGGGTCAACTGCCGGAAAGAGAGGGGGGTGAATAACATGATTGTCGTGAGTATTTCAAAAAACTTGACCCGTGTAACCAAGGGCGATGAGGCGTTTGAAGTAGAGGGTGAGACACTCGGTGATTGTCTAAAAGACCTGGCCGGCATCGTTCCCCGTCTAAATAATGAGCTTTTCACTTCCTCAGGGGATCGCTTGCTGGAACGTGTTCAGGTCAAGGTAAACAGGAAGGTCGTGGAAGGACAAGATCTTCTGGCAACAAAAATAAAGGATGGCGATGAAATCGATATTGCCCTCAAAGGTTACTGATGAGGCGTCGGTGGCGGTGGCGACTAGTTGAGTCGCTTGAAGCGGTCCCTGGAGAAGGGCAGGATAGACAAATCGCAATCGACCATTAAAGGCTGGTCACATAGCGACGTGGCGTTCAAACGGGAGGCTGTATGTTTGGCATCAACAACTTTCTTACGGCGGGCAAATTCTTTCTCATCATCTCAGGGGAACTGATCCTTATCTTTATGGCCGTCTCCCTTCTTGTAGGCATACTGATGGAATATCTGCCCCCATCGCGCATAAGAGACTTTCTCTCGAACAGGTTCACCTGGGTCCAATACTTTCTGGGATCCGGCCTCGGGGCAGTAACGCCGTTCTGTTCATGTTCCACCGTACCGATCACGGCCGGTCTGCTGAAAGGGGGTGTCCCCTTTGGCCCTATCATGGCATTTTTGTTTTCCTCACCCGTTCTCAACCCAATTATTATCGCACTGCTTTTATCGCTGTTCGGCATCAAGGTAACCGTGGTATACGTGATCGTCACCTTTTTGGGATCGATGGCATTGGCAGCCCTGTTGTCAAAACTGGGCATGGAAGACCAGGTCAAACCGCTACTCAGTTTTCAGAGTGATTGCTGCAGTGAGAACAGCGAACAGGCACAGCCCCTCCTGATTACCCTGCCCGTCATAGAGACCGCGGGCGGCTGTTGTACGACAGAAGCGCAGAAGGCACAACCCGAATCATCCTGCTGTTCGGTCAGCTTCGATACCCCGACATCCATACCCTTCAAAGAAAAGATGAAACGCGCTTGCGCATCAGCGATCGACACCTTTAAGGGTGTCTTCTGGTACCTCCTTTTGGGAGCGGGGATCGGCGCTTTTATCTACGGGTTCTTCCCACAGGATATGGTGGTGAAAATGGCAGGACCGGGCAACCCCCTGTCCATTCCCATTGCCGCGGCCCTTGGGGTCCCCATGTATATTCGCGCTGAGACCATCATCCCTATCAGCGCTGCTCTGGTCGGTAAAGGCATGGGGCTGGGAACGGTACTGGCCCTTATCATCGGGGGCGCCGGTGCAAGCATCCCGGAGCTGATCATTCTCGGCTCCATGTTCAAAAAGAAGCTTGTGCTGGCGTTTGCCATTAACGTTCTTGTTGTGGCTATTGCAGCAGGTTTTTTGGTGGAATGGCTGGTATACTGACCATAGGCTCTCTAGAGAATGGTTTGGAATTCCCTATCTGTTTGGAAGCGAAAATAGCTAAGAGGTGAGTTATGGCATCCCACGTTTTTAACCCCGGCTGAGTGGACTGAGGTGATGATTACACCCCGCCACCAGTTAGTTGGCGCATGCTAAAGTTTCTGGATGATTCACAGTTCAGTGTTTTTGGTCTGGATGAGATATTCGCAGCCCTTCATGGGGAAGGGAGGAAGGCCAACGAGGAAACGGCAGAGGAGATTATCAGAAAACTTGAAGATATGAACAACTACATCCCCGAATCAGACAGTGCCCGCAGGGAATACCGGTATGTCCTGCTGAGGGAGTACAAGACATACCTCAAGGAACAAAGCGAGAAATGACCACTATAGACCTGATTGAAGGACCTGCCATGCCCTCGGGTAATGACAGGAAGGAGGCATGGTGAAAATCTTTCTTGAATCGAACTTCAAGCTTCTCGGGTCCCATAACATAGACAGCATCGATCTTGATTGTCTGGAGATTCCTGTCCGTGACTTCCTCAAGGCCATGTCCCATCGGTCCACAAAATCCGTTGAATACCTCACTGACGATGGCACAGACGTGGACGGCCTGTTCCAGGTGCACGTGAATGGTCTTATGCTGGGCCTCTGCGAAGAGGGTCTCAACACGGTCTTGAGAGACGGAGACACGGTGGCAATCTGCATGAATGTGCTTGAAGGCTGTTGTGGTGGGGCCTTACAAGGGCAAAACTGAGGACGAAGGGGATGGTTGTCGAGAGTGTTTTGAGAAGAGGCAAGGCATACAGGGAGACAAGAGTATGGTAAACGAGAATGGCGGATGTTGCTGTGTACAGTTTAAAGGCGTGACCAAGATCACCTTCGCCGACGGGGACCAGGTGGCCATCGTCGGCCTGGACGAGGTACTTGCTACCATCTCCGCAGAGAACATGCCGGCGAACGACGATACCGCCGAGATAATGATCGCAAGGTTGGTCATGAAGAACTACATCCCCTCTTCCGAGGATGCCCGCAGGGAATACCGGTACGCCCTGCTCAAGGCATACCGGGAGTATATAAAGCGTCAGGTTGAAGACGGCCCCAAATGATACACTCCACCCGCCGGATCTCGTTGTCCCGGCCGGCCAGTTTTTCCGGAACCGCTGGAGCCGTTGTCCCTCCACGGTGCTATACGAAAACCGCCCGAAAGAGGTAGAAGCAATGAAAATTCACGTTAAACTGAGAGGTTTCCCCCATCTTTATAAACTTATGAAGAAGAAAAAGGATCTGGATCTTGATATCCCTGGGGACACAGTTGGGGGTGTTGTTGATACCCTCAGCAAAAAGTACGGCGATGCGGTAAGAAAGGCCCTGTTGGATCAGGGAGGCGATATCGACATAGACTTCCGCGTTGTCATAAACGATCGAGATTACCTCGAACATGGCAAGCGCATGCAAACTCCATTAAACGGGGGAGATTCAGTTTGTTTTATGGGTCCACGGTGATGTTGAGCCGCGAGCAGTCAGTCTGACTGCCACTTAATCTTTCCTCGCACAGCATATAGTGGTAATCTCTTTCCTTGCTTTCAAGAATCCTTCTAACCTCTCACGGTCCCTTCTGATTTCTTCTTCAGGGATCTTCTCCATCACCGACAGAATAAGCAATCGCTTGAACAGATCGGAATCGTCGATCTTATAGTGCATCCACTTGCCGTCCCTCCTGTCTTTGGCAAGACCGGCGGCCTTGAGCGCCGCGAGGTGAAATGACACCTTCGGTTGAATAGTGTCGAAGGCGGCGACAATATCGCAGACGCAAAGCTCCCCATGTTCGAGGAGCTTGAGTATACGGAGCCTTGTCTCATCCGAGAGGGCTTTAAACAAGGTCACAAGGTCTTTCACTCACTGCCTCCGTGTTGTTCCTTGATGAATTTCTCGATCTTCTTTTTGATTTCATCTCTCACGCGCCTTGTCTTGTCGAGCCTTTCTTCATGACTACCCGTGAAAGACGCTGGGTCCTCGAAGGACCAGTGCAGGTTTGTGGCGAAACCAGGGAAAATCGGGCATCTCTGGGCAGCCTCGTCGCATACCGATACCACGTAGCGATAGAGCCTGTCGGCCTTATACAGGGCAAAGACGCTTTTGGCCTGGTTCATGGATATGTCAATGCCCACCTCGTCCATGACCTCAATGGCGAGAGGGTTGAGCGGTCCTGGTTCAAGACCGGCGCTTTCCGCCTCGAAACGGTCACCGGCCAGGTGGTTCAGGAAGGCCTCGGCCATCTGGCTTCTTGCCGAATTGTGAAGGCACCCAAAAAGTACTTTCGTTTTTTCATCTTTCGAGACATCGTTCATTTGGTCCCCTCCACATAGACGCTTACGGCATAATCCTGCAACGATTCACCCTTATCCAGATGATCGAGCACACCCTTCGCAATCGGATCTGTCGTATCAGGGGAAAAACAAGATGAAGCCCCGCTGACCGTAAGTTTGATACCTTTGATGCCTGACTCCTCCACAAGTCTCCTGTACTCCTCCACAAGGACCGCACCCGCGATACAACCGGTATAGGCCTCCATGCTCTGCCTAATCTTCTCCGGCAATTCCTTCAACAGGGCCATGTCGGAGATGGCAATCCTGCCGCCCGGTTTCAGCACACGGTGAATCTCTTGAAAGACCCTCTTCTTATTGGGGGAGAGGTTGATGACGCAGTTGCTGATGACCACGTCAACCGAATTATCTCCCATTGGCAGATTCTCGATCTCACCCAGTCTGAATTCCACGTTCGTGAAATTGCCCCTCTTGGCATTCTCCCGAGCCCTTTCGAGCATCGCCGGCGTCATGTCGACCCCGATCACCTTGCCCGAAGGTCCTACCTTTGGCGACACGACAAAACAGTCAAAGCCCGCGCCTGACCCAAGGTCGAGTACCACCTCACCTTCCTTAAGCCCGGCAAGGGCAGTCGGGTTGCCACAGCTCAGGCCCAGATTGGCCCCGTCCGGGAGGAGAGATAGCTCACTCTCTGAGTAGCCTAACGACCTTGCCAACCCGGAAGTATCACACCCACAGCCGCCCGAACAGCAGCTCATCCCGGTCTGGGCAATCAAACCGTAGGCTGCCTGAACTGTCTTCTTGACTTCATTCTCATCCATTCTTTCCTCCCTTGATTTCGTGGTTCCATCCATTTTCCAAAAGTCCTATTCGATACCGTCCTATAAATGTCAGTTTATGTGATGGGATAGTCCCGGTCTCTTCCGATGGGAAGAAGCTCCGGACAAAATATGGGTGGAAGACGATAGCTGCCATGAGGATGGATATCTTAGTCTTATCCTAAAGAAAGTAGTCACTAACACAAGAAATCCTTGATCCATGGCCGAATCCTAAAAAATCGTAGCCAATGTGACTCAAAACCTGTCCGAACATGGTTACCTGTCACCATATCAACCTTAGTTGATATAAGCTACAACCACAAGAGGCTCAGTGTCAATACCTTTCCAGGGAATCAACCGTGAATATTCTACGTGAAGGCTGTTGCTTAGAGTGAGCGCCAAAACTAATTCCTTTTTGCGTGGCTCTAACCCCGGCCTCACCATTCGCCCGCCGCGCCTCTTCTCTCACCTCCTGGGAGTATATGGTATAATTCGATACCTTAAGGGTTCAAATTTGAAAAAGCCTGACAAGTCGAGCCATATCCCCTTGGTACAACACCCGAAAGAGCTTCTGGCAGCTCTGAAGGAAGCTGAGAGAGAGATTGAGCGGCTTCGTGTCGTCGAACGGGCCCGGAAGCAGTCGCAACGGGTGCTCGAACAACTGACAAACGATCTCAAAGAGAGGGTCAAAGAGCTAAACTGCCTCTATTCCATCTCTAGTATGGTGGAAAGGCAAGATATGACGCTGGAAGAAATTCTTCAGGAAACAGTCAATATCATACCCAACGCATGGCAGCACCCCGAGATCACCTGCAGCAGGATAGCCCTTCAGCAAAGAGTCTATCGAACGGAGAATTTTCGTCAAACCCCGTGGCGTCAATCAAAACAGATTGTCGTGGCAGGTAGGGAGATAGGCTCGCTGGACGTGTGCTACCTCAGAAAAAGACCCGAGCGGGATGAAGGACCTTTTCTCAAGGAGGAAAGGAGTCTCCTCAATGCAGTCGCGGAGAGGATTGGCGAGATCATCGAAAGGAGACGGGCCGAAGATGCCCTCCGTGAGAGCGAGGCCCAGAACAAGGCCCTGGTAAGCGCTATCCCCGACATGATGCTCTGGCTGGACAGCAACGGTGTCGTTCTCGGCATCCACGGGGGCCAGTTTACGGATTTGCCCCCCGGTTTCAGTGACATGATCGGCCACGATATCTACACCCTCGGACATCGTAAAATGTTACCCCGCCGTTTTGTGGAGCAGGGTATGCGCTATGTGGAAAGGACCTTGGCCACGGATAAGCCCCACATCTTTGAGCAGCATTTTTCTGCGGGCGGCCTTGGCCGCGATGTGGAGATCAGAACTGTGGTGAGTGGCAAGAACCAGGTTTTGTGCATGGTTCGGGACATTACCCAGCGCAAACGTCTTGAACGGGAAATCATCGAGATAAGCGGCAGGGAGCAGAGACGGATCGGGCAGGATCTCCATGACAGTCTCTGTCAGCATCTGGCGGGTATCGGTTTTCTGGGAAAAGTCCTGGAGAAGAAGCTGGGAACCGGCAATCGGGCTACCCCCGAGGACGCATCCGAAATCGTGCACCTCATCGACGAGGCCATCACGATGACCCGAAGCTTCGCCAGGGGCCTCAACCCCGTCATGCTGGAAGCAGATGGTCTCATGTGGGCCCTGGCAGAGCTAGCGGCAAACACAGAACGTCTCTTCGGCATCACATGCCGCTTCCAGAACCAGGGGGCGCTTCTGGTACGGGACAATGACGTATCTCTCCATGTCTATCGCATCGTTCAGGAGGCACTCAACAATGCCATCAAACATGGGAAAGCCGATCGCATTATCATAAAGGCATCAACGGATGAGAAGGGGGCCATGATTTCGGTCAAGGATAACGGTGTCGGTCTCGCAGGAGGGACAAGCCTTGGTAAGGGCATGGGACTGAGCATCATGAAGTATCGTGCTTCAATAATCGGCGCGGCCCTCGACGTTCGGAACGACGAAGACGGAGGGGTAATCATGGTATGTACCCTTCCCACCGCGCCACCTGGGGATAGAGTGTGAAATGGCGAGATAGCACAATAGCCAAAGGGGAAAACATTTCTCATATAACCATGAGAATGCCTTCACGGGTATTTCCCACTTTTCTACTTCCCCATTTTGCCATTTGCACATTTGGGCTTAAACAGGGAGGATCATGGTGAACGTAACGGAACAGAAACAGACGCAGCCGACAAATAAGAAGCGAGTCCTTATCGTGGACGACCATCCCATTTTACGCAAAGGTCTCTCGATGATGATAAACCAGGAACCGGATTTGGTAGTCTGCGGGGAAGCAGAAGATGCTCACAAAGCCATGGAACTCATCGAGAGGGTGAAGCCTGATATGGTTATAGTCGACATATCACTCCCGGGTGTCGATGGGGTGGAGCTGCTTAAGAACATCAGAACCCGCTTCGGCGACCTGCCTGCGTTGGTTGTTTCCATGCACGACGAATCACTTTTCGCCGAACGCGCCCTGCGGGCTGGGGCCAGGGGATATATCATGAAGCAGGAAGCCCTGGATGATGTCCTTACGGCCATTCGCAGGGTGCTCAACGGGGAGATTTTCGTGAGCAGCAAAATCACGACCAGGATGCTTGAAAAACTGGTGGAGGCTGATGTAAGGAAGGGAAATTCACCGCTCGATCTTCTGAGTGACAGAGAACTGACGGTGCTTCGTCTCATCGGCCAAGGTCTCGGAACAAGACAGATCGCGGACAACCTCCATCTGAGCGTCAAGACCATAGAATCCTATAGGATGCATCTGAAAGAGAAGCTGAAATTGACCAGCGGAACCGATCTGCTAAAATATGCGATTCAATGGGTTCAGAATAATCCCTGATCCCATGCCACCGTCCTGTACCACCGCTCGGGACCGGTTTACACCCCGGCCCTCGGCGTGACTCAACTGCTCTTTTGCTTGTATTCCGTCTTCCTGATTCAACTATAAGGTTTTCCCTCATAGTTATATAGGGACATCCATTATAGTGAAAACAGGTTCACCCTGATTGTATAATATAGATTTTTCGGGTTTTTTATATAGGTATTTTCCGTGCATACTGCGATGGTTTGCGGTCATTCCAGCTTCCCAGGCCTGCGCGGGTAGCAGGAGCTACATATCTAAACTATGTAAGGGGGTTAACGCATGTCAGTTATTTCCGAAGTTATGGACAGGGTAAAAGAACGCGATCCTTACCAGTTCGAGTTTCATCAGGCCGCTCAGGAAGTTCTCGAGAGTCTGGAAGTCACCGCAAAGAAACATCCGGAGTTTGTAAGGGCCAGGATATACGACCGGATCGTTGAGCCGGATAGGGCCATTGTCTTCCGTGTCCCCTGGGTGGATGACAAAGGTGATGTACAGGTAAACCGCGGGTACAGGATTCAGTTCAACAATGCGATCGGGCCTTATAAGGGCGGGCTTCGGTTTCACCCTTCCGTCAATCTGAGCATCTTGAAGTTCCTCGGATTCGAGCAGATCTTCAAGAACTCCCTTACCACCCTGCCCATGGGCGGCGCAAAAGGTGGGTCCGATTTCGACCCTAAGGGCAAGTCCGATGACGAGGTCATGAGATTCTGTCAGGCTTTTGTCAGGGAGCTTTACCGTCACATTGGCCCGGACGTCGACGTGCCGGCAGGTGATATAGGCGTGGGCGGCAGAGAGATAGGCTACATGTTTGGCTACTATAAGAAGATCCGCAATGACCATACGGGCGTTCTTACCGGCAAAGGGCTCGAATGGGGCGGCAGCCTGATCAGACCCGAAGCCACCGGCTACGGCTGCGTCTACTTCGCGGCGGAAATGCTCACAACGAAGGGTCAGAGCTTCGCGGGCAAGACCGTAGCGATCAGCGGGTCCGGAAATGTTGCCCAGTATGCCATGGAAAAAGTTAATCAGTTGGGTGGACGGGTAATCAGCCTCTGCGATTCAAGTTCAACCATCGTGGATGAGCAAGGTATATGTGGCGAAAAGTGTGATTTTGTCCTGGATCTGAAAAACCAGAGACGGGGCAGGATCAGCGAATATGCCGACAAATATGCCGGAGCGGCCTGTTTTATCGGCGACAGCATCTGGGATGTCATTAAGAGCAATGGCCTCAAAGTCGATGTAGCCCTTCCCTGCGCAACCCAGAATGAGATCGACGGAGAACAGGCGGCAGCCTTGGTGAAAAGCGGATGTCTTTGCGTTTCGGAAGGGGCGAACATGCCTTCAACCCCTGAGGCCATTCGCGTCTACCAGGACGCCAACATGCTCTATGGGCCGGGCAAAGCGGCCAACGCCGGTGGTGTGGCCACATCGGGACTCGAGATGAGCCAGAACAGCATGAGGCTGTCGTGGTCCAGGGAGGAAGTAGACGGCCGGCTGCTCGAAATAATGAAGAACATCCACAAATCTTGCCTTGACGCAGCCGAGGCCTACGGAAAGAAAGGCGACTACGTAACAGGCGCAAATATCGCTG
Source organism: Deltaproteobacteria bacterium UBA2221 (assembly GCA_002328485.1). Classification (GTDB taxonomy): domain Bacteria; phylum Desulfobacterota; class Syntrophorhabdia; order Syntrophorhabdales; family WCHB1-27; genus WCHB1-27. The sequence continues at coordinate 16,512 of DCUF01000072.1, forward strand.
GGTTCCTCAAGGTAGCGAACGCAATGCTTGCCTACGGGATCGTATAACGGTCCAAGGCCTGCGTTGACGACCGAATAGGGATTTGTATTACGGAAGCCGGGTGTCACCCGATACGACACCCGGCTTTTTTTATTATCCCTGAGGAAGATCCGATTTTGGCAGAACTCTAGGTCGGGCCTCAGGTCTAGGAGCGGCACCGGGCCAGAACGACCCCGGCAAGCAGTTCAAGGGACGTTACGTGGTCAACCCCACCCAACTTGATCGCCTCTTTTGGCATGCCGAAGACAACGCACGATTTCTCGTCCTGGGCTATGGTATGTGCGCCCGCCTGCTTCATCTCTAACATACCCTTGGCTCCGTCGTCCCCCATGCCCGTCATAATTACCCCAACCGCATTCTTTCCAGCATACCGGGCGGCAGACCGAAAGAGAACATCCACGGAGGGCCGGTGGCGCGACACAAGGGGCCCGTCCTTGACCTCGACGTAATAGCGTGCACCACTTCTTTTCAGGAGAAGATGATGATTGCCGGGGGCTATGAGGACCCGCCCGGGGATCACGGTATCGTTGTCCTCTGCTTCCTTGATGGTGACCTTACAGATTGCGTTAAGACGTTGTGCAAAGGCGGCGGTAAAATGCTCGGGCATGTGCTGTACGATAAGGGTGCCGGGCGAATCCAGGGGAAGGGCCTCCAGGAAAACCCTGAGCGCCTCAGTACCTCCGGTCGATGCCCCCACCACGACCACCTTTTCTGTGGTCTGGACCATGGCATGAGACAAAGGCTTGTCGAGTATCACATCGGCTGTCAGTTTAGGGGCAACAGGGGCAGCCCTTTCGGATAACCGCTTGGTGGTGACCGAAGCGGCAGCCTTGATCACATCACAGATCCTGACCTTCGATTCCTCAAGAAACTGTTTTGTTCCTATTCGGGGCTTCTCGATAATCTCTACGGCCCCGTACTCAAGGGCCTTCAGGGCAGTGTCCGACCCCCTCCCGGCCAGGCTGGAGCAGATTACGACCGGAATGGGGTGTTGACCCATGATCTTCCTGAGAAATGTTATCCCGTCCATTCGCGGCATTTCGACATCAAGGGTAATCACGTCGGGAACAGCCTTCCTGATCTTCTCCGCCGCAACGAAGGGATCCGGGGCGACCGCAATCACCTCGATATGAGGATCCGATTCAAGAACATCCTTCATGGTTTGCCGAACAACCGCAGAATCATCGACGATCAGCACCTTGATCTTATTCATGACCACCGGCCTTCCTTCGAATGCTTGACCGAGGTAGTTTCGGGGGCTCTGTGGCTGCCCGTATTTAGAGGATAATCCTTCATGCTATCCTCCGATAGACCGTAGGGGCAACCTGTTCCAGGGGCAGGTCCATACCGAGTAGGGTTTCAGAATGACCCAGGAAGAGGTAACCGGAAGGCGACAAATGGGCGCAGAATTTGGTAAGAAGCCTTTCCTGGGTCACTTTGTCAAAATAGATGATCACGTTCCGGCAGAAGATGATATCAATGGTTTCCCTGAAACCAAAATTCTCATCCATGAAGTTGAGTCGCCTGAAGGCGACATGCCGACGTAACTCCGGTGCGATCCGGAATACCTTCTGATCGGCACTTTTGCTTTTCAGAAGATAGCTTTTTCTCAGCTCTTCAGGGATTGGGGTAATCAACTTTTCATCGTAGATCGCCAGCTTGGCCCTTTCGAGGACTTTTGTCGAGATATCGGTGGCCAGGATGAGAAAGTCCAGGCCCCGCTTTTCTTTGGCGAATTCCTTTAACACCATGGCCAGGGTGTAGGGCTCCTCACCGGTTGAGCAGCCTGCGCTCCACACCATGAGGGTCCTGCCGGAGTCATTACGAGGACTCAGGAACGGCAGGACATGATGGGTAAGATAGTCGAAATGGGCAGGCTCGCGGAAGAAATCGGTCTTATTGGTAGTGACCACGTTGATCATTTCTACCAATTCCTCTTCCACCCCCCGTTCACTAAAAAGGTAATCACAGTATTTGGAAAAGGAAGGCATGTTCAGGTTGCGCAGCCTCTTGTGCAAACGGGTTTGCAGCATGGTCTTCTTCGCCTCGGTAATCCGAATACCGCACTGGGCGTAAATAAACTCCTTAAGGCGGACAAAATCCTTATCGGTAAGCATGTCAGCTTCTAACATACGATCGATCCTTTCGGCCTCTCGCCGAGGCGTTCCAATGGTTTTCCCCGAACCCCGGTTCGCCTCCCCGAGGTGTCCCACGGGTCCATAATGCGGATGCGCTGAAGCACAACCACTGGGGCAGAACCCATTCCCGTCATTTCATTCACTCAATTTTTCGGCCCCCCGATACCGAAACTTAAGCGGCGAATGCTGTTCCAGGCCCTCAGCAGCGGTCTTGTCCGCACCGGCATCCGCCAATGCCCCTCGCCTCGCTCGTCAAGAAAACCGCAGTGCCTGCAAGAGGGAGCAGGCAAACCGGCCATCTACCGGCAGGGGCTGGCAGGCCTCTTGACACCTTGTCCCCGTTCCGATATATTGATCAGATGAGGAAGCGGAGAGATTCCGATAGCTTAAAGGGTTGAGCCGCATCCCAATGGAAGCAAAAGAGCGGGGGACAGATTAGATGCACGCCAGCAAAAACACATTGACAGCTACCGAGATTCAACGGAACGGGAAACGCCTTGTCTTTGCAGAACCCGTCAAAATGAAGCTCGTTTTTTCGAGGAATTTGATTGCCATAGAATGCGATCTCGGCATCACCGAGAACGGAGCAGACTTCTCAACCGCCTGGGACAACCTCTGTGCAAAGATCCTTTCCCACTGGGATCGGCCCGCCCTTCGCGCCAAGACCTTCAGAGACAGGGACGTGCGGGAAGAAGCGGTCTACGAGGCGGTCAATTTCAAATGTGCGGCGAACCTGTGATCTGAGATCGCGGGAAGTCCGTTCTGATGTCCCATTCCTTCTATTAACAGCCCCCTGCCAGGGCCTGAAAAAGCCCCCTATCAGGTGGTCGTGAGGCAAAAGCTGCCGAGCTCAGGCGATTCATGACGTGACGAACCGCCTGAGCTCGGCTGGCAATCCAAACTCAAGCGGTTCACAAGAGCAGCTACTTTTTAGGGGCTTCCGGCGCCACAGGGGCTGATGGGGCTAAGGGCGCGGAGGGAGCTGATGGAGCACTCGGCCCTTTCATATGTTCCTGCCGATGCTGGAGTTCTATTCTCGTTTCAGAAAGACCCTTTACCGCCTGGGAAAAAGTACCGGCGACCAGCGTAGTCTGTCCGGTAAGTCTATTTATCTTATAAAAACCACCAACTCCCGACAATTCGACGGTCTGAATCCTCGTCCAGTATAGAAATATGACGACCAGCACTGCGATGATGATGAGTATTGTCTTTCTATCCATTCACTATCCTCCTTATATCGTTGAAAACGGCAACACAACAATACCGAAGTTTCGGCACAGAGTCAACGATACTTAAGGCCTTTTGGCCCTTTTGAGGGGGTTTTCAGAAAATGGGACGCACCTGATGCATGAATCGGGATGTTTCCTAGACGAAGATAAACCAAAACCGGGCTTGTGTCGCCTCATGTCGGAAGACAAAACCGTTCAGTACGGGTGTGACCTAATCGATCGACAGGCGTGTTGGTGAGTAAGGATAATGTGGCTGAACCAGGGCAGTTTGTCATATACTAGGGCTTCTCATGGAAGCCAAACAGAAAGCTTCGGCCTTCGCTGCAGGGTCAGCCCTGGTTCTTTCATTGAGCAAGTTCTTTGTGGGCATGTTGTCCGGCTCAATGGCCGTCGTTGCCTCGGGCCTGGACAGCCTCCTGGACGTGTTCATGTCTGCCATGAACTTACTCGCCATCAGAAAGGCCGATCAGCCGGCCGATCAGGGCCATCCCTATGGACATGGCAAGGCCGAAAGTATTGCCGCCTCCCTTCAGGCCCTGGTCATTATATCGACCGGCATCTTCATCGTTTATGAGGCTGTACGCAAATTTGTCCTGAAAGCCACCATCCACTATTCTGCCCTCGATCTCGTGGTTATGTGCCTCTCCCTTGTATTTAGCCTCGTTATTTCAACCGTCTTGAGAAGGGTGGGCCGAAAAACCGAATCGAATGCGCTCCTGGCGGATGCCCTCCACTACACCAGTGACCTCTACTCCAACTCTGCCGCCATTATCGCTATTATTCTTGCCTACTATACCAGGATGACCTTCTTTGACACCCTTTTCGCTGTCTTGACCGGTCTGATCATCATCTTCTCAGCAACGAAAATTCTGAAAAGTGGTATATCAGGGCTTATGGATACGAGCATCCCCAAAGCCATAGAGGATGAGATAGAGTCAATCATCAACGATATGCCTTTCCCTGTTGCCGGCCACCATAAGTTGAGGACCCGTTTTTCGGGAAACCGCACCTATATCGACTTTCATCTCTTGACCTGTAAGAAGTTGACCATAGACGAGGCCCACGGGATTGCCAGGACCGTTGAGGCACGGATAGCGGAACACGTACCGAGAATCGACACCACCATCCATATCGAGCCCTGCCCTGAGGACTGTGATCTAAGCGAGGAGCACTGCACCGTTATCGTTAGGTGGAGAAACAGGTCGAGTCATCCATAAGCCCACCTTTCATGGGGGCATAATCCAGTCGTATTCGTGTGAGGGTCATGGATCACAGCATAAACGATGGTGAGAGAGGGCGCCGGCGCCGGACGGGAAACTCTGAAAGGCCTCTGCACTAAGCCTCTCAGACTGGGGGATGTACGGGGAACCCACGGCTGCGACTAGGGCTTGGTACGGCCCTTAACCTTGTATTGCGATACGTCCAATCCTAGTTTCTGAATCTTGTACTGAATGACACGCTTCGTGGTCCCGAGCCTCTTTGCGGCCTCGGTCTGGTTGCCACCTGTTTCCTTCAGGGCCTCTACAATCAACGATCTCTCGTTGGCCTTAACGACAGTGCTCAATATACCCTGGTCCTTCTTGTCGCCCTCTTGGGTGATCGACCGAAGCGACGGAGGTAGATGAATCATGTCAACGGAATCGCCCGTGGCCAGCAAGACGGCCCGTTCGATGCAGTTCTCTAATTCCCTTACATTACCCGGCCAGGAGTAGGATAGAAAAACCTCCAAAACGGACGGGGAGATCCGCTGCACCGGCTTTCTCAGTTCCCTGGCGTACTTCAGGACAAAATGGTCGGCCAGAAGAATGGTGTCGCTCCCCCGTTCCCGAAGGGGTGGAACATAGATGGGAAAGACATTGAGACGGTAGTAGAGGTCCTCCCGGAAACGCCCGGCAGCGATATCCTCTTCGAGGTTGCGGTTGGTGGCGGCGATGACACGAACATTCACCTTTACGGTTCGAGTCGAGCCGAGAGGCTGGAATTGCCGCTCCTGAAGCACCCTCATCAGTTTTACCTGCGCTGCCAGGGAAAGATCGCCTATCTCGTCGAGGAATATGGTGCCCTGATGGGCCTCTTCGAAGCGACCGCGCCGTTTCTGAAGGGCCCCTGTGAAAGCGCCTCTTTCATGGCCGAAAAGCTCGCTCTCGATGAGGGTGTCGGGAATGGCCGCACAGTTCACCTGGACGAGGGGCCCTTCCCTTCGCGAGCTGTTCATATGAATGGCCCGGGCCACCAGCTCTTTTCCTGTGCCGGTCTCACCGCGGATGAGGACGGTTGTGCCCGAATCTGCCACCTGACCTATCAGATTGAAGACTTCTTGCATAGGCTTGGAGCGCCCAATGATGTCCAGCGCCGGGGCATCGGACCGGCCGAGAATCTGACGGAGTCTGCGATTTTCCTCCTCCAAGGCCCGTATATGGACGCCTTTGGCAATCAACTCCGCCACGGCTGACAGCACCGCCAACTCCCGATCGAGATTCTCCACCTGTTTGGCCACCTTATCGGCTGAAAGCACGCCCACGACCTGGCCGTCGTAGACGATGGGTACACAAAGAAAGGCCAATTCTGATCGGTTCAGAAAACGTCGTGCCCCTGTGCGATCGAGAAAGTGGGCTTCCTGACCGAGATTGGCAACAGCCATGGGACGCTTCGTCTTCGCGACCTGACCGGTAATCCCCTCCCCCGGCTGGTAGGTGATTTCCCTGCCCTCTACCTCGACGCTCTGCGCCACATCCAGCCATGCGTCACCCGTCTCCCGGTTGATGAGGGAGATCATGCCTCGCTCCATGCCCAGGCGAGAACTCATCTCATGGAGGATCTGCTCCAATTGTTCCCGCAAATCCTGCGGATTGGCCAGTATCTTGGCAATGGCATGAAGTGCTGCAAGTTCCTCGTAACTATGGATGCTCATCTCGTCCCGCAGCGGGTAGTCGTCTTCGGAGGGTCTTCTGGCTCGATGGGTTTTTCGATACTTCTCTTCGCACGGTTCCGTCAGAAAAGTTCTATTCTCATGAATTGGTTGGACACTAACAAACTCAACCGCAAGTCTGCTGAGTTCACCTTCGCCTTGATCGCCATCTGCGACATTTGATAAATAACACAAACAGAAACAAAAATCCAACGAAGGCCCAATGTTCGGCCGGTCCGGCACGGTGAGCTTGCAGTGAGGTACGATTACGCCACGGCCGGCATGTCTATCGGTCCGTGAACGTCTCTGACAGGCAAAAGGGCAGTAGTAAGTAAGTAACATAGGTGGGACGGCGAGCACCCTACACTCAAACTAGCATGGGGCTTGATGCCCAATGCAGTACCGTTACGGTAAATTCTCAGTTTCTCCGGGCTGTCACAAATCCTCTTGAAAGTAACAGAGCATACGTTGAGAAATGATATCGGACATTAGTCGCAGTCCTTTCGAGGCCACGTCGTAAACGCCTATCACCTTGGCGTATTCCCTTTTTTCGGGAACAATGTCCCCCAACAGGTTGGGTAGCCCTTCGGTGAAAGCCTTGTTAAAAACAACCTTTTCGTTTTCAGGGTAGACGGCCATATAGAAAATGTTCATTTCCACCATATCTTGAAAGAAGTGGGTGCCAAACGACAGATCGGGGATGAGGCTCCCTTCCTTGTAGGCGATTTCCCCTATGGCAGCAATATTGTTGATTTCAGAGAAGGCGACGGGCACGCCCATGGCCGGCGTGGTCGTTCCCCAGCGGCCGGGGCCGAAAAGGATGGTAGGCATCCCATCACGGCTAATGGTCTTATTGATTCTCCCCACCAAACGGGCACAGGTGTACTTTTCTGAAAGGGATAGCTTCGCGTAGCCCCCGGGATCCACATAGACGATCCGCGAGATGTTTTCATGGACGCTGCCGCCCATAAAATTCCCTTCCTGGCTGAGCACAACTCTACTTCTGTCAATGTCCTCAGGCATCTTCACCCGGCTTCCACCGTGGCCCTTTGTCTGAAAGGGTCGACACTGGAGGAGGTTGATCCGCAATTTGCCTTCGCGGTTGAAATTCGCTGTAAATTCGATATCCACGGGATAATCGTAGACCCCCTCCAGACGCTTCAGCATCCTGGACATAATCTGAGGAAACTGTGTGGAAGAAAGGAGCCGATCGAAGGTCAAAAGCCATATATCGCCTGATTTTCCGGCCGCCTGCATCCTCTCCGACGCCTCTCGGTCCCGGGTGCCGATGAGGTCGATTCGCGCGTCCAGGTCCTCCTGAAAGGCTTCCTGGGTCGAGAGGGATTGAAAGCGGTTTTCATCCAGATTCAGTACATCCACAGCGTGTTGAGAGAAACGCGCGCCAGCGAATTGGTCGGTCTTCTGNNCACAGCGTGTTGAGAGAAACGCGCGGCGTCTTCAGGGTTGGCATAGGGTTTGACCAACGGCTCATCCAGGGCGACGATCCTCGGGTAGTCGTTCTCGACGCGGTTGACCGCCCGAGTGCCAAGGCCGAAGACTATCCTCAACATCCCTGCCTTTGGGTCCATACCTTTTTTCCAGACAAAGGTGTTGTAGGACAGGCCCACACCGGCCAATTCGGGGAAGAAGTACTGCTTCCGGTAGGAACCGGACACACGCTGGACAAGGAGGGCCATCTGCTCGTCCTGTTGGTCCAGGCCCCGCTGCAGGCGGTAGGTCAGGGCAT
>DCUF01000046.1 GCA_002328485.1 Deltaproteobacteria bacterium UBA2221
TTGATAGCAAGCGGGGCGGTGCCATACGACCAGAATCACTACCGCCGTCAGCAAGAATATCTTCAAAAGAGTGGTTTTGTTAGCCTCCGTGATGGAACGGGAATGTGCGAAGCCACTACCGAAAGGTATATACCCGATGTCTTCTCGATATCTGCCAGACTCTCCCTGATGCGCGCCATCTCGTGGCCCAGTCTGCCGTAATAGTCGGATAGATCGTGCGTGTCGTGGACGTTTGTCATCCTGGCATTGTTCTGGTCAACAAACCTTACCTCCCTGAAGTCGAACCACTTGAACAGCATAGGCACCTCCTTTCTTCGTTGTTTAACCCAAGGATACTAGGGGTGGGGTCACACGACGGTCACAGGGGTAGGTGACTTTTTTGACTAGATCTCTTAAGGCAGGCTTGTGGAGTTGGACGGCTGGTGGCGAGCCGGTATCAGAAAGCCTTGTTAAGGCCAAAGCTAAAATAATGAATGGTGTTCTCATACCTGCCGCTGAGAATACCGTTCTCGACCCTCCTGTCTTCCCACAGTCCCAGGTTATAGGAAAAGTCCAAGAGCCAAGAGCCGAGCCCATGGCCAAATCCGATGCTGATGTTGTGCTGATCGGAGTCAGGATTCGACGGCTCCAGCGTATGATCAGGCACATAGCTCGGGTAATAAGCGTAGCCACCGCGTAGGGAAAGAGCTTTGCTATATCGGTACTCCGCCCCGATTTTAAAAGCGAGCGTATCCTTCCAGTCGAGCCGTGTTCGGCGGTCTGTAAATCCTGCCACCGGCACCTTTCTTTCAACCTCTATCTTCGATTCGCGAAGGCTCGACCATCCGTACCTTTCTGCCTCCACGCTGATTGTCCATTTTTCAGAAGGGCGATAGGCAATACCGAGACCAAGCTGATCGGGAAATGTGCATTTGCTGCTAATCCCCGATCGGAATCTGTTCCCGCCGAAGAGCGGTTGGAGTGCCGGCGCAATATTCGACAGTACCACCTTGCCATCGTAATCGATCCTGATGCTGCTTCTGTATGCAATGCCAAAGCTCCACTCCGGAGAGGGCGTGAAAAGGACTCCCAGGTTATAGCCCCATCCGCCCCCTTGCCCGGTCATTTTTAACGTTCCGTCCTGTCCGCCGACCGCCGACTGATCGATTCGGGATTCCGCCTCTATCCTGGCCATCATATAGCTGATGCCCGCCCCTATTGACACATTGGGAGACACCCTATACGCAAAGGTGGGGTTGACAGCTCCGGTCGCCGTCGAATTTTCTACCGATAGATACTTTATGACCCCGTCTGTGGGCCACTTTCTGCCCCCGATGCCGAAAGGTGAGAATAATCCGATACCGAAACGCAAATCACGGGTGCCAAGGTCAGACGCAGCATACATGAAAGGCGGGAAAAACATCTGGAAATCGGTATGCTCCGAATCGCCTGAACCTTTGAATTTGGTCGAACCGGTGATGGCCGTAACGCCGCCGTACATCTGTGTCCCCTTGAGTTGAGTGAGGCCTGCAGGGTTAAAGGCGATGGCAGAGGGGTCATCCGAAACGGCAAGGAAAGCCGTGCCCATTCCCATGGCCTTTGTGCCGTATACTCCGGATCCCGCAAAGAGATGACCGGGGCCTATCAGGAGGAAGCAAAGAAGAACGGAGCAAAGATAAGGAGAATTGATGTCGCTCATGAAATATAGATGCTTATTATTCTTCATTTATTTATCTTTTCAGCTTAAAGGCATGCCGGCAAAAGCCCCCTACCTAAGGACAAAAAACCGCTTTTACCTACCGGCCACAAAGCACTCCTTATTCCCATGTGACCTCCCTGTGACTCTGCCTGGATTACTGTTAAGCAAAAAGCATGAAAAGAATCCCGGACACCTTCATCATCAGAATCTACCGTTACGAATCGCAAGACCCTGAGGCCATAGTCGGAACGTGTGAAAAAGTGGGTAAGCCGCCTCAATCCTTCAGGACTGTGGGACAACTGCTGGACATCCTGAAACCTCCACGCGCCGGTGAACGACCAAAGGAATAATTCATTGGTTTCGCTTCAGGGCTTCATAAACCGCCTGAGTCTTCCCTGAAGGTGTTACGCCGAGTCTTCCATGAAGGGTCTTTTTACAACGGAAATAGGTATTTAATGCTTCAGCGTGACGGCCCTCGTTTTCATAGCATTTCATGAGGCGCTGGTAAAACTCCTCAATGAGGTCATCGGTTCGAAGCGCCTTTTCGTAGCACTCGACGGCCTTTGCCAGGTCTCCGTCATTTTCCAATTCCTCGCCCAGCCCCTCGACGAGCTTCAGGAAGCGGCTCTGAAGGGATTCGCGGGTCGAGATTGTCCAGAACTCTTCATCTGCCGATAAGAATGGGCCCCCGTAGAGCTCGGCTGCCTCCTCCATCCGTTGGACCATGCCCTCACGGTCCCCCTTCTTCCTGAGGGCATCTATTTTTCTGCACAGGTCCTCGAATAACCACGCATCTACCCAGAAGTACCGGCGGTTCAGGCTGACCTTGTGGCCCTGCACCTCTACCGCCCTATCACTACCCAGCAGACGGCGCAGGCGAGAGAGCGTTGTTGTGTATGCACTGTGAGCGGCATCCCCCAGTGCATCGGGCCACAACGATTCGGTGAGGGTGTGTTCGGGCACCTGCAACCCGCCAAGAGCGAGTATGGACTTGAGCAACGTCAAAGGCCTCTGCCGGCTCCGACCTTCAAAGGGAATGGGGGTGTCGTCCTTCAACAGCCTGAAGCCGCCCAGGGTATAGACCTTAAAGGGCCACGGCCAGTCGGGGGTGTCGAGGGGCATTTCCTCAGGAAAAAGATCCCGGGCCTTAACGATCGCACCAACATATCCCGTTTCTATTCCATGTCTAAGGGCCATGCTGTAGAGACGTGTCATGAACGCCGGATCCCACCAGTAGAACATGCTTACGTAACCTTTCTTACGGGCGAGGGCCAAACCCTCCCGCAGGTACTCGATCGCTCTGTCCTGATTACCTTCTTTCAACTCAAGACTGGTTTTGGTGAGAAGATAGGTATAATGGAGTATGGGGCTGAAATCAGGGAGAAGGGGAAAGACCTCAAGTTGTTCGTGAGCCCGTCGAAGCTCCCCTGCCTCGCTCAAGACAATGGCCAGATGCAGCCGACTGGCGGCCGTGATCCAGGGGCACTCGACGTCGAGGGCAAGGCGGAGCTGCTCTTCACAATGACGGATCGCTGTCGCAATATCGCCGTCGATACAGGACCTGAGTGCTGCCATTTGATAGTATTGGCAACCAACAAGGATAGGCGCCCCTTTCAGGTGGTCCTTCATGCGGTCTATAAACCTCCCCGCTTCCCGCTGCTCACCCTTGTTGAAACAGGCAAAGGCCCCCTGTGCCAGGAGCATGGGAACCCAGAAACAGATGCCCGTGTCTTCCGATATCTTCAAACCCTTGTTTACAGCGGCAAGGGCGAGATCGGCACCGTCCCGTGATTGATTGTACAGAACGGCCCGGTTCACTTCATTTCCCGTGTCGAAAGGACCGGTTCCCGGTGTAACGGTCCGGTCCATCTCTTCAAACAGCGTGAAGGTGTCGGCATAGTCGCCGAGGATGTTGGACAGACCGATGGAGTAACCGAAAGCCCGCGTGATGAGCATCTCATCGCCCAGGCTGCGGGCGAGGGCCAAGGCGCGTCGTGACCATTGTCTTATGTTCGGGTCTTGGGGCCGCCGTACAAGGAGGGCACCGGTCATGCTGGTTGCGACGTGGGCCTCGACCATCTCCGAGGGAAAACCGGCTCCGCCCTCCACGTCTTTCTCGAGCCAGGCGATCCATCGGTCCATGACGGTCGAGCTAACCCTCCGGAAGTTCTGAAAGGCCTCCAGGTGGGCAGAATCGATGGCCCCACACCAGGCGAGGAGCTGACCTGTCCTGTCGTTCTGCTTCTCAAACTCGAAAAACGCCCGCTCAAAGAGCTTCATGCTTTCGGTGGGATCAAAAGGCAGATTGCAGACGCCAAGCCAGTACCCCATCCAGGGCACCGAATCTCTGACAGCCTCCGGTATAGCCGCAATGGCTTCTTGCAAGGTTTGGAATCTCCCCTGTTTTACAAGGGAGGGCGCATTCGTGAGCACCAGGCTGACAACGGTCTGCCAGTCCTCCGCCTCTCTCAATGGGGGCAGGGCCTCCTCGAACCGGCCGGCCTCGATGAGGGCATGAGCGACGTGCCTGAGAACGTCCCTTATTTCCTCTCTATTCAAACGTGAGTAAACGGTAGAGCGAAGAAAATCGTGGAATAAGGGATGGTATTGGTAGCTTCGTTTTTCTCTGAAGTAGTTTTCTACGAAATAGTTGCCCTGAACCAATTCAGAAAGGATTTCCCGGGAGTGTTGAAGGCCCGTCAGATCTAGCGCAGTCTCAGCGGTCATGGATGGCAGGAAGGAGGTCTTGAGGAGAAATTCCTGGAGCTCCGGACGAAGGCCGCTGAAAACCTCGGTCGCGAAGTAGTTGAAGATTTCCTGCACAGCCGGTTCATCCATGACGTGGTGCTCCACAGGGTCACCCCCGCCGCCTCGGGCCATGAGTATGAGACCTGCAGCCCACCCGCCCGCGATAGCATCATATCTGCGGGCTTGTCCTTCATCAAACTCGTCTCCATCCACGTGGCGAAGCAGAGCGACCGACTCCTCCTCTGTAAATCGTAGATCTTCCCAGTTAATGAATCCGATCTTTTTGCTTGCTTTCAACACGGAAAGTTGAGGTGGGGCTGCACTGCGGGAGATAAGGCCGATGCTGCAGCCGTCAGGGAGAACGTCGGCAGCGATGCGTATAATCTCATGGGTGGGGGACGATGGTTCAAGAAGCTGATAGTTGTCCAGCACCATCACAAAGGGAAACTTCATTCTCAAATAAAGGTTTTCAAAAAAGCGGAGAGCGAAGGTATGAAAACTGGAAAATGCTTCGGGGGAGAAGGGTGGTAACGTTTTTCGGGCGCCTGTGCTCTGCTTTACGAGAAGGCTCAAGTAGTGAAAAAAGGTACCGATATCGCTATCGCCTTCGTCAATCCTATACCACAGATGAGCCAGGCTACGGGCCTCAATATAGCTCGACACGAGCATTGTTTTCCCGGAACCGGCGGGGCCATTGATATACACTAAAGGATTGGCCCGCATCGCATCGAACGCCTGAAACAGCCGCTCGCGGGGAAATGCGCCCTTGGCGTTTGGTCGGCATATTTTCGCTAAACGCACATCCAAGATGCGCCTCTTGCGGTTGGTCTTCAAAGAACTTGCTGCCCGTGGCTTACGGGAAACGGACCCCAGTTAGCGTAAGGTTCTTAAGACGATTATAGCAGGCCTTTGAGGAAAGTGCGGTATCCTGCCAACCACCACCCTCACTTAGACCCCAGAGTGTTCTCAGTCTGGAAATTCTGGGGGTTTGTTCACCCTTTTGAGGATACCAGGACGCCACGGGAGCTTGATACCGGGGCGATTACGGTCCCGGTAGGGAACGTGAACCAACACCCCTATGGCTAACCTCCCCTCTGACGCCTTAAGGACGATCCTGAAAGGTCGATAACTATCATGAGACAACCAAATACATAGCTCGGGATCGACATCAGGCGCGTGCATAACGTAATCGAGCTGACCCTCATCTATCATCCGTGCCTTTCGCCGCCGGCAGAGACGCCAGGGCAACCGTACGCGCAGACGCCACGAGACATACTCGTACGACCTCGGGACTCGTACTGTACCAGAAGGAGACGAACCCTTGCGGGAAACTCGATCAGGTAGCGACGACCAAATGGGGCGCGGGAAACCCCTCTGTCTAACCGAAACCAACCGGATCCTTGCCGACCCAATCGCTCCCCATCCCCTGGCCATTATGCCTTTTCGTTCTTCAGGACCGAAAGGGGGTGTAACGGAAGACCCCACACGGACACAAGGGGAACTTCTCGAGGAAATAGCCTCCTTGAGAACAAGGATTGAGGAGCTGGAGCTATCAGAAGCCAAACACGCAAGAGCGGAGCAACAATTGAATCGAGCTCTGCAGAAGCTATGGTTCCTCGTTGACGCCTGTCCTGATTTGTTCTTTCTTAAGGATATGGAGCTCCGTTATCGTCTGGTCAACTCGGCCACCGCGGCATTCATCGGGCGGGATGAGGCTGATATCTTGGGCAAGACGGATAGGGAACTGCTGCCGGAGGAGGCTGCGGTTGCCTGTCAGGAAAGTGATAGACGGGCCCTTCGCGAGAGAAGAACCGTGGTCACGACGGAGTCCTTCGGGGACAGATTCTATGAGGCACGGAAATTCCCTATTGTCGCTCAGGGTAAGATCGTCGGCGTGGGCGGGGTTATCCGTGACGTTACGAAACGCAAGCGTGCCGAGGAGGCACGGCAGGAAAGCGAAGGATGGTACCGGACCCTCTTTGAGAACACGGGCGCAGGCACCGTTATAATCGAGAACGACACCACGATTAGCCAATGCAATTCCGAATTCGAACGTCTTTCCGGATACCCCAGGGAGGAAATCGAGGGTAAAAAGAGCTGGACTGAGTTTGTGGTTCAAGAGGATCTGGAGCGCATAAAAATCGAGCACCAGACCTTGCAGCATAGCGGCGATCAGGCCCTGCGAGGATGCGAGTTCGGCTTTGTTCGAAAGACCGGAGAGGTGCGTAAGATCCATCTTGCGGTCAATAAGATCGATGGTACTCAGAAAAGTATCAGCTCCTTGACGGATATTACCGACCGCGAAAGAACCGAGGAGATCCTCCGATGGAAAACCGCCCTCCTTGAGGCCCAGATAGACTCGTCTGTTGATGGCATTCTTGTGGTGGACGGTTATGGTAACAGGCTCGTTACCAATCGTCGTCTCATCGACCTGTTGCAAATACCACAGGAGACCCTGGAGGATCAGGACGGTGCATCTCTTCTTAGGTATGTCAGGGGTCTCGTCAAGGATCCGGACGCATTCAGAGAAAAGGTTGCATACCTGTACGGCCACCCCAAGGAGATCGGTCGCCACGAGGTTGTATTCAGGAATGGGATGGTTTTGGAGCTATGCTCAGCCCCTGTCGTAGGTGAGGATGGGCACTGCTACGGAAGGATTTGGACCTTCACCGATATCACCCCCCGAAAACAGGCGGAAGAGGCGCTCAAGAACAGCGAAGCCCTTCTAAGGAGTATCTTTGAGGCAAGCCCGGCCGGCATCGCCCTGGTTGTCGAAAGAAGGCTTATAAAGATCAATCGTTCACTGAGCAGGATCACCGGTTATTCTGAGGAAGAGCTCTTGGGACGAACCACCCAACACCTTTACGTTAGCGACGAGGAATTCAATTATGTAGGAGAATCCTACAAAGAGATGGAGCGGGATGGATTAGCCATGACTGAGTCGCGTCTCAGGCGAAAGGACGGCTCGCTGATGTATGCATTGATCTGTCTGAGCCCGGTAGATGCCCGTAACATAAAGGCGGGAGTTATTGCAACGGTGCTCGACATAACCGATCGCAGACACGCGGAGATGGCCCTCAGGGAGAGCGAGGAACAATACCGCAGTCTCGTGAGCAACATGCACGATGCGGTCTACCGCTCTGATCTGGAAGGCAATCTCACCTTCACCATTCCTTCGGCAGCCCGTCTGCTGGGTTACTCTTCCGTGGAAGAGGTGATCGGGATGAATATCGCGAAAAACCTTTATCTCCATGCCGACGACAGAGATAAGCTGCTTGAAATCCTGAAAGAGCAGGGAAAGATCACCGGTTATGAGCTCACACTCAAACGCAAAGACGGCGAACCCGTCATCGTTTCAGTCAATAGCCATTTCTATCGGGACAGAGACGGCAATGTTGTTGGGGTCGAAGGCGTGTTCAGTGATATAACGGATCGTCGAAGGGCAGAGGAGGCACTCAAAGAATCGGAGAATAAGTTCAAGGATCTGGTCGAAAAATCCATGGTGGGGGTCTACCTCCTGCAGGACGGGAAATTTGGATACGTCAACGAGCGCTGTGCCGAGATATATGGCTACGCCGATCCTGAACTTATGCTCGGTCTCGATCCCTCCAAAACAATATCGTGGAAGGGCGGATGCGCGAATAATCCCGAGGGCTTCAACGGAATTCACGGGCGGGTCGCGCGCAAGGACGGACAGATTAGGGACGTGGAGGTTTACGGTACCTCGACCACATACCGAGGACGACCAGCGGTCATAGGGACGATTCTCGATATTACCGACAGGAAGCGTGACGAAGAGGCATTGCGATGGAAGAGCACCTTCCTCGAAGCACTCGTGGACTCTTCGAACGATGGGATTCTGGTCCTTGACGCCCGTTCACATAAGATCATGGAGAACCAGCGCTTCCGGGAGATGCTCAAGATGAATCCCGAGGCCGATGGTGAACAGCGGATTCTTCATCTTGTAAGGGCCATAGATGATCCTCACGAGTTTCGGCAGAAGATCGCCTACCTTTGCAGTCACCCTGACGAAACGATATCTCTTGAACTCGCCCTCAAGGGCGGCAGTACCCTTGACGCCCGTTCCTACCCTGTTTTGGGGGGCGACAGACAGCAGCATTACGGGCGCATCTGGACGTTTCGAGACATAACCGAGCTGAGACGCTATTGGGACATGATCGAAGACCTTTCCATTACGGATGGACTTACGAATCTCGCGAACAGGCGCCGCTTCGATCAGTATCTGGAAACGGAATGGCGCCGATGCATGCGGGAGAACGGCACATTGTCTCTCATTTTGATGGACATAGACTGTTTCAAGGAATTTAACGATCATTACGGACATCTGGCGGGAGATGATTGCCTCCGTCAGATAGGGAATGTGTTGAAAAAAACCGTCCGAAGGTCGGGCGATCTTTCTGCCCGTTATGGCGGAGAGGAATTCGCCTGTGTGCTCCCCGGAACGGCTTTGCAGGCAGCGGTGGCACTCGCACGGACCGTTATGAGTCGTGTGGACCAGCTCAGGATTCCTCACCTCTATTCTCCTGTCGATAACCACGTGACGGTGAGCCTGGGGGTGGCAAGTTGCAGGCCTGAAACAGGCCGAAGCCCGGTTTTACTGATCGAATGGGCCGACAGACTTCTCTATTCGGCAAAACAGGCAGGACGTCATCAAGTCAAATGGCAGGGGCACAAAACCATTGTTGAGGCAGGCGAATAATGCAGGCCAATATTCTTCGAGAGGAATTGCTGGCCAAGACGGGCTCAACCGAGTTTCTGCCGACCTTTGGTGCCATCCTCAATGAGCTGCTAAGCATCGTCAACGATTCAAATGCCTCTGTGGAAGAGCTCCTGGATATCGTGAAACGGGACTTTGCAATCACTGCCAAAATCATTAGAGTCGCGAATTCAGCTTACTATAGCAGAGGATCGGTGATCACCGACCTGAAGAGGGCGATGATGCGGATCGGTTTTGATGGGACAGCAAACATCATTGTTTGCATGGGCTTCCTGAAAGAGATACTGAATCAGTGGAAGCTGAGCCGTTTGGATGTTGAAGCCCTCTGGGTACATTCTCTTGCTGTCGGTAATGCGGTAAAGGTCCTCAATAGAGGAGCCGTTGTCCATCCAGGAAAGGCCTTCACGGTCTCGATTCTTCACGATATCGGCAAATCCATTTTGTATACCTATGGCGAAAGATACAGAATGTTGATAGAGAAGGCTAGGCAAGAAAGGGCTGACATTTGCGATCTTGAGAAAGAAAGCTTCGGGATCGACCATCAGGAGATCGGCTACCTGCTTTCGGTGAACTGGGAGATGCCCGAAGAGATTTCCCGGGTGATGAAAAGCCACCATACCAGAGGGGAAGCGGATAGCCCTCTCCATTTCGTCTACGTGGCCGACGCTTTTCTGGATGATCGGGCAGTTGATCTGGGAGAAGAAGGGTCGCTGCTTGAACGTGAAAAGGCATGGATAATGAATGAAACAAACCGAATGAGTGAACTGATCGGGAAGGCATGATACCCATCACGCCCCGGTAATGAAGGGTTAAGGGGAGGTTGACAGCAGGGACCTTTTGGCTGCCGACCTCCCCTTGAGATTCAAGGTATTTCCCCGTCACAATGATAAGGCTCCGGCCCTACTTCAATAATCCGCAAGCCATGACGGCATCGATGCCCTTGATCCTCTTGACGTAGGTATTCTTTGGTTGAATCTTTTTGGTGGCAGGGTTGAGCCACAGGTACTCGACCCAGCCACTGTCCTCGGCCTTGGCCTTTTCAATCATCTCCTTGAAAAGGTATTTTCCGTTTGTATCCTTCAGCCCGATAAGATTGACGCCCGTGAAGCCTGGATTGCCCCCGTCCGCCAGGATCCTTCCGTTGAAATCTACGACGATCACATACAGCTCTCCTTTCACGAACTGCCCGTAGGGATCAGAGATGGCGGTGAGGGTGTCGGTTTTCCCGTTCTCCTTGAAAAAGACGCCGGCTTTCTCAACCATTGCCTTCGCATCGTCAGGACCAGCTGCGCAGGCTACATAGAATGTCCCGAATGCCAGAAACGCTACCACCATGCCCGTGAGTAGTTTTTTCATAACGAACCTCCTTATTGGGATTCCCGTTTTGTCAAAAGTTCTTCCCTCTCTTTCAACAAAACCATTGTAATTCCTTGCTTATCATTTGAAGGGCCTGGCTAACCCACGACCGGGTCGTTGTCTCCCTTTCGAATACTCTTGTCATCTTGTGACTTATTGGATCTTTGGACCTTCTTCGTCCTCTTACTCTCTCCCCTTAGGATCAGAACCATGTGGTCAAGAAGTCCGAAGGGCCTAAGCCCCTCCAGGATGAGCATCGCTGTCTCGCTTCCGTGGGCAGGGATGGTCGCCGTTTCCCAGAAAAGGGTCAGGGTAAACCCGCCTGGGGCCAGGTGATGGGAAAAAACCCATGCCCCCAGGACTTCCCTGTTCCGGCTGGCCGATTCGGCCATATCCAGAAGGATGTCGCCGACCTCGTTTTGTCTTCTTGGCTGCGTTCTCACCCGTATCTCCTCAGCCCATCTCATAACCCTGTTAAAGCATCAAGTATGCCAGACAATACCCCTAATGATATCAACTATTTCATCGGGGGGGCTGGCGACGCTTGTCATATATGACAAGATTGACTATCATATAAGACAAATATTGTCGCAAAGTACCATATAAGACAAAGCCAGGAAGATCGGGATGATTGACGAAAATCGGTTCTTTCAGGAGGTATCGGTTCGGATCTGCGGGAGCCTTGAGATAGACAAGGCCCTCCTGCGGTGTTTTCAGTTCGTGAGTCGGGTGCTACCGGTCGACGAACTGATCATCGTCGCTTACGATCGGGAGATTGGGTGCATCAAGGTTGTGGCCACCGCCGATGTCCTCGGGGCTCATCTCGCATCGGAAGAAGTGCCGTTGAACGCGGCCTTGCAGCGGGAAATCGAAAAGGCCAGACAATTCTCCCGGGAGAGAAAAACAAATAGTGCCGAGGACCCGATCATGAGACGCCTGGCCGGACGCCTGAAATGGCCGCCTTCCTCGATCCTCGTAAACCGTCTTATGATAGAAGGCAAGTATGTGGGCGCTTTTGTAGCCCGAGTAAGCGGTGAGGAACGATATACTGAGGAGCACCTCCGCGCCTGGGCCCTGGTAAATGAGCCTGCAGCCATTGCCCTTGCAAATCATCTCCAGTACCAGGAGGTGACCAGGCTCAAAGACCTTTTGGCCGATGACAAGCAGTATCTCCAGAATGAATTGAGAAAGGACTTGCGGGAAAGATTGGTGGGGGCCGATTTTGGTCTCAGAGAGGTGATGGACAAAGTACGAAGGGTCGCGCCCCAGTCCAGCCCAGTGCTCCTCATAGGGGAGACCGGAACCGGGAAAGAGGTAATCGCCAACGCCATACATGATCTTTCCCACAGAAGCGACGGACCGATGATCAAGGTCAACTGTGGTGCTATCCCCGAGACGCTCGTCGACAGCGAACTCTTTGGGCATGAGAAAGGTGCCTTCACGGGGGCGGTCGCCCAGAAAAGGGGCCGTTTTGAACGGGCCCACGGCGGTACCATCTTTCTCGATGAGGTTTCTGAGCTGCCGCCTCCCGTACAGGTCCGCCTGTTGCGGGTCCTCCAGGAAAAAGAGATCGAGCGGGTGGGAGGCACGAGACCCATCAAGGTTGATGTGAGGGTTTTGTCGGCAACCAACAGAGACCTGGAGGGTTTGCTCGAAAAGGGTCAATTCCGGGAAGACCTCTATTTTCGCTTGAGCGTGTTCCCCATTTCCGTACCTCCTTTGCGCGAAAGAAAGGACGACATACCTGCCCTGGTCCATCACTTCATCCGGAAAAAGGCTCGTGAGATGGTCCTGCCGGCCATTCCAACCCTCGCCCCAGGAGAGATCGACCGGCTCCTCCTCTATGACTGGCCTGGAAACGTGCGAGAGCTCGAGAACGCCGTGGAAAGGGCAATCATCGTCTCTGACGGCGAGCCCCTGACATTCGCCTATCTTGCGAGACATGAGCCACTCTTGAGTGAGGCAAGGCCATGTAACGAACAAGAGGACATCGTCCGCCTTGATAAGCTTGAGGCCCGGCACATTCAAGCTGTTCTCAAGAAGACAGCGGGGAAGGTAAGCGGCAGAGGAGGTGCCGCCGAACTGCTCGGCATCAACCCAAACACGCTCAGACATCGGATGAGAAAGCTGGGAATCGGCTTCGGAAGGAAACTGACCTCGCAAAAGACGAGGGGCTGATAAACCGGACGGTAAGTCTCGCAGCCCTGGATGTGGACCCCCCCATTTAACCTTGCCCAACGGCTGCCGATAAAGAACCTATAACCCTTGATAACAACATGCAGGTAACGGAAAAGCACGGAAAGGAGAGGTCTACCATGGAATCGATGAGGGAGAGTGTCAATGAGGCGGCCACATCCAACAGGCCTGAGGCCGACCCGGCCAAAGAAACGTCAAAAATTGCGTGGCTCTTTGATATGAGGGCCGGATCGAAGGAGTTTGCCCCTCTCGAACCGCTTCTTGCCGAGCCAACCATCACGGACATCCTCATTGATAATTACGACAAGATATATGTGGAAAAACATGGAAAGCTGCAGCCTACCGACCTCAGCTTCAAAGACGAGGCTGAGCTTCGCCTCTTCATTGAGGCTATTCTCTCCGGAGTGGGCCGCCATGTTGACGACCTGTCTCCCATGGCAGATGCCCGGCTTCCTGATGGCTCCCGTGTCAATGTCATTATGCCGCCCCTTGCCATCGACGGTCCGACGGTCTCGATCAGACGGTTCCGAAAGGATGCACTCCAGCTTGAGGACTTGGTAGCGTTCAAGACACTCACCGGGCCCATCGGTGAGGTGTTGAAGGCGATCGTCCAAGGGCGGCTCAATGTCCTTGTTTCCGGCGGCACGGGTACGGGAAAAACCACTCTGCTGAACGTCCTCTCCGGTTTCATTCCATCAAATGAACGCATCGTCTCCATCGAGGACTCCGCGGAGCTCCAGTTGAAGCAGCCCTATGTGGTACGCCTGGAGACGAGACCCCCCAATCCGGAGGGAAAGGGCGAGATCGTGCAGAGAGACCTGGTCAAGAACAGCCTCAGGATGAGACCGGACCGGATCGTGGTGGGCGAGGTGCGAGGGGGCGAGGTCCTCGATATGCTTCAGGCAATGAACACAGGGCACGACGGCTCCCTTTCGACCATTCATGCAAATTCCCCGCGCGACGCCCTGGCCCGTCTCGAGACGCTGGTGGCCATGTCGGGGATCAGCATCCCACACGAAGCCATCAGGCGACAGATCAGTTCCTCCATCAATGTTATCATCCAGCTCTCCAGGCTGGGAGATGGCACCAGAAAGGTCGTAAGTATCCAGGAGATCACCGGCATGGAGGGCAATATCATCACCATGCAGGAGCTTTTCTGTTTCAGCCAGACGGGCATAACGGATGAGGGTGCTGTGAAAGGCCACTTCAAGCCCACAGGGATCAGACCACGTTTTGGCGAGAGGCTGAAAGCCCTGGGCATCGAGTTTCCGAGAACCGCCTTTGATCCGGATAGTCACCTCTTTTAGGCGGTGGCACCCGGGTGTGAAAAGGCCCGCACCGCAAGCCTCGGAAACCCCGGCGAAGTGTGTTACAGTAATGCCATGAAGACCGAAATATTCCTCATGGCCGTTGTGGTCCTTCTCATTGCCTTTTTGCTCGGCGCCTACCTGTTCCCCCATCAATGGGATTCATTTTTTCCTCACAAGGTCAAGATACCTGCTTCAGAAATCCGAGGGAAAGGCTGAAGATCATAAAGGTCGGCCTCGGGAAGGCCGGCGCGGAGCATCGATCACCCATCCTTGGCCGCCTTCATCACCACCTCGGTTGCCTTATGGAGCCGCTCATAGATAGCATCGATCCATTCATAATGCTCCAGCTTCATCAAGGCTGATCGCAGGCAGGTAATGTTCTCCCGATCCGGCTCCATACCGGCCGATTCCAGATCGAAGAACGTAACGGGCAGCTCGGCCAAGGCAAGATGCAGATCCAGGCATGCGGCCTGGAAGAAGATTGACTTTGCCCGCTCCGACGCCTCGCTCACCGTCTTTGCCTTCGGTGCCCAGACAACGATATCCAGCTCCGGCGGGAACGGGACCAGGAATCTGCTGTCGGAGGTCAACTTGTCGTAGAGGGCCTTCGCCGCCCGGCGCGATTGGCGCAGACCTGATGCAAACTCCCCGTCCTTGGTCAACGGCAAAAGCTTCTGGGTAGCCCAGAGGGCGGCGGCCGCGGCCCCAGGGCGCGAACATTCCAGACTTATTTCCCCCAAATGTAGTTCCGTGGAGCTGAAGTAGGTATAAGGGGAGTCGTGTTTGTAGAAACGTCCGACGGAAGGATCGCGAAAGAGCACGCATCCGCAGCCATAGGGCTGCAAGCCGTGTTTGTGCGGATCGATGACAAGAGAATCGGCATCCTGAAGGCGGGCATACGCATTCCGAGCCTCTTCGGACAGCTCGTCGACAAGGCGAAAGTAACCCCCGTAGGCCGCGTCAACGTGGAGGCGGAAGCCGTAGCGTTCACGAAGATCGAGCAGTTTTGGCAGGGGATCGATGGCCCCCGTGGCGGTGGTTCCCACGGTCGCAACCACGGTACCGATATCGTCTGTCTGGAGAAGCGCTTCCAATGCCTGGACATCCATCCGTCCATACCGGTCGGCGGGCACCGCTTCAAAATCTATCCCCAGAACGGCGCTGATTCGCTCGTGCGTGAAATGGGCTTGTTCAGAGGCCACCGTCTTGGTTCTCGGGTGCAACTGCCGTCCCACCCACAGGGCCTCAAGGTTCGCCATAGTTCCACCGCTACAGAGGTGACCCAGGTGGGCACCCCATCCGATCATGGAGGCGAGTTCCGCCACCGCTTCTTTCTCCATGGCGGACGTCGCCCGGCCACCATCGAGGGCGTGGTTGTTCGGATTGATCCACATGGCGAGCCCGTAGGCGAGCCACGCCAGCAGATGGGGCGGTTTTAGCATCTGCCCGGCATAGAGCGGGTGAAAATAGGGATAGTTGTCATGAAGCCTCTCGGCAAGTCCGAAGAGAACATCTTTCATGGCGTCCGGGTCCGGCACGACGCCCCCAACCCCCTTTGGAAGATCCTTAAAACCCGTCTGCAGCTTCGCGAAGGCCTCTCCAAAGAGGGCCAGAAGATCGTCTATGTGATACTCAGCCATGGGCTACTCCTTATTTCGCCGAATCAGCGGCCCAATCCCGGCAGGGGAACGGGCATAAACGTGTCGCAGGGCGGTGCAATCCTTGGAAGAGAGCCGGAAGGGAAGCTTGTTTATGGGTACGCTCGGCGCCGTCGCGGTCCCTCTGCGTCGCCCGCCTCCTAACACCTGAAGCCTCCTGCCCTGGGTTTATTCTGCGAAGCGAAACTACTCCTGGCGAAGCCATTTCAAGGCCTCTTCCCCAGATCAGGACCGGTGCGTCCGGAGAACCCTCTTTTTTGCCTTGATCCGTCAACCCTTGCCAAATTCCTCGGTCATAAGCGATAATTTATCAAATACTATTCTTATCAGAGGTTTTTTGTCAATTTAACGGATCGGGCCGTTTCCTCCTGACAGAAGGCAGTAAGGACGGTTGGCATCGCCGCCCGTTGACAATAACAATAAGATGTACCGCAGAGAGGTGAGTCATGTCCCATGTTTTTAACCCCGGCTGAGTGGACTGAGGTGATGACTACACACCGCCACCAGTTAGTTGGCGCATGCTGAAATTCGTGGATGACAAACAGTTCAGCGTTTTCGGACTCGACGAGATACTGGCTGATATTTATGCTGCAGGCAGGAAACCAAATCAGGAGACAGCCGACGAGATTATCAGGCGTCTGGAGGATATGAAGAACTACATACCTGAGTCTGAGGAGGTTCGCAGAGAGTACCGGTATGTCCTTCTGAAGGAGTACAAGGCATACATCAAGGAGCAGAGTGCGGTTAAGGATAGATGACCTTCCAGTTTGGTCTGATCCAACGGGCTGTCAGAGGAAAATGGAATAGATGAAAAACGAACGGTGGCATGATGGAGATTGATATAAGAAGAATCGAAAAAAGGGAAGCCGACGGAGAGTCGTTGGGGACGAGAAGCACCTATGTCGTGGCGGAAGGGAAAAATGAATTCATTATCGATTGCACGTATCACCCCCACCAGGGAAGCAGAATGAACCTTCAAGGAAAAGAAGGGACACTTCACATCCACGCCGAGGATGATACGGTTGTCAGGCAAATCGTTGCCCTTGGCGGCGGATGCGCCCTAGCCATACATGAGGAAGTGGTCGACGGCTTATCTCCTGCCTCGCTTCGGGCAATCATGAACACAGAATACGGCAAATAGGGGCGGACGAAAGAGCCAACTGTTTGCTGCACCTCCCTTTCCTTGAATCAGGATGAGAACCACTGTGAGGATTTGGAATATGAGGATGTACAATGAACGAGCGCGTTCATGGGCGGTACTATCTCACAACCGAAGGTAATGAGGTGTTATCTGGCTCTTTTTGCCTTACCCCGCATTTGCCGAGGTTTTGACTTCTTTGTCGAGCCGGTCTCCGAGGGCCTCAGCAGTGATGTCAAGGTCGTACTGTGCTTGCAAGCCTAACCAGAACTCGGCAGATGTTCCAAAATACTTTGCCAGTCTGAGTGCGGTATCGGCACTAATACCCCTTTTCCCAGGCACGATCTCGTTAATCCTTCGTGCTGGTACGCCTATGTTGAGGGCGAGTCTTTTCTGGCTGAGATTCATTGGTTTAAGAAACTCTTCCGATAGGACTTCGCCGGGATGCACGGGATGCAGTATCTTCTTCATGACATTTCCTCCCTAGCGATAGTCCGCAATCTCGATTTCGTAAGCGTCTCCGCCCCCGCTTGAAACAGACACGCCACTGGTCGTTGATTCTGATGCTATACTGCCCTCCACGATCTGCCTTCCGTTTCTCCAGATTGTTGGCTGGTGGAATTCTCAAGTCGTTCAGGCTCTTGGCGTTGTTGATCATACGCAGCTTTCGCAGGGCCACCTGTTGAATGTCTTAGGGCAATTTCCGTGACCCCTCTCGGCTGTTTCGGACCACATGACGGTGTAGCGTTCCTTCATTTCATCCTTATCTTTCAAGAGTTTATCCATGGCCGTAAATACCTCTTCCTGTGGCTTCAGCTTTCCATCTTTGACGTCTTGTTCTCCCTGTGAGATCAGTCTCAAGATGCCAATAGCGTTTCGCATGTTCTCATAGCTTTCGGGGTCTTGAAGTGCTGCCCTGGGTTCTCCGTTCTGTGTAATGATGACCGGTCTAGGGGTCTCATTTATCTGTTTCAGTAGGTCGGGTGCTTTGGATTTTAGGTGGGTAATTGGTTTGATATCCTTCGAGATGTTCATTTCTCACCTCCAGTCCTTATATGGTACCACCGAAAGACTGGCTCTCAAGTCACGTGTCTTGTCCCACTGCAACGCTGAGATCAGCCGCGACTGCAACTTCTTTCACGTCAAGGGCTTTGTCTTTTTCCCTTTGAGCGGTTTATGATTCAGTCGGCGTCCCTCACAACCCCCTTCACCTCACAGCCTCCTCGGGACGAATAGAGCCGGGCATCTCGTGCTATACCCTGAAGGATAGCAGAGACGCCCATGCTACTCCCCCGTCCTCCCCTATTACTGCAGGGGCAAGATCCTTTCCGCATAGAGGATGCCGGAGCCGGGTGGGCCCTGCAAGCGAACTTTCACCAGATCCCAGCCCTGCTTCCATTGAGTTCCGTTTATAAAGAATTTCGCCATGTCAGTCGAGTTCCCCAGGAGTTTAACAGTTTTGCCGCCTGCCGGCGTCCAGTTGTTGGGATCTGAGCTCTTGGCCAGCGCTTTCTGCACGACCAGTTCGCACACGGCCTGAGGACTGTGGTTTCTCACCGTCACCCCAACATATTCATTGGTTGTCTCGATTCCGACGACAGACAGGTTCCGATTCGGGTCCAATACGAAATCGATCTCCTTGTCCCCATATGTTTGACTGGAGTCCGCGGGCCGGAATGCCACTTTGAACTTCGTGGAATACATCAATTTGTTCCATTGTCCGGTTACCGCAACCAACTGCTGTTTATCGAGGAAAAAGTTTACCGGAGTGCCCTGGGTCCAATTCCCATTTGACTCAAGCTGATACGGTATGGCAATCGCGTTACCCAAAGCCGTGTCGCCCGGATTTCGTATCATCGCTTCCCAAGATCCCTTGCACTCACTTTCCGGCCATACCCTGACACTTTCGATCTTGATATTTCTCAGAAAAATCTCCCGCTGCACCGCAACTCGATCCTGCCGAGTTACCGGCGAAGAGACAGCCGGCGCCTGCATTGCCGGTTTGGCCAGCCTTTCCTTGCCCACCTGGGCGTGAAGCGGGATCGGGAGCGCAACGGCTGCTATGGCTGCAGCACCAAGAAAAAGACAACATCCGATTTGAAGTTTTTTGACCGTCATTACCTTCCTCCTTGTAATGCATTTGCGTTTGCCCCTCTATATTGCCAAATCACAAAGGCGTTTGCCCTTATGTTTGCTCCGGAGCCCATTGAATTTTAGATTCCTCCCCTTCGTGTTTGCGACAGGTTTAATCCCCTCTCCCAAGGCAAACCTGAGAACATTAGCGAAATAGTTGTTTCGAACATCGATGCCTTCGTTATACAGCAGGAATTCCCAATGCATAACTTGATAGGCGGGAGTACTTTTGAAGCCAAGCTTTGCCGGCGTGATCGCACTATGGAACACTTGGTTGTCATCGAGGTCATAGACATAACGCAGAATTCACCGGCGCGGCCTGGCTTGCGAGATATCCAACCCGCAAAGACCGAAGGCCAGTAAACGGGATGAAAGCGGCACGATATCCTGCCGCGTCCGGTGCAATGACTTGTTCTCTGCTCATTTGATCTTCTTCGCGCTTTTCTCACTCTCGTCGTATCCCCACACTTCAACGTCTGCTGGAATAAGATGTGAGCATGTCCGAACATAGTACGCGCCAAGTGTTTCATTCCTTTTTGCACTGAAGTCGTTCAAAACCACCAAAAGCTTCCGGTAGCCGGGAGGGGATGCATAGAAAAAGAACATGGCTTCGTTCCATACAGTGAGTTTGGCACTTGGAACATTCCCGCTTTCAGTCCACCTGTGCGCCTTGCACTCCACAAGAACCTTTTGTCTGTATTGCCAAGATCGAAGGAATGAGACTTCTTGTCGCTAATGCCGATAGTAACCGTGATACCTGAGTTCAAGAGCAAGCCTTGTTTTGCGAAATACTCCTGTATTTTATCCTCAAAATCACGTCCCACATGAGCGTTGCTCTCAGAACCCTTGCGCTGAAATGGTTTGTCCATATCTTTTCATTCCTACAGAGAACAACTTACTATACGGCTCTATCGCCGTATACCCCAGTATGCCTTCGTTAGTGCCGTATTTCTGCCTTCCTGGGCGGGATATACGGGACGTTCGTCAGACTCCGAGTTACGTTCTCTCCATTTGCCAAACTGTGAACCAAGGATTCTCGTCGGCCCCTGATATGCCCAATATTTGCTGCTATTTTTGGACATGCTACTCCAGCTTGGCCCGAAAAACAACACAAAATAGGCCTATTGACACGCCCATGGCCATCTGCAGGCTTTGTACCGGAGGCGATTTTGGAGTCCAGTGATCAGGAGGAGCCCCCGGGGGGAACCCATTCGATTGCGACTTGTTGACCCTCAGGGGATCGTAATAGGCGCCGTCGGCCCCAAGCCGACGGCCACCAATCTGTATATGTTCCGAAGCATGTCCGCAACTGGCGGCAATAGCGTTCGGTTGCGGCGTGAGGGGCCCAAAGGATGGTCGCGTTTGAGTGCAGGTGCGATGTACTGTGAGGCTTGCTGACCGAACGCTGTACTGCTGCACGCGTGAGGTCGCCAACGAAGCAGGGCGCGCCGGGTACCCGCTTGCAGCGGTCAGATGGGCAAGTGGGTGACGCCAAACCGAACAGTCCTTTGTGTCCGCTCTCTGATTTGCGCTTATCGAACAAGAAATGCGGGGCACAACTGACGAGGAATCGATGCCGACCGGTTTTGAACCGCCACTGCGTACCATTTTCCGCCTTGCAAATGGGGCGATTTCCTGTAATGTATTTTAAGCACGGCCAAGGGTGAACGATTTGGCGGCCACCGGACCCAGCCCCCTGACAAATGGGTGAGGGCCGGAAGATTCTATGGATATGAGCCTGCCATAGGTGGGCGTGGGGGGAACTATGGGAATTCCAGTCTGGTTGATCTATGCGTCTATCACGGCCTTCTTTCTAGCGTCTGCCGACTGCTTTATAAAGCTTGCCTCAGGACGGATCTCAAGCAGTCTCGGGCTGCTCATCTACGGGGCATGCACCTTCGCGACCGGACTGGGCTGGGTGTTGCTCGAACGTTTGAGGGCCATCCCCTTGCACGCGCAACCCATTGCGTACCTCTATGCGCTGGGCGTTGGCGTTTCGTTCAGTGCGGTCACGGTCGGCCTCTATGCGACCTTCGGCGCGGGGGCGCCCATTTCTCTCGCCTCACCCTTTGTTCGCCTTGCCGGGCTCGTTGTTGCCAGTATCGTCGGCCTCACCCTGTTCAGTGAGCCCCTCACCGGCCGTTACGTTTTGGGAATGTTGCTGGTCTTCGGCGGCCTTTATCTGATCTTGACCCGGTAAAGAAACCTCCGACTGCAGAGGAGCGCTTCTCGTCTCCAAAATGAAGGCGGCAGATAAGGGCGAATATATACTCACCTTTATCTGCCGCCGATCCTATTTCATTATCATACTAGGCGTGGAGATGGCGGAAGACGTCGCGAGCGATGACGATGCGCTGCACCTGGTTCGTTCCTTCATAGATCTGGGTAGCCTTTGCATCCCTCATCATGCGCTCTACGGGATACTCCTTGGTATATCCATATCCACCAAGAATCTGCACAGCGTCCGTGGTAACGCTCATGGCCACATCCGCTGAATAGACCTTTGCCATGGCCGATAGCTTGTCCACACCGATGGCGCTCATCTTGTCACGCTCATACACCTTCATATCAAGGAGATGGGCCGCATCATACACAAGGGCCCTGGCCGCCTCCACCTTGGTAGCCATATCGGCGACCATGAACTGGATCCCCTCAAAATCAGCCAGCTTCTGGCCAAACTGGACCCTCTTCCAGGCATAATCAACCGCATAGTCCAAAGCGCCCTGGGCAAGTCCTACGGCCTGAGCGCCCACGGCAGGTCTCGAAAGATTGAGGGTTGACATGGCAATGTCCCAGCCCTGTCCTTCTTTCCCCAGCAGGTTGTCTTTCGTCAGTCGGACATTGTCAAAGATCAACTCAGTGATGTCCGACCCGATCATGCCCATCTTATCCTCGCTCTTGCCTATGATCACGCCCGGGTAGTCCTTCTCTACGTAAAAGGCTGATATCCCCGCCGTCCTCTTCTTGGAATCGGTCGCAGCAAACACCGAATATATCTGAGCATTTGCGCCGTTGGTTATCATCGCCTTCTTGCCGTTTAGATAGTAGTAGTCGCCGTCTTTGGTTGCATAGGTCCTCATGTGAGAGGCGTCCGAACCGGCCTCGGGTTCAGTAAGGGCAAAGGCAACGACGCACAGGTTGTCGGGCGCCGCAATCTTGCTGTACAAGTAGTCTTTTTGCTCTTCGTTTCCTGCGATCATAATAGGCATGACACCCACATGATGGGCCAAGGGAATGAGCGAGGACGCCCCCGATACCTTTGCCAGTTCCTCCGTGACAACACAGAGAGACGTTATATCTCCGTCAAGGCCGCCGAACTTCTCGGGTAGCATGAGATAGAGAAAACCTTGCTTTTTATACAGGTCCACAAGGTCCCACGGGAAGGCCCCTGTAGAGTCGATTTCCTTTGCCCGCGGAGCCACTTTTTCTTTGGCGAGCTTCTCTGCAATCTTTTGTATTAAAGCGTGTTTCTCCGTAAGATTTAACATGCAGACTGCCTCCTTGTGGTTGACAAACCGGCAATACTTTTAACATAATTTTCCCCTCATATAAATAAAAAAGGAGGGTGGGCAGGATGGCCAAAGTGTACTTCACGGACTTGCGGACTACCCCTACGAGAAGCCTTTTTTCCAAGATTGAAACGCTTCTGGAACGGGCCCAAATTGCAAAGAAGGTTCAGAAGAACGACCTTGTGGCGATCAAACTCCACTTCGGCGAACATGGCAATGCAGCCTATCTTAGGCCCGTCTTCCTCAGGGTTGTCGTCGACAAAGTCAAGTCTCTGGGGGGTAAGCCCTTTCTCACGGACAGCAATACCCTCTACGTGGGCAGCCGGAGCAATGCGGTCAGCCATCTGAAAACGGCTATAGAAAACGGTTTTGACTATTCCTGCGTGGGATGCCCGGTGGTGATCGCAGGGGGGCTGCGCGGCCAGACGGGAACCAAAGTACCGATTCAGGGAGAGGTGCTGAAAGAGGTGCACATCGCCCAGGAGATCGTGGAGGCCGATGCCTTGATCGCGGTGAGCCATTTCAAGGGGCACGAACTGTCCGGTTTTGGCGGCGCCTTGAAGAATCTTGGCATGGGCTGCGCCACCAGGACAGGCAAGATGGAACAGCACAGCAGTGTAGCCCCCATGGTCAATTCAAAACTTTGCAAGGGATGCGGGCTATGTGTACCGTACTGCCCCGGCAACGCCATCTATGCGGGCAAGAAGATAGCCGAGATCGATGGGGCAAAGTGCGTCGGCTGCGGAGAGTGCGTTGTCGTTTGCCCTTCGAAGGCAATAGAAATCCAATGGAATGAGGAACAGCAGAAGTTTCAGCAGAAGATCGTGGAGTATGCGGCGGGATCGCTCAAGGGCAAAGAAAAGAAGTCGCTTTTCCTAAACTTCCTCATGCAGATCGACCCGTGCTGCGACTGCTACCCCAATAACGATGCACCCATTGTAAGGGATATTGGAATACTGGGGTCGGCAGACCCTGTCGCCATCGACACGGCCTCAAATGACCTTGTGATGGCCGAGGAGGGCCTTCCCAATACGGCTCTCAAGAGGGGTTTGGGCAAGGGTGAGGATAAATGGCGGTCCCTCCACCCGTCCATCGACTGGAATATTCAGCTCGATCACGGTGAAAGACTGAAGATGGGGGAAAGGGCCTACACCCTGGTGAAGGTGTGAGGAACTGCGGATTTCAGATTACGGTCTTTTATCGGACGGATCCGACGGATCGGCGTGATCGGACGGATCAAATACCTTAAAAAAAGCTTTCTGTAGGATGGATATGTACAAAAAATACGCAAAACTGCTTGTCAACTACTCTCTTGGCCTGAAAAAGGGCCAGAAACTCCTCATATCTTCTACCTATCTCGCCGAACCCCTCGTGAGGGAGGTTTATCGCGAGGCGTTGCTTGCGAAGGCCCATCCCGAAACAATGATCTCCCTCAACGGCCTCAATAGGGTGCTGTTCAACTACGGGGACCCCGTTCAGTTGGGCCACGTCTCCCCCCTGTATCGTTATGCGGTGGAACGGTATGACGCTTTTCTCACCGTACGTGCCCCTTTTAATCTCAAGGAATTGCAAGGCATTGAAGCGGAAAAGAAGAGGATAGCCAACGAGGCTCAGGCACCGGTCAAAGCGTCGTTTATGAAGCGTTCCTCCATGGGAAAACTCACCTGGACATTATGCGAGTTCCCGACAGAGGCGCAGGCCCAGGAAAGCGGGATGTCCAGGGAGGAGTACGAGAGATTCGTCTTCTCAGCCTGTTATCTCGATGATGACGATCCCGAGCGTCAATGGAATGGCCTCAGGGAACGGCAGCAGTCTATCGTGGCCTTTCTCAACGGAAAACAGAGTATCAGATTCGTCGCACGGGATACGGACATCACCTTCTCAACAAGGAACAGACGGTGGATCAATTCGGACGGTCATCACAATATGCCCTCGGGGGAGGTATTCACCTCACCGGTCGAGACATCCGTGGAAGGGGTGGTGCGTTTCTCCTATCCAGGTATCTTCATGGGTGAAGAAATCGAAAATGTCAGCCTCGAGGTCCATCATGGCGAGGTAACAGGCTGGGATGCGGACAAGGGCCGCAGGTTACTCGACTCCATCCTTCTCATCCCTGGGATGAAGCATTTCGGGGAGGCGGCCATCGGCACCAATGCCGGCATTGCCCGATTCACCAAGAATATGCTTTTCGATGAAAAGATGGGCGGCACGGCCCACATGGCCCTGGGTGCCTCCTATGGCGAGACGGGCGGGAAGAATAAGTCGGCCGTCCACTGGGACCTGCTCCTCGATTTGAAGGAACAAGGCGAGATCTATGCCGACGGGGAGCTTATCTACCGGAAGGGCAGCTTCATCATCTAAGCACCTGCCACAGAAAGGCCCCAACCATCACGACACCGATAACAACCTTCGCGATGGTCCCTCCAAGCCAGCCGATAAGGGCGCCCTTCCCGGCCCTGAGGGCCTCTTTGCTGCTTTTCCCTGCCCATAGCTCCCCTGCAAAAGCCCCGACAAAGGTGCCGATAACGAGGCCGGGGAGGTTGGCCAGAAGGACCCCCGCTACGGCGCCCACAACCGAACCCCAGATCCCGAAGATGGATGCCCCGTACTTCTTCGTGCCTGCAATTCCGGCAAGGTAATCGAGTACCAACGACAGGATGGTCACCGCCGCCCAAAAGACCATGGTCCCTAATCCATACGATTGCCAGCCGGAAAGCACACCGTAGAGCAGGTAACCCGCATAAATGAGGGGGACGCCGGGCATGGCAGGGATGATCGCGCCCACCAATCCAAGAAGCATGAGCGCAAGGGCGACCAAAAGGGGCAAAATCTTCATGAGAGGATCGGGCAGAAAACCCTCAAGATTCTCGATATGGGGAGTTGATCGGTATAAGGAAAGGATTCTAACATTTCAAAAGGATCTTATAGGTGCCGATGACCGGCCGATGACTGGTAGCGCTCTTTTAGGCTGTCGGCCCGCTGGTCGCTAAACCCGTATGTAGAGTATCAACGATTATCCCCGGCTTCTCAACACCTCGAGGCTTTCGCTACCCCGCCACTGCCACGATTGTCGGAAACACCTGTGGTTCAGGGACTGCTATACTGAGGCCCTGGGCGATCGGCATAAGCTTTGCTCCAAAGGCCTGAAACTTCTCTACCGACTCCCAGACATCCACAACAAGCAGACCCCCCGGTTTTTCCGAGGCCGTATGAAACTGCCGGCCAACAGGCGCAGCGCCCGCAGCAATCAGGTTCTGAATAAGCTGTTCATAGGTCCCTTTGGTTAAACCCTGGAAATCGAACATAACGGTGATCGCCATAAAGCCTCCTTTTTCCCCTTTTTTGGATTGGAAGAATTAGTGTCCTGCCTCACAGAAAACTATCTGGGTCACTACGAAGCCGACAATCAGCGGGCCGACAATCCGAACAGTCTGCTGGCTCTTTTCTGACCCTCGTCACAGGATAGAATGGACATTTTTTGTTGTCAATCTAATTTGTCTTGAAGAGGATACAGCAAGGGCAGGTAACATCCCCGGCCCTCAGACCGCCGGCTTTGCTCCAGAGCTGCCCGATAATCGGCAGACTCATCCGCCCCTCTACCGCCGGTACTGGTAGTAATAGCAAAGTATGTTGCCGTTGTAGAGTTTTCTCCTGCGGTCCGCTTTTCTGCCAATCAACCGCTCGAAATGGGGATATGCCGAGAGTGCGAAAAGCGACCAGTCATCGAGGCCGGAATAGACCGTTCCGAGGGCACGACAGACCTCTTCGACCACCTGGGGATCCTCGCCCATCCGCTCCCCGTACGGGGGGTTGCAGATGATGAACCCCTTCTTTCCGTGAGAATGGAACTGGGCGATCTCTTTTTGCTCGAACCGGATCAGATCCTGAACCCCGGCGGCTCGGGCATTCTGCCTGGCCACTCGCAGCACCTTCTCATCGATATCTGATGCGAGGACCGTGAATCGATCACCCCTCTCAGCGGCCTTAGCCTGCTCCCGCGCATCGCTCCATATATGGGCCGGCAGGGTCGGCCATTTTTCTGCTGCAAAGTCCCGGCGCAGTCCTGGAGCCCTATTCCTACCGATCATTGCGGCCTCTATCGGGATGGTCCCTGACCCGCACAGGGGGTCGGCCAGGGGAGAATCCTGCCTCCACCTGCTGAGCAAAACCAGTCCCGCAGCGAGGGTTTCCTTCAAGGGTGCATTCCCGGCCTCTCTCCGGTAACCCCGCTTGTGGAGCCCATGCCCGGACGTGTCCATCGTTATGGTGGCAATATCTTTTAGCAGGCTCACCTCTATCCGATATTCCGCGCCAGATTCTTCAAAACGGTTCCTTCGGTGTTTCCGTTTCATCGCCTCCACGATCGCCTTCTTGACGATTGACTGGCAGGCAGGAACACTGTGCAGCTTTGATTTGACGGACTTTCCCAGGACATGCATATTTGCGTTGAGGGGCAGATGTTCTTCCCACTGGACGGCTAACGTTCCTTGAAAGAGCTCCTCAAAATCATGGGCAGGGAACCGGGCCATGGTAATCAGCACCCGGTCGGCGGTTCTGAGCCAGAGATTACATTCGGCGATGGCGCTCGCGGGTCCTTGGAAAGAAACCCTGCCGTTTTCCGTGGATAGATGGGTATACCCCAGGACTCTCAACTCGTGGGCAAGCACCGATTCGAGGCCAAAGGTACAGGTTGCTATGAGATTATAGAACCGTTCCGTACTTCACCCGTCGAAGAAACAATCCATGAGGTGGGGCGGTTGGACCTGCGCTCTCCCGGCGGCGCGACTCCAGTATGTCAAGAAAGTCCCCACCATCGATTCTGCCTTGTCCCACAAGTATCAGCGTGCCCACGATGTTCCTCACCATGTACCGGAGAAAACCGGTGGCCTCCAGGACCACATAGATTATATGCCCTTTTCTGGAGACCGCCGTTCTGAGAACATGGCGGACCGTGCTCTTGTACAGCTCTTCCTTCTTCTTGAAGGCCGAAAAATCGTGCTCACCCCGGACATGATGGAGGGCATCGCGCATGGGAACAGGGTCAAGGCTGTAGGGCATGTGGAGGGCATAGCGAGCAAGAAAAGGGGAATTGAATCTCTGATTGAGGATACAGTAGATGTAGACCTTGCTTCTCGTGGAATAGCGGGCGTCAAAGTCTTCGGCCACATCGCGCCCGTCCATCACCCGTATGTCTTGAGGGAGGAGACTATTGAGACCGCGTAAAAGCCCGCTCGGCTCGATGGTACTTTCCGTATGGATATTGACTACCTGCCCCAAGGCGTGAACACCGCTGTCTGTCCGGGCAGCGGCCCTGAGCTTGACCGGGTGATTGAGGATCCGGGCCGCCTTCTCCCGCACGATCTCCTCCACGGTAACGGCGTTGGGTTGGCACTGCCAACCGTGGTAATTGGTCCCGTCGTAGGCTATAACAAGGGCGATGTTTCTCATGATGTCGTGAGATGATCGAGGCTAAGGCTGGTAGACCTTTGGGGGGTGGGCATCAGTTTTACCGGTCTTTTCCGGGTTCTTCTTGGGCGGCTCTTTTCCGGGCGGGGCTACGCCTTCTTTTCTGGCAGTATTTTTCATATCAGTGCCCCTCTTTTTGCCCGGTTCGCGAAGCTCGACAATCTTCTTCTTCAGGGCCTCGTTTTCCTCCTGCACCTTTTTGGCTATCACATCGGCCTCTTCCTGGGCTTTCTGCTTTAGTTGCTCCCGCTCCTCCTTAACACGCGCAGTGACCTCCTCCATCTCTCGCTTGAGGCCCACGATTTCCGCCTTCAGGTAGTTGTTCTCCTCCTTGACCATCCTGATCTCTTCTCTCAGGCTCTGGTTCTCCTTCTCATACTTGCTGCATCCGAGGAGCGCGAGAAAAACGAAAAGAAAAGCCGCTATTCTGTTCATCGGCTCTATTCTCCCAGAATGCTTCTGCGATTGTCAACGCCTTATTGTTATGATAGATTATCCCATCCCCGGTATTTTCCCTAACGCACGTCTTTAGTGCCGGAAGGCTTCAATCAAGGAGATGTCTTAATGCCAAATTCCGTAATCATACCGATCGAAGACGAGATGCGTCGGTCCTATCTGGACTATGCCATGAGTACCATTATTGGCCGGGCCCTGCCCGACGTACGAGATGGCCTGAAGCCAGTGCACCGTCGAATCCTCTACGCCATGTATGAGCTCAACAACACCCACGACAAACCCTACAAGAAATCGGCCAGGGTGGTGGGCGATGTCATCGGTAAATTCCATCCCCACGGGGATCAGGCGGTCTACGACGCGATCACCAGGATGGTCCAGGATTTTTCACTGCGCTACCCCCTTGTCGACGGGCAGGGCAACTTTGGCTCCATTGACGGAGACGCGCCTGCGGCCATGAGGTATACCGAGGTCCGTCTCGCCCGCATCGCCGAGGAGATCCTGAAGGACATCGAGAAGGAGACCGTCGCCTTCCGCCTCAATTATGATGAGTCCCTTCAGGAACCGGTCGTGCTCCCCTCGAGGACCCCGAACCTGCTCATCAACGGCTCGTCGGGCATAGCCGTGGGTATGGCTACTAACATCCCGCCCCACAACCTGTCGGAGGTGATCGACGGCACGGTGGCCTTCATCGACAATCCGGATATCACTATCGATGAGCTGATGCAAATCATTCCAGGGCCCGATTTCCCCACCAGGGCCATCATCTATGGCCGTGAGGGCATCAGGGATGCCTATCGCACGGGAAAGGGGCATATCCTTCTTCGGGCAACCGCCAATATAGAAACAAACAAGAAGGACGGCAGGGAATCGATTATCATCACCCAGCTTCCTTATCAGGTGAACAAGGCCCGCCTGATAGAAAACATCGTCGAATTGGTCAATGAGAAACGGGTAGAGGGCATATCGAATATTCGGGACGAATCGAACCGGGAAGGCATCCGTGTGGTGATCGAACTGAAGAAGAATGAATACGCCTTACCCATCCTTAATAAACTGTATAAGCACACCCAGCTTCAGAGCACCTTTGGCATCATATTTCTTGCCATCGTGAACAGCGAGCCAAAGCTCCTGAACCTCAAGGAACTGATCAGCCATTTTGTTGATTTTCGCAAAGAGGTGGTCACGAAACGGTCGCTCTTTGAGCTGAAAAAAGCCAGGGACCGCCTCCACATTTTGGAGGGACTCAAGATAGCCCTCGAAAACATAGACGAAGTGGTGGCTATCATCAAAGCCGCACGGAATACGGAGGAAGCACGGAACAACCTCATCAGCCGCTTTGGGTTCTCTGAAAAGCAGGCCCAGAGTATCCTCGATATGCGCCTTGCCCGTCTAACCAATCTCGAAAGAAACAAGATCCTCGATGAGTTTGCGGCCACCCAGGCCGAGATCAAACGGCTCGAAGAGATACTGGGAAGCGAGAGATTGCTCATGGAGGTCATCAAGAAGGAGCTTGGGGAGATCAAGGACAGGTATGGCGATGACCGGCTGACGGAGATTGTCGATGAGCTGCCGGAGATTACCATTGAGGATATGATCAAGGAAGAGGAGGTCGCGGTAACCATCACGTACAGAGGGTTCATCAAACGCACCGCTCTCGATCAGTACCGGCAGCAGTTGCGCGGCGGAAAGGGTAAGATAGGCATCGTGGTTAGGGACGAGGACTTCGTGAACCATCTCTACACTGCCTCGACCCATTCCCACATGATCTTCTTCACCTCGGCAGGCCGGGCGTACTCCATAAAAGTCCACACTATCCCCGAGGCGCCCATGACATCCAAGGGAAAGCCGGTGGTGAACCTCATCAGGACGGAAAAAGACGAAACCATCACGGCCGTGACCCATCACAAGGACTTCTCGGCCGACCAGTATCTTCTCATCGTGACGAAGAAAGGACACGTCAAGAAGTTAAGCCTCAATCTGCTTAAGAATATGCGGGTATCCGGCCTGAAAGTAACCGATCTGCCTTCCGATGACAGTCTTATGGACGTGTTGGTGCTCACCCCCGGCGACGAAGTGGTCATTGCCACCAAGAAGGGCATGTCTATCCGTTTCAAGGAGGAGGACGTGAGACCCATGGGCAGGATAGCCTACGGGGTTCGTGCCATACGCCTCCGCTCGAAGGACGAGGTGGTCTCGGTAGACGTGGTAAACGAGGGGTGCTCGCTCTTTACGGTGACGGAAAAGGGTTTTGGCAAACGGGTCCCCTGTTCCGCCTATCGCGTGCAAACAAGGGGTGGGTCCGGGATCATCAACGTACAGGCCGGCCCCAAGAACGGCGAAGTGGTTGGCCTGAAACGGGTCGAGCAGCATGAGATCATCCTCGTCACCGATACGGGCCGCACCATCCGCTTCAACTCGGAAACCGTCCCCGTCCACAAGAGAGGCGGCACCGGGGTCAAGCTCATGGATCTCTCGGAAGGCGAGAAGATCAGCGGAATAGCCATCATAGGTGAAAGTGGCGAGCCGGTGGGT
Organism: Deltaproteobacteria bacterium UBA2221; assembly: GCA_002328485.1. Taxonomy (GTDB): domain Bacteria; phylum Desulfobacterota; class Syntrophorhabdia; order Syntrophorhabdales; family WCHB1-27; genus WCHB1-27. The sequence continues at coordinate 30,919 of DCUF01000046.1, forward strand.
GATACGAATTGATTGACGCCGCGGTCATGGGTGCCGGCGCCTGGGGCACGGCCTTCGCGGCACACCTGGCCCGCACGGGCAAAAAAAGTCTCTTGTGGGTTTACGAAGAGGATCTTCTCGATATCATCCGTCATGAGAAGGTTAATGCCTATTATCTCCCCGGCTACCGGCTCCCTGATACAATCGAGTGTACAAACGATCTCCAGCGAGCGGCCGACTCCTGTACCGATATCATCATAGCCGTTCCATCTTTTGCCCTGCGATCGATCCTCCAGTCCGCTCGTGACGCCCTGGACGGCAAGAGAATCCTGCTTCTAACCAAGGGTATCGAGCGCCGCACCTTCTTGCGGGTGAGCCAGATAGCCTATGACGTTCTGGGGCCCCACGCGCAGGTAGCCGTCCTTTCCGGGCCCTCCTTCGCCCAGGAGGTGGTCAAATCGAGTTTCACCTCGGTCGTGGTTGCCTCGAGCAACAAGAACCTTTCCCTCCACTTCCAGGCATTCACCCATGCAGAAACCTTCAGGGTCTACACAGCCGATGACGTGGTGGGGGTGGAGCTGGGCGGCGCCATGAAGAATGTCATGGCCATCGGAGCCGGTATCATTCAGGGACTCCACCTGGGTAACAATACCCTGGCGGCTTATATCACCCGAGCCCTTGCCGAGGTCAAGAGGCTGGGGCAAGCCATGGGGGCGCGGGAAACCACGTTCATGGGTCTATCCGGCATCGGCGATCTGATTCTCACGTGCACCGGCCCTCTCAGCCGGAATAGAGCGTTCGGCATCGAGCTGATCACCAGAAAACCTGACGAGATACTCGCCTCCCAAAAGACTGTTGTAGAGGGCTATTACACCACCGACGCAGCCTACAGTCTGGCCAAATCATTATCCGTAGAAATGCCTATTACAGAGGAGTTGTACAGGATCATTTACGAGGGCAAGGACATCATTACGTCAATCGGCGACATCCAGAAGCGGGATATAAAAGAGGAACATCTCTAACCTGCGCGGATGCAGCACGCAGCGTATGAGGGTCTCGTTGTCTTCTCGCCCATAATCAGACTGACGGGCCCCTCTTCATTCTCCTGTTTCAGGGGAATCCGGTTTCCGCCTCGACTGCTCTATTTTCACGACCCCTACAAACAGAAGCACAACGGCCAGAGCCAGGATAAAGCGGAACTGTATCCTCCTCGGTATGACATCACCATAGGTGAGCTTTTTCTTCTCCGTCGGCCCCCTATCGGCTGTTGTCCTGTCCTTTGCCTCGTCTCTGATCTGAATACCAACGTCATAGAGGTTGCCAATAAATCCCTTGTCTTTTGAGAACCCAGATAGAAACGGAAGGGTGAGCAGCGGGATGAGTACCGCGATGACGATGAGGCGTATGCCTTTTTTCCGCTCGGAATTGATCATCTCTGGCTTATCATATCACAATTGCAGGGTGCTCGGCATGACTCAGAGGAAAAAATCCCCTCACCTCACACAGGGAGTACCGGGTCACCGAGGGTTCACAAAAACAATCCTCCGGTCCGGCAATTCTGTCTGCGGGAGATTTCGTATGTTACGGGTTTTCCGTCATGGGCCAAGGGCAAGAAGGGGCTGAACGAAGACCGGACCATTCATAGTGGCACCGATGGAGATGCCGGGAAGAAGGGTCACGATGTTGGATATCTCATTCTCCGCTGCCCTGCAGAGGCGGCTTACTCCCCTGATTCCTTCATGAGGTTGCCCGGAGGATGTTTACCGGGATGGCACAAAATCCGATAGGAAATCCATCCCTGACTTACCTTTTGGGCAGTCTATTAAAGATCGTTCCTTCCAACCGCCCCTCGAGAAAGCGCTTCTCAAGGTACGGCCATCCCTGCCTCTTCCTTGTGACAGTGATGCCTACGATTCTGTTGTGTTAATCTTCAAAAACAATTATAATTTTTCGATTTCAGGGAAAGATAATGATGGAAGGCCATATCTATAAGGTTTTTGATGAGGAATTGAAGGAGCTGAAGGAGAAGCTTCTCTTCGAGGGGGAGCTGGTCCAAAAGGCATTGCGAAATGCCATAGCAGCGCTCTTGGAGCGTGACTCAGATCTGGCAAGACAGGTCATAGAAGACGACGACCTCATCAATGCCAAGGACGTTGAGATAGACGAATTCTGCCTCAAACTTCTGGCCTTGCGGCAGCCGGCGGCCCGCGATCTGCGTCTTGTGAACACTGCCATCAAAATCAACTACGATCTGGAGAGAATGGGCGACATGGCTGTGAACGTGTGCGAGAGGGTCCTCGAGTTAAACGAGGAGCCTCAGTTGAAACCGTACATAGACCTTCCAAAGGTTGCGGAGATCGTCCAGACCATGGTCAAAGAGAGCCTCGATGCCTTTGTGCGGGAAGATCCCCAGTTGGCCTGGAAGGTGACAAAGGAAGACGAACGGGTCGATGAGCTCAATGAACAGATGTTCAGGGAGCTTCTGACCTACATGTCAGAGGATCTAAAAACCATATCGAGGGCGACCAGGGTTCTTTTCATAACCAAATATCTTGAAAGACTCGCAGATCATGCCGTAAGCATAGCTGAGCTGGTGATATTCCTTGTCGAAGGGAAAATCGTACGCCACGGCAGACACCCTAGAAAAAGATAGTATGGGACAAAAACTATTCGGCTTTCTGGTTCTTGCGTCGCTGATGGTCTGCTCCTCCTGTGGTTTTTTTGGCCCTACTTCCCACGGAAAAATTATTGTCGCAGGCTCCACCTCTATCATGCCTTTCACAGAAAAATTGGCTGAGCATTTCATGGTAGAAAAGCCGGAAACGCCCGTCGATGTCCAAGGAGGCGGTTCTTCCGCCGGTATCCAGGCAACCATTAACGGCACCGTTACGATAGGCATGTCGTCGCGGGGGCTAAAGGGCAATGAAAAAGGGCTCAACGCCATCGTCATTTGTTACGATGCCATTGCTATCGTGGTAAACCCAAAAAATCCGATTGTCGACCTGACAACGGAGCAGGTGAGAGACATCTACAGCGGTAAAATAAGCAACTGGAAGCAGCTCGGCTGGATCGATCGCAATATCAGTGCTGTCACCAGGGAAGATGGGTCAGGGACCAGGGGTGCTTTCGAAGACCTGGTGATGGGGAAGACCTTTATCGATGATGCCGTCATGGTGCAAGATTCCAATGGCGCCGTGAGGGAGGTTGTGGGCAATGATCCCTACGCCATAGGCTATATATCCCTGGGGATTGTTGATTCTCGGGTGAAAACCATTGCCGTTGACGGAATGTCACCAAGTATCAAAACTGTGAGGGACAAGAGCTACGGCATCGTGCGGCCTTTTCTTTACCTCACCTCGGGAAGCCCTGGCCCACAAGCCCAGGCCTTTATCAGTTTCGTGTTATCGAGCCAGGGACAGACAATATTAAGCAAAGAGGGACTGGTACCGGTAAATGGGCAAGCCTCATTCTAGTCGAGAAACAGGGATTAAATGGCTCCTTACCCTCTTTGCGCTTTCATCCCTTCTTTTTCTCTTCGTGATTTTTGCCTTTATCTTGGCGGAAGGGCTTCCTCTTTTTGTCAAAGTCGGTCCAGGCCACATCATATTCGGGATGAAATGGGCGCCTACAAAAGGTCATTTCGGGATATTCCCCATGATCGTTTCCTCCTTTATGGTTACCTTTGGCGCCCTTGTCTTCGGGGCTTCCCTCGCTCTGGCCTGTGCCACGTATCTTTCCGAATATGCGGGCAGAAAGACAAAGTTGTTCTTGAAGCCTGCCCTCGAGCTTCTGGCAGGTATTCCTTCGGTTGTCTATGGCTTCCTCGGCGTTGTCTACATTGTGCCTCTGATCCGTGAATACCTCGGGGGACCCGGCTTCTCGATTCTGTCGACCTCGCTGGTTCTCGGGATCATGATTCTTCCCACCATCATCAGCATCTCCTTTGACGCCCTCATGAGCGTGCCGGCAGGCTATCGGGAGGGTTCTCTGGCTATGGGTGCGACAAAGTGGCAGACCGTGTATCGGGTGGTCCTGCCTGCAGCCCGGTCAGGCATCCTGGCCAGCTTCATACTCGGCATGGGAAGGGCCATCGGTGAAACCATGGCCGTCATCATGGTTGCGGGAAATGCCCTCAAGATTCCAACCAGCTTGCTTGATCCCTTAAGGACCCTGACGAGCAACATCGCCCTTGAGCTCGCCTACGCCACAGGAGATCATCGAAGCGCCCTCTTCTCGACTGGGGTCGTATTGCTCGTCATCATCATGTTCCTTAATCTGGTCGCTAATTTCTGGGTAAAGAAAAGGACGGCACGATGAGGCTCAATCCCCGTTGGATAAACAAGCTGGTGACATGGGCGCTCACGTTTCAGGCGGTATTGGCTGTTGGCATCCTTGTTGCCATCATCCTTGTCATCTTTATCAAGGGGGCTCCCCATGTCTCTCTGGGATTCATTTTCTCTTATCCCGAAGACATGGGAAGGCATGGGGGCATCTTCCCCTCCATCGTGGCCACCGTCTTATTGGGCCTTCTTTCTCTGGTCTTTGCCACCCCTTTGGGTGTAGGAACAGCCATCTTTCTCACGGAGTACACGAAAGAGTCCACCTTTACACGTATCATTCGTTTCGGCGTCGAATCTCTTGCCGGGATACCCTCTATCATTTACGGCCTGTTCGGCTTCATCTTTTTTGTGATAAAACTAGGGATGGGCTGGTCTCTCCTTTCCGGCACCTTGACCATAACGATCATGGTCTTGCCTACTATTATCAGGACAAGCGAGGAGGCCATCAAGGCGGTGCCCAATAACCTCCGCATGGTCAGTTTTTCCTTAGGCGCCACGAAATGGGAGACGGTAACCAGGGTTGTCATCCCCTCGGCAATGCCCGGTATACTGACGGGAATCATGCTGAGCATCGGAAGGGCCGTCAGCGAGACGGCAGCCGTCATATTCACCATGGGCAGCTCCCTTAGATTGCCAACCAGTCTTGCCGATTCAGGCAGGACCATGGCCGTCCATTTCTATATTCTGGCCCGAGAGGGTATTTCCCTGGAAAAGGCCTATGGAACGGCCCTCATTCTGGTCATGACGATACTTATCATCAATTTCGTAGCCTACTATTTGATGAACCGCATGGTGGCGAAGTACTCTTAAACATGGATTCGAAGATAACCATAAAAGGCCTCAACCTCTTTTTCGGAAAGACCCAGGTTCTAAAAGGTGTAAACCTGGATGTTTATCGCAATCGTATATCAGGGTTCATGGGGCCTTCAGCCAGCGGCAAATCTACCCTGATTTCCGTGATCAATAAGTTGGTTTTCTTCGAGGAGGCCGTCAGAACCGAAGGGTCCGTCTACATCGATGGTCAAAATATACTGGGTAACGGCCTGAGCGATGTGGCGTTAAGAAAGAAGGTTGGCACCCTCTTTGCCACCCCCATACCCCTGCCCCGTTCTATCTTCGAGAATATAGCCTTTGGCCCTAAGCTGAACGGAACTTGGAAGAAATCGGACCTTTACGCCATAGTCGAGGAGAGTCTCACCAAGGCATTTCTTTGGGATGAGGTGAAAGACCGCCTTGACGACTCGGCGCTGAAGCTCTCGGGGGGGCAGCAGCAACGCTTATGCCTCGCCCGCACCCTCGCCCTCAAGCCCGAGATCATTCTTCTCGACGAACCGTGCTCAGGGCTGGATCCCATATCCACGTTGAAGATCGAGGAGGCCCTCGCCGAATTAAAAAGCGAACACACCATAATCTTGGTCTCAAACAATACCAAACAGATCGCAAGGGCCTGCGATTTCGTCGCATTCCTCTATCTGGGCGAACTGATCGAGGCAGGGACTACCGACAAGGTGTTTACCTATCCAGACGCTAAGATGACGGAAGATTATATCCAGGGGAAATTCGGTTGATGCAAGCATCCCAGAAGTTCAGCTCGCCGGCACTGAGGACCGACCGCCTCAACCTCTACTACGGAAGTTTCCGAGCGTTGAAGCAGGTTGACTTTCAGGTGCACAAGAACTGTATCACCGCGCTGATCGGGCCTTCCGGGTGCGGAAAGTCAACGCTCCTCCGATGTTTCAACCGGATGAACGATCTCGTGGAAGGGGTACGGATTGAAGGCGGGATCTTTGTCAACGAAGTTCCCATGGAGAACTACGACATTATCGATCTTCGGAGAAAGGTGGGCATGGTCTTCCAGAGACCGAATCCCTTTCCCTTTTCCGTGTACGAGAACCTGACCTATGGTCTGCACATCCACGGTGTCAGGGGAAATCGCGCCGAGATAGTGGAACGATGTTTGAGGGCCGTCGGTGTCTGGGACGACATCAAAGACAAACTCAAGAAGCCGGCCCTCTCGTTGTCCGACGAGATGAAACAGCGGTTGTGCATTGCCCGCCTGCTCACCATTGAGCCCCGAATCATTCTACTGGACGAGCCCTGTTCTGCCCTGGACCCGATTGCTACGATGCGGGTTGAGGAATTGATGATAGAGTTGAAGAAGGAGTACACGATCCTCATCGTTACCCATAATATGCAGCAAGCTGCCCGTGTCTCCGACTATGCCGGATTTATGCTCCTCGGAGAATTGATGGAATTCGGTCTCACCGGGCAGATCTTCACGTCGCCAAAGCATGAAAAGACTGAGGAGTATATCACGGGGAGGTTTGGATAAAGAAGGCGGGAACCAGCAAGAAGCTGTCCCTGCGCAAGGCGAGTCTCTTTCGGGGATAGATCCGATCTAAACGACCAGGTTTACCCGCGCTCCTGTGCCCGACACAACCGGGGTATAACCGCCCCTGTTGTTGTATGTCAGCCCTTTGCAGGGCTTGCAAAGCCCTTTCGGAAGTTCAAGAGGGGGGGTCTCCTCACGAAAGGCCTCCCATACCCCATCCCTCGGGGAAAGTTCGATGACGTCTTCAAAGGTGGCAGTCGGAGGGGTCGGCTGACGATCGTCCCTCAGTCTCCCATTCCAGCGGCTCTGTTCTTGAAACACATTGAAGACATTCAGAACCAGAACATTCATGCTACCCATTATATGCACTATAGAGCCTTCGAAGATGGATGTCAACGGAAGTATTACAGAGAGCCTTCATATGCTTAGGAGGATACCTCAACCGCAACCCAGCGTCAATAGACGCAAAAGGTCATTTCCTCTCCCTTTTTAGCTTAAAGCCATGGGCTATAAGGGGGTAGTCTTTGGTATTACTACCATTACTTTGGTATAGATGTGACCCCCCTAATATGGTATAGATTCTCAATATGTTTATCGATTCACACTGCCATTTGGAGATGGAAGAGTACGATGACGACCGAGAGGCCGTGATCCGTAGAGCCGCTGAGGGTGGCGTGGGACGCATCATCACCGTGGCTACCGAAGAGGCGCATTTCGATCGGGCCATAGGGATTGCGGAGGGGAACCCGAATGTATACGCCGCCCTCGGGGTACACCCCCATAACGCGAAGGACTATTCCCCTGAGTTGCAGGAACGCATCATCGATCTGGCAAAGCACCCAAAGGTCGTAGCCTACGGGGAGATAGGGCTCGATTTCTTCAAAGACTATTCTCCTCGACAGGCGCAGAAAGAGGCCTTTGCGGCCCAGGTCTCTGCGGCCCGGGATCTAAAGCTCCCTATTGTCATCCATTCTCGCGAGGCCAGACAAGAGACCCTGGACATCCTGGAAAGTTCGAATCTCGGCGATAGCTCCGTAATAATTCATTGTTTTTCCTACGACCTGGCTACGGCAAAGATCATGCTCGACAGGGGTTTCTACCTATCCATTACCGGTGTGATCACCTATAAAAACAGTCCTCTGCCCGACATCGTTCGTCACCTCCCCCTTGAATCCTTGCTCGCCGAAACCGATTCGCCCTTTCTCACCCCCCATCCACGTCGGGGAAGACGAAACGAACCCGCCGAGGTGGTCCTCGTCTACGAGAGGATAGCCCAGATACTGAAACGGCCCATACGAGAGGTGTCCGATACGGTCGAGAAGACATTCACCAGGCTGTTTCTGGGAAGCATTCCTTAAGGGCTGGTCGGTAGGCAACTTTGGCGTCATTCAGGAACATCCCCAAACGATACAAGGTGTATATGGCCATATTCATCTGTATCGCCCTTCTCGGGCTTGGCTTTCTCTTTTACGAGGCACCGGAGAGGGGGACAGAGCCCCAGGATGCAGTCATCCCTAACGACAAGGAAAGCTTGTTTATTTTTGTGCCGGGGGAAAAGAACGATTTCGACAAAAAGGCTGTCGAGGTTAGAAGAACGTTGTCGGAGCGTGCCAAGGCTGATTACTTATTCGGAGAGTTACGAAAAGCAAAGGCAATTCCCGCTTCGGCCAAGCTTCAGCAGTTGGCCTTCGGTGAAGACGGTATGCTATACTTAGACGTCTCTCGCGCCATCCTCGAACAACAGCTCGATGCGAGAGGGGAAATAAGGGTCGTATACGCGTTGACCAATTCATTCATCGCCAGCTTTAGAGAGGTCAATCGGGTGCAGTTCCTTGTTGATGGTCATCCGGTCCACACCCTCTTTGGCGTTGTCTACACATATGCCCCGCTCCCATTCAACAATGACCTTCAGGAGGAATAGATGCTTGATCCGAAGCTAATCAGAGACAACCCACAAATCGTTGCCGAAAGCTTGAAGAAAAGGGGAAACGAATTCGACGTACAAAGGCTCGTGGTGGCCGATGAAAAACGAAGGGATGTCATAAAGACTGTGGAGGCCCTGAAGAGTGAGAAAAATACCACGTCAGATCAGATAGCCAAGTTGAAGAAATCGGGCGGCGACGCCCAGGAGCAGATAGAGCGTCTGAGGTCGTTGGGAAAACAGATAGAAGAATTGAATCGGGAATTGAAGACGGCCGAGGCAGAGTGGGAAAGCCTCATCATGATTGTGCCCAACATTCCCCACCAAACGGTTCCGGTAGGGGGAGGAGACGAAGACAATGAGGTAGCCAAGGTATGGGGTGAGAAGCCTGTTTTTGATTTCCAGCCCCTGCCGCACTGGGATCTCGGAGAGCGTCTGGATATCCTCGATTTTAAGCGGGCCGCAAAGATCACCGGATCCAGATTCACCCTCTACAAATCCTACGGTGCGCTGATGGAGCGCGCCCTTATCAATTTTATGCTTGATCTCCACGTCTTGCGCCACGGTTATACCGAGGTGTTGCCCCCCTTTATGGTGAACAGAGACAGTATGACCGGAACGGGCCAACTGCCTAAGTTCGAGGAGGAACTGTTCAAGCTTCAGGGGTTTGATTATTTTCTCATACCCACCGCCGAGGTCCCGGTAACAAATATTTACCGGGAGGAGATTCTAAAGGAGGCTGAGCTTCCCATTAAATTTGTGGCCTACACCCCCTGTTTCAGGGCCGAGGCCGGGGCCCATGGAAAAGACACCAGGGGTCTGACCCGACAGCATCAGTTCAATAAGGTGGAGCTTGTCAAATTCTCTCTGCCCGATACTTCTTATGACGAGCTTGAGGGACTTCTGCTCGACGCGGAGGATGTTTTGAAGAGCCTGAAAATCCATTACCGCGTTTCATGCCTTTGCACAGGGGATCTCGGGTTCTCTTCCTCCAAGACCTATGATATCGAGGTCTGGCTTCCCGGTCAGGACGTATACCGGGAGATATCATCATGCAGCAACTTCGAAGACTTCCAGGCACGGAGAGCCAAGATAAGATACCGGAAGGCAAACGGGAAGATCGATTTGGTTCACACCCTCAACGGATCGGGTCTCGCCATCGGACGCACCACGATGGCTGTGATGGAAAACTATCAGAATGCCGATGGCTCGATCGAGGTGCCTGAGGTCCTGCGGCCCTATATGCAGGGCATCACAAGGATTCCTCCAGTCTAGAAAAGACCTTGTCGATAGCGTCGAGGATCTCGGAGTCCTTCTCCGTTTCCGCGAGAATGAGAAGGGCATCCCAGGCTATTGAAGGATCGCGGCCGGCAAGAACCTCTATGGCTTGGAGCTTCCATTGCCTGTCGTCAACATCGGAAAGGGTTCTCATGAGAGCCACAAGGGTCTTTTTCTTACCCATCCCGACCAGGGTCTCCACAATCAGCCCCCTTATGGCAGGCTCCTGTTCTTGCTTCAGATGCGAAAGCAGCTCGTTTACCATCTGATCGTCGCGAATATACGATAGCAGCCGAACCGCTGCCTTCCTTTTCTGGAGATCCTGCTCTTTTAGGAGGGCCATGATGGGATCACTGGGCATAGACAGGCCGGGGCGCACATCCTTCTGCAGTTTTCCCAGTAGATCTTCTGCTGATCGACCGTGATGGATCGCGCTGGCAAGGACAAAAGACAGATCCTTCCCCGCCAGAACCAGCTTCCCGGCCCATCGGTCCAGAATATCAAGGATTTCCGGTGGCACCCATTCGCCCGTGCTCCTTGCCTTGGCTATGGCAGCCCTTATGCCCCTTCTTTCATCGAATTCCGACAAGTCCAGATACTCTCTCAGGGGCTCAATAAGGTGTCTGCTCTTAAGGGTGTAATAGGTGGAATCAAAAGATCGATGGTCCCCTATAATACCTCCTGCCTTCAATTCCGTCAGATAGTCGACGATCTTCACCAAAGGGAGACCCGTTTCAGCACGGATGTCGGAGACCGTGCACCTCGCAATTGTTTGAGGCTCATTGCCCACGAGTACGGCCACCACCTCTCTAAATTCACTCTTGTTCCCGCATTTCTTCAGCATCGTGTCAATAGTCTGTCTGAGCGGCTCCCCGGATTCCGAGTCCCACGCGAGGGGTGTCCTGCCCTTTCCGTCCATGGACTGTAGCTCAACAATGGCCGAAAGATTGATGCCCTTGAAGGGGTGGTACCAATCGAAAAAATTCTCTTTGTCCCCGAGAATGATCAGATAGAGGTCTTGAACCTCGAGGCAATAATCCACGAACCGTTTCAGCTTCTCCTTTTCGCCTTCCGAAACATTCTCCAGCCGCTCGCAGCAGTCCAAGGCAAAGAAACACGGACCGGCCTGATGCAGCCTATTGCACACGGATACCATGTCGGACGACAACTGCTCTTCTTTGGTTGTAGCAGCCACTGCTTCCCTCAGCTCTCCGACCGGTCTCTCCCATACCTCCGACCAATATACGTTCTGAAAAACCTTCTGCAACTGCGGCAACAGAAAACGCTCCAACAACCGGGTCTTCCCGCAACCAGCGGATCCCGTAACAATGACGTGACCGTCTTTGAAGAGACCGTCCAACACAAGGGCTGCCTCCCCCCACCATCGCTCACCGCTATCGCGAACGGCGTAGAAAGCCAGTGGTTCGGAGGGATGAGCCGCATCCATCCACTCCGGCGCGACGTCTTCTATCTCCCATACAATCGATCTGTATTGAAATCCAAGTTTCCCGTTCAAGGCCTCCCTGAATTTCTTGAAAGCCGACTCTACACGCTCCTTCACCGTTCCAAGCAGGTAGGCCTGGTAGGGAATCTGCGGAGAACAGGTGATGCGCACTATCCCTTCGCGGCTGTCTGCGGCAACAGAAGCAACCCCGTACGGCAGCCTCGGGCCCTGTTCCGCGAACCTCCTCAGGATCGACGTTGTTGAGTCTGACAAAAATACGTCCCACAACAGATGGGCGAAGCTGAAAACGTGCTCCAGCGCTCTCGTACTCCGAATAATCGCTCTGTAGGCGCCTTCTCTGATTTCCCACTCGGTTGGGACTCTTCTCACCGTCCAGTAGAAGATAAGGGAATTCACGATCTCGATGGCAGATTCGGGGATATCGAGGCGAGCACCTATATCCCTGTTGATAATGAGTGTCTTTGTTGATTTGTCAATGCGCTCGAAGATCTCGCCGTTTCCAGGCCAGTCATAGGACCTCGCAGCACCCACATCGTGCAAGTAGATAAGGCACAGCATAACGAAGATCTCGCCTGAGAACATCTCCTCGGTACGTGACAGGGGGTCGGGAATAAGTTGTTCGGTAAGACTCTGGAGCGCCTCGATATGACGTTGAAGAGGAAGGTCTGTGGAGGCAAAAATCCGTTCAAGACAGAAACTTCGGAGGTTCAGGAACCGCTGGTAGAGGTTTAGATCCCCTTCTTTGTCCCTCAGCACGTCTTCTAGCTTCGACTGCACACGAACCCTTCACGATAATGTCGCGTCCCAGCGTGAATGGGACAGGACAGACAGCTTAACACCGGGCTACTGCAACCCCAATGCGCCGCCCTGCTATACGGCTTTGCTTCGCCATAGAAATATCAGCGGGCTTGCAACGAAGACGGACGAATACGTTCCGATAAGAACGCCGATGAAAAGGGCAAGGGAAAAATCAAAAAGCACTTCCCCGCCCAGCACCAGTATGGCGCCGATCGCCAGGAGAGTCGTCACCGAGGTTATGATGGTTCTACTCAACACCTCATTGATGCTGGCATTGATGATGTCCCCGAAATCCTCGCGGCTCTTCATCTTGGCCCTGTTCTCTCTGATCCTGTCAAAAACAACGACGGTGTCGGTGAGCGAATATCCGGCAGTAGTCAATAGGGCTGTAATGAACAGAATATTCATCTCCCGGCCTAAAAGGTAGAAGACGCCGAGAAGGACAAGGACATCGTGAAGGGTCGCTATCGTAGCAGCGATTCCAAAGATAAAGGTAAATCTCCAGGCAATGTAGATGATGATACAGACTAATGCCAAGACGATGGCGATGATGGCATTTCTTTTCAACGACTCTCCAACGCTCGGCTCAACCATGTTGGCGCCCAGTATCTCGAATTTCGCCTGAAGATTAGTGGTAAGGCTCCGGGAGACGCGATCCTGGGTCCTCTCATCTTTGCTGTCTGACATCTTTGTTTTTATAATGAATTCGCGAGTACCGCTGATCCGTTGGATCTGGATATCCTTCAGCCCGCCAGCCGAAAGGGCATTGCGGAGATCAGCGGTGGGGATGATTCTGTCGAACTTGATGTGAAGGTTGGTTCCGCCGGTAAAATCGACGCTCATATTCGCCTTCCCCATGGAAACCATGACGAAGCCGACAAGGCCCAGTAACACGAGGACGGTGGAAATGATAAAAGCCACACGCCTCTGTCCGACGAAGTCTATCTTCGTATTCTTGATTATTTCTGTAAAGGCCATTAGATACTCAGACTCCGGGGTTTATATCTCGCTATAATCCAATCAAACAGAGCCTTAGACCCGAAAACCGCGGTAAACAGGTTGATGATTACCCCGATGCTGAGGGTAACGGCGAACCCCTTGATTGGACCGGTACCGAACATGAAAAGGATGAAGGTCGTGATGAGCGTCGTTATGTGTGCGTCAAATATGGTTACCCAGGCCTTTTGGTAGCCCCCGTCCACTGCTGCCCGAACTGTCTTCCCCAGGCGAAGCTCCTCCCGAATGCGTTCAAAGATGAGGACGTTCGAATCAACTCCCATACCCATCGTGAGAATGATACCTGCAATACCAGGCAAGGTCATTGTGGCCTTGAGTGCTGCAAAGGCGCCGAGAAGGTATATCATATTGAGGAAAAGGGCCATGTTCGCAACCACTCCGCAGGCCCGGTAATAGACGATCATAAAGGCTATAACGAGAACGGCTCCGACCACAGCCGCCTGTACCCCTCGCCTTATCGAATCCTGTCCAAGGCTGGGGCCTATGGTTATGTTCTGTACTTCTTTGACGGGGGCCGGTAGCGCCCCTGCTCTCAGAATAATTGCAAGATCTTTGGCCTCTTCCATGGTGAAATTGCCCGAGATCGACGCCTTTCCACCACCGATACGTTCACGCACCACAGGCGCCGAGTAGACCGTGTTGTCCAGCACAATGGCGATGCGCCTATTCACGTTGTCTGCGGTAATCCTCTCAAATATCCTCGCCCCTTCGCTATTGAATTCGATTGCGACATACGGTTCGTTTTGGAATTCGCCGCCGATGCGTACCTGGGCGTCCGTGAGCAGTTCGCCGGTGAGCAAGGTCTCTTTCTTTAACAGAATGGGAGTCGTTGTGGTCACCCCGGTCTGTCTGTTCCGGTTTCTCTGCATCAACAGCTCATCGCCCTCGGGCACAGGCCCGACCCCTGCCCTTCCCGCATTCTCCTCGTCAACGAGTTTGAACTCAAGTTGGGCCGTCCGGCCGATAAGTTCCCTCGCCCTTTCCGGGTCTTTGACCCCTGGCAACTGGACCAGAATCTGGTCCTCACCTGATTTCACGATCACCGGTTCGGACACGCCAAACTGGTCGATACGGTTCCTGATGGTCTCCAGCGCCTGACGAACGGCGTTTTCCTTGATGTTCTCGATCTCTTTTTCGAGGATGGTCAGATCGAGGGTGAGAACCTCTCCTGAAACGGTGCTCGTCTTCACCTTTAGGTCCGGGAGCTCTTTCCCTATGAGATTGTAGAACTTCTCTCTCTGCTCGTTTCTAACCGAAACCGAGATGTCGTCACCCTTCCTATCCAGGCTCAAAAACCGGATACCTTCGCGTATCATACTTTCTTTCAGGGTATTGAATTTGCGATCAGTCAGGTTTTTCATCATCGCGTCGGTATCAAGAGCCAGCAGAAGATGCATCCCACCCTTGAGGTCAAGGCCCAGGTGAATCTTGTCGGAAGGCAGATATTCCCTCCACTTCCCGGTAAAGTCGACGAAGTTGGGAAGCAGATAGACTATCGAGATAGCCAGAAAAACAAGAACGAGGATAACTCGAATTTTCAGTGATTTAAGCAAGCATATTTCCTTATTGGCGCTTCAAGCAACGAAATTCTATCAACATTATTTTTGAAGTCAAGAGAATTTTCTCACAAATCACGGGTGGTTTCATGCTATCTGGTCCGTAATTGAAGGTATGGGGCGGCCCTCGGAGAAGAATAGAAAACGGATTTATAGCAAAGACTGGCCTTCACTACAGGACGGTTTCCCGGATGACCTCCTCGATCGTGGTGATCCCGTTCTTGATCTTTATCAGTCCGCTTTGACGAAGGGTGATCATCCCCTCGTGTATGGCCTGTCTCTTGAGATCGATGGTGCTTGCCCCCTCCAAGATCATCCGGCGGATTTCATCGGACATGGTCATCACCTCGTAGAGGCCTATCCGTCCTTTGTAGCCCGTATTCCCACACTTGGAACACCCCTTACCCGCATAAACCTCTACGTTTGACGCCTCGTCAGGGGAGAATCCGATATTGAGCAGGGCCTTGGGCGGTATCTCGATCTTCTCCTTGCAGTCCTGACAGATTCTGCGAATAAGCCTCTGGGCACAGATGAGGATGACTGAACTCGTGACCAGGAGTTGCTCTACGCCCATGTTTACCATCCTTGTTACGGCCGAAGGTGCGTCATTGGTGTGAAGCGTGGAAAGGACAAGATGCCCGGTTAAGGCAGCCTTAACGGCTATTTCGGCTGTCTCTGAGTCACGGATCTCGCCTACCAGGATGACGTTAGGGTCCTGTCTGAGGAATGACCTGAGGGCAGACGCAAAGGTCAGGCCGATACCCTCATGGACCTGCACCTGATTGATACCTGCAAGATTGAATTCGACCGGGTCCTCTGCTGTGGTTATGTTGATTTCCGGACTGTTTATCCTGGCTATGGCGCTATAAAGGGTATTGGTCTTGCCCGAACCGGTCGGACCGGTTACCAGCACCATGCCCCAGGGTTTGAAGATCGCCTCCTCGAATTTGGCGAAGCTCTCCTGCTCGAAGCCCAGCCGGTCCATGTCAACCATAAGGTTGTCTTTGTCGAGGAGTCGCATGACGATCTTCTCCCCGAAAAGGGTCGGCAGGACCGAGACTCGCAGATCGAGGTTCTTTACCCTGTCATCCAGCTTCATCTGAAGCTTGATGCGACCGTCCTGGGGAAGCCTCTTCTCGGCGATATCAAGCCTCGCCATGACCTTTATTCGAGAAACCACACCATCCCTGTATTTTTGAGGCAATTTTATGATGTCATAGAGTATACCGTCTATGCGCAGCCTTACCCTGAATTCGTTTTCGTATGACTCGATATGGATGTCGCTTGCGCCCTTGCGTACGGCCTCGGTTATTAAGAGGTTGACGATGTTGACGACAGGCGCCTGCTTGGCATCGGCTTCCAGGCTGGCAACATCACTTTTGTCCTCGTCCTCCACGAGCTGAAAGGACTGCTCGTCCACCCCCGCCCCGAGATCCTGCATTACCTTCTGGAGCTGCACCGCCTGCGGTGCGCCATAGTACTTCTCGATGGCCTTGGCAATCGCCCCTTCCGAGGTGATGACCGGCTCGACATGATAGCCGGTGAAGAACTTCACATCGCTTATGGTCGCTATATTGGTGGGATCCGCCATGGCGATGATCAGGCTCGTCCGTTTCTTGGTGACGGGCATGATGTGATACCGACGGGCGATATGGGAAGGAATTATTTTGAGTACCGTATCCTCAATATCTATAGAATCCAGGCTGACGAGGGGAATACCGAATTTTTGAGACAGGGCCTTCATTATCTTTTCTTCGGTAAGATATCCGTTGTTGACGAGGACCTCTCCCAGCTTTCCACCGACTTGCTTCTGTGTTTTTAAGGCTTCATCCAGCCGGTCCTGGGAAAGCAATCCCATGGTGACCAACATCTCGCCCAAACGCATCCCTGACATTGCCATAATTGCTTAGATTGACCTCCGTTAATGCTCTACATAGTCTACTATCGCGTAATCCGATTGAAACCTTAAGGCTCTGCTTGCGATCTCAGGCGGATGCCCTGACGTAACCCCCAAATCGGCTTTACATGACAGGATTGGTGTGTTATTTATGGTTGAGAATCGAGCGCATCGCACCTTTAGTTTTGGGCGAAACCGGCGAAAACTGTCCTGTTTTCAGGCTGTCAGGCATCCACAATTTTCGGTAGTTTTTTGATTGAGCCATGCTTATATTAGATGAGACGAAGGAAGGGTTCTCAATGCACCGTTGCCATAGGGCGTCCCAAATCCATGTTTCAGCAAAGACCACAGACTGGAGGTACCGATCATGATGAAACTCTCACCTAGCGATCTCTACAGGGAATGCGAGCCTGGTCAGTTTTCTTTTGCCACAACTGAAGATGTTACAACGCCGGTCGGGACCATCGGGCAGGAAAGGGCGCTGAAGTCCCTCGATTTCGGCCTGGAGGTAGATAGTCAGGGATTCAATATCTTTGCCTTAGGAGAGGCCGGCACGGGCAAGATGACCACCCTGATGACCATGCTGAACGATAAGGCTTCCAAAGAAAAGGTTCCCGATGATTGGTGCTACGTCTACAACTTCAAGAACCCTGACGTGCCGATCGCCGTTCCTTTGGAGCCAGGTCACGGCCAGGTTTTTCGTAAGGACATGGATGATTGTGTGAAGGCTATCAGACTGGACATACCCAAAGCCTTCGAATCCAAAGAATACGAGAAACAGCGAAGCAAGATCATGGAAGAATTCCAGCAAAAGCAGAACGAGCTCTTCTCCAAACTGGAACAGGAAGCCCGGGAAAAAGGCTTCTCCATAAAGCGAGGTGTGGCGGGAATTCTCATCGTGCCGATGAAGAAAGAGGCGGAAGAACCGCTTACGCCGGATGAATTCGCCAAGCTTGACGAGAAGACCAAAAAGGAGATGGAAAAGACAGGCAAATCCCTTCAGGAAAGGCTTAATGAGGTTTTTCGAGCGGTTCGGGATACGGAAAAATTTGTTCACGAAATGCTGGGAAAATTGGAGAAGGCCATCGCCTACGATGCCCTTCATCCCCACATCGAAAACCTCAAAACCAAATACAAGGGCAATGACAAGATTCAGAGGTTTCTGGACGACGCCCGGGAAGATATCCTGTCTCACCTCGACGAGTTCAAGACAACCGAAGAGCCGTCCTCGCCCCTGCCTTTTATGAAGATGCCGAAGCAGGAACCTTCTTTTGTTCGTTTTGCCGTTAATCTGATAGTTGACAACTCCCAGACGAAAGGGGCGCCGATCATTTTTGAAAGCAACCCCACCTATCTGAATCTCTTCGGCAGAATCGAAAACAAGCTTCTCTACGGTATGGCGACAACCGATTTCACCATGATAAGGGCCGGTTCGGTCCATAAGGCCAACGGCGGGTACCTTATCATCGACGCGCAAGAGCTGCTACGGAATGTCTTTTCCTATGAAGCCCTCAAGCGGGCAGTCAAAAACAGGGAGATACGTATAGAGGACGTCCTGGAACAATACAGGATGATCAGTATTGCGGGCATGAAACCCGATGCCATACCGC
>DCUF01000033.1:0-7721 GCA_002328485.1 Deltaproteobacteria bacterium UBA2221
GTCCTGGAGACCATGAACAAGATAACGAAGGTGACCATCTCCCTCTACCAGGAGTTGGGCAGGGAGCCCACTCTCGAAGAGATATCGATGAAAGCCGGTCTTCCCCTCGAAAAGGTTCGGAAGATCATGAAGGTTTCAAACGAGCCCATATCGATCGAGACGCCTATCGGCGACGACGATTCCAAGCTGGGCGATTTTATAGCAGACCCCAAGTCTCCCTCGCCCTTTGAGGAGTTGGTGAGCATCTCTTGCAAGGAAGAGATAGACAAGGTTCTGTCGACCCTGACGCCGCGAGAGGAAAAGGTAATCCGTATGCGTCTGGGGATTGGCGAGAAGACCGATTACACCCTGGAGGAAGTAGGTGATGTGTTCGGTCTTACCCGTGAGAGAATCAGGCAGATCGAGGCGAAGGCCTTGAGGAAGTTGAAGCACCCATCGAGGCGGAAGAGACTGGAGAGTTTTCTCGAGTAGAAACTGCCCAACCCGACGCACCCCTGCGGTGGATACCGGGACCATCCGGTCACGTTACCGCTCCGTAAATTCCTCCAACAAGGTTTTGTACCAGTCTTCGCCGTAAATCCGTCTTCCATAGAGAAGGAGGCAGGCTTCACCTGATGGGGTGAAAAATCCATGGTGGCCTCTCAAAAACGAAGCCAGCCCACCGTCGGTGTCCTCTGCTGCCTCTAACTGGTCGATCTCGTCGTCTGTAACGCTGTTTTCAAACACCACCCTTACGTCCCCGAAGGACTCGCGAAGGGCATAACAGAAGACGATCTCCGGATGGCGAACGAAGAGGTTTCGAACGAGTCCCAGGGCAACGAGCCGGTCCGGGACAAGCGCGAGCCCGAGCTCTTCCCTTACCTCCCTCGTTATAGCGAGGAAAGGATCGGGTTGACCATCGCACAAGTCCTTTTCCGGGTCCATAAACCCACCAATCACATGGAAGGGTGCTCGGTACCGGGTTAACAGGGTCCGTTTCTCGACGAGGATTTTTCGGTCGCTGGTGACCAGGGCGATGCAGACTGCCAGGGGGTCGGCCATCCAGGTTTCGGGAAATCTTTCATAGAAATGCTCGACGCTGGTCCCAATGTATTCCCGGAACGTCGTGTCCCCCAACTCCAATATGGTTTTGCCATCCCTTCGAGCGTACCTATTGAGCCGAATAAGAAGGCCGTTGAAGATGTGCGGACCATCCTGACGACAGGCCTGAAGCTGCAAACCCCAAGCCTTGTCGATCTCTTCGGTCGCCTCCCGAGAGCGAGGCTCACCTGGTCCTGCAACGTAATGGACGATCAGGTCTGAGCGAGAGAATGGTTCAGATAAGAGGATCTCGAAGTCCAGCACCACCTTAGTATAGCTCAAACCACCTGATGTCCGATCAATAAATTCAAGCCCTCGACCGGGGCGCCCTGAGTCTGGGGGGTGCGGGGCTATCGTGGATAGAGTCCGATATCCCCGAAGGCTGCTCGATCGCCCCTGGTTTCGCCGGGCTGTCAGGGTTTAGGCTTGACTTGCTGCCCCACGGATGATAAGTAAGCGAGATGCGAAGAGCAGGCCAGGTAATTACTAATTCGAAGGAGCGCACATGTCAGCTATCAAGATAATGCCGTGTCTGGATATGAAGGACGGACGGGTCGTAAAGGGCATACACTTCGTGGATTTGCGGGTGGCAGGAGATCCCGTGGAGAACGCCCGATTCTATCAGGATGAGGGTGCTGACGAGCTTGCGATGCTCGACATCGCTGCAACCTTAGAAAACCGGAAGACCAGGCTGGAGTGGGTAAAAGCCGTGTCAGAGGTCATTCAGATACCACTTACGGTCGGGGGCGGTATCAACGGCCTTGATGACATAGAACAGGTTCTGGCATCCGGGGCCAGCAAGGTGTCGATGAACAGTGCTGCTGTGAGGGACCCGTCTCTCGTGGAAGAGGCATCCAAGAGGTTCGGCCAGGAAAGGATTGTTGTGGCCATCGATGCCAGAAGAAACCCCGCCATGCCCTCCGGTTTCGAGATTGTCGTTTCAGGGGGCACCCGACCGGTCGGCCAGGATGCCGTGGAGTGGGCGCGTCGGTGCGAGGAACTGGGTGCAGGGGTTATCCTCCCCACCAGCATGGATGGGGACGGGACTTTGGCTGGCTACGACATCCCGTTTACAAGGGCCATTTCGGACGCCGTTCAGCTTCCGGTCATCGCTTCAGGCGGAGCCGGAAAACTTGAACACTTCTACGAGGCGGTTGTCGAGGGCGGAGCGGACGTAGTATTGGCGGCCTCGGTTTTTCATTTCCGTACCTATAGCATTAGACAGGTGAAGGCCTACCTGAAGGGACGGGGGATAGAGGTGGTTCTCTAACCGGCCCGAGCAGCAACTCCCCTTCAGCAGCGCGTTGCCGAGCGTGCTCCCTGGATCACGTCCTGGCCCGCACCCCAATTTCCGGCGCGTGCCAAATCTGATATAATGATCCTTGCCATACCTCGAGAACCAGGAGGAAACATGACGACGCAGGAATTGGCGGAACTTTTTTTAACCGCCCTCTACGATCTTTCCGAAGCGGCTCCGCACCCTAATTTCCTTTTCAGCATGAACGACTTCGCCCCGGCCGTCGGTATATCCGATTTTGGGGAACTGGTTCGTGCTGTCGAACTTCTTGAATCGAGAGGTTTTATCTATATGTCTTCCTTTGACGCCATGGGCGGCGTTAGCGCCCTCATAAGCCCGGACGGTCAAGAATTCGTAGAAAAAGGTGGGGAGACAGGCGTTATAGCGGAATACAGGAAGAATCCGCGCAGTTTCTACCAGGGGGCACAGAGTGGCACGCCAACGTCCGTGGCTCCGTCCATGGAACACCCCATCATCAAGGACATGGGGCCAGAATGGATGTCCCCGGGGAATCAAGGCGAGGCAAAACCGCAAGTCCCTCCTCAGCCCATGCCTGCGCCCTCCTCAGCCCGTACCGGCATTGACCCCGCCGTCGACGGTCTACTCCTTGCCGTATCGATCCTGATCGAAAAAGACACGAATCTTCCGAAGGACAGGCATGACGACCTGTTAAAGGATGTGGAGGCCCTCAAGATTCAGGTGCAGCGGAACGCCTTAAACAAAGATGTGGTCATTCCATTACTTGACAGTCTCGCCACTATGGAGAGCCTGATCCCTCTGCTCAGACACGTCGCTCAGGCCCTCTGAAATGGAGATCCAAGACCATGGATTCACAAGGGGGAACCGGGCCTCGCGTTGGTGGCCGGCCGCCTGAACGGGATGCCCCGCCCGCGGACCGCACCCTCGTTTGGAGGTACCATCAGTAAGGGGTTTCTTTTAAGAGCTTCTCAATCTCTCTTCGCAGCATCGCAACACCTTCCGCCGTCTTATAGCGGGATCGCACATCCTTCAAAAAAGTTTCCCATGCCCTCCGATCTTCCCGCGCAAAAAGGTACAGGATCGTCCTTTGAACCAGGAGCGGCCCGAGTTCGTCTGCAAAGACCCTCATCCCGTCTCCTCTGAGTAGTGCAGAAGATTTGGAGCCCATTGACCTCTTTTTTTCCTCAATCTCCGCGTTGACTTCAGCGATCTCATCCCTATACACATCCTTGAAGGGCCGGTTGCTCACCGTCACGGAGGACGGCGTCAGACGATAGAAGCGGGGGATGTAGAGCCGTGAATGGGCGTAGTCGATGTGGAAGTGGACAAAACGGATATCTGAATCCTCGAAATAGAGGTTTTTGCCTTTGCAGACCCATGGGTTTTCGGCTGGTTCCATGGTGCCATCGGTAGAGCCGAGATATTGTATCGGATCATCGGAACTGGATTTGGCCAGGAAATGAAACCGAGTACAGCAGTGCGTCCCCCCTGTATATTCCTCCACGGCCCAGTAGGTGGTGGCATCTTTCTCAACGCGGCTAAAGGATGTATAGAATGATTCCGCCAGCCCCCGAACTTTTCGGCCCTTGTCGAGAATCACGAGGGCCCGCCTTCCTATTGAAGGCCCAGGGGTTCCTCCCCTTTGATCAGCCGGGGAAAGCGAGAAAACGATCCCGTCACCCCCATCGATCGAAGCCTGTCCCCGGTCCTTCACCACATTCGCATACCGGACGCTGAACAGAGAGCGGATGCAGGCTGCCTGGTCATCCTCCCCTCCCGCTTGGCGATAGGTCATGCCGAGAACGAGTATTGCAGCCACGGCAATAAAAAGCAGACGTTGTCCTGCCCCCCAAGGCTGCAGTGTATTCCTGACCTTCCCCATCTTTTTACGTCCCCTCTGTACCGCCGGATCGGTGGTTTCATGAGGCGGGGCTGAGCCTTCTATTTGGAATCGCCTTGAAGGTCGACCCCGCCGAAAAGACGGGCCGATGATTCTATTCGTGCTTGCCATATGATCCCCAGCGAACGACGGCCCTCGGCTCTCTGTCATGTTCAGTCCTATTCTACCAGCAAACCGACCATCCCTGCCAACGACGTGCGCACCACAGCCACAGTACAGGCCTTTTGCCCACAGGCGACTCCCCCTGCAATCCTTCCTTGAACGGGTTATGCTTGCCCCCTCCCGAGAATTCCGGTACCATTAGACTTTTAGAACAATCGAAGGAGAGGGCCCATGCTATTAAGGCGACGATACATTCTGATTCTGGCCGCAGCCGTATTTCTTCTCCTTTCCGGAGGCGCGGGAATCGCCACCTTCTATACGGACTGGCTCTTTTTCGCCGACGCGGGCTATCTGTCGTTGTTTACCAAGGTTCTGTCTGTCCAGATTTTGAGCGGACTGGTGCTGGGCTTTATTTCTCTCGCCTTTGCTGCGGTAAATCTTTATTTGGTCAACCGCCTGCAGTTTGATTCGCTCAATGTGCTGCTCATGAATCAGATAAGGCTCCCGGTCCCCATGGCCGGCATCGGAAAGGTGGTCAAAAGGTTGTCCGTTGTGGTCTGCGCAGGTTTTGCCTTTGTGGGCGGCATGTGGGGAAGCGGCCTCTGGAAGGATATTCTCCTCTTTCGTCACGCCACCCGAGTGGGGTTTCAAGACCCCATCTTCGGAAAGGACCTTAGCTTCTACCTCTTCCAGCTTCCGCTCCTCGAGGAGGTAAAGGGGTACGTCGGTTTTCTGGTCTTTGCCACCCTTGTGGTGATCTCCCTGGGCTACTTCGCGAAAGGCGCGATTCTGCCGGCAGAAAGAACCCTCTCCATAGATAGAAGAGCGAGGAGACATCTCGCTGTTCTGGGGGGTCTTTTTATTCTCAATATCGCATTCTCCTTCTATCTCGATCAGTTCAGCCTTCTGACAGAGCCTCACGGGTTTATCCATGGCGCAGGCTATACCGACATCTACGGGAGGCTTTTTGCGCTCCGTCTGCTGACGGGGGTGACGGTTCTCGCGGCGGTGCTTTTCGTGGTCGGTCTGTTCAGAGGCACGTGGAAGACAGCCCTGGCCCCCCTGGCCGCCGTGGCCGTGGTCTTCATCGGCGGACTGCTCATCTATCCTTCCCTGCTCCAGAGCCTCAAGGTTTCACCCAACGAGCTCGAACTGGAGCGGCCATTCATCGAACACAACATCAAATACACGAGATTCGCGTACGACCTGGAGCGTATCACCATCAAGCCCTTTACGGTGGGTTATTCATTGACGGGCAAAGACATCGACCAGAATGATGGAACCATCAAAAATATTCGACTTTGGGATGATGCCCCCCTTCTCAAGACCTATGGCCAGCTTCAACAGATCAGGACCTACTACAAGTTCGTGGATGTGGATAACGACCGGTACCTTGTCAATGGCGAGTACAGACAGGTCATGCTGTCCCCCCGGGAACTTTCCTATGCCGACCTGCCCAGCAGATCGTGGATCAACGAGAAGATGGTATTCACCCACGGCAACGGTGTGGCCATGGGGCCCGTGAACAGGATTACCAGGGAAGGGCTGCCGGAGTTCATCGTCAAAGACATTCCTCCTGCGTCAACCACCAACATAAAGGTCACCAGGCCGGAGATATACTTCGGCGAGCTTTCGAGCGATTACGTGGTGGTAAAGACCAAGGTGCCGGAGTTCGGCTATCCCACCTCGGAAGGGAATGTCTATACGTCGTACCAGGGGGAGAAAGGGGTCCGCCTTGATTCTTTTGTGAAAAAAGCCGCCTTTGCGGCCCGCTTCAGCAATGCAAAGCTTATCCTTTCCTCGGATATTACCCCCAATAGCCGAATACTCTACAATCGCAAGGTCATGGAGCGTGTTCGGGCCATCGCGCCCTTTCTCCTTTTCGACGATGATCCCTATATTGTTGTCTCCGACGACGGGAGACTCTTCTGGATGATTGACGCCTACACCTATTCCAGCCGCGTTCCCTATTCACAGCCCCTGAACAAGGGCATCAACTATATCAGAAACTCGGTNNCGTCGATGCCTATGACGGCACGGTCGCCTTCTACGTGAGCGACCCGAACGATGTCATAGCAAGGGTTTACGGCAGCATCTTTCCCGACCTTTTCAAACCCCTCTCGGCCATGCCTCAGGACCTGAGGGAGCATATCAGATACCCTAAGCAGCTTTTCCAGATCCAGACATCCATGTATGCCGTATACCACATGACGGACCCCAAGGTTTTCTATAACAAAGAAGACCTATGGGAGATACCGGCGTACGGAGAGACGCCGATGCGGCCCTACTACACGATCATGAAGCTGCCTGACGAAAAAAGCGATAATAAAGGCAAGGAAGAGTATATTCTTCTGCTGCCCTTCACGCCGGCCAAGAGAGACAACCTTGCGGCCTGGCTTGCGGCCCGCTGTGATGAACCGGAGTACGGCAAACTCGTAGCCTACACATTCCCACGGGACAGGCTGATCTTCGGACCCCGTCAGGTGGCGGCCCGAATCGACCAGGACGCCTATATCTCGCAGCAGCTCACGCTGTGGGGTCAAAAGGGCTCGCGGGTGATCCGGGGGAGCCTCCTTGTCATACCCATCGAATCGTCACTCCTCTACGTGCAGCCCCTCTATCTGGTGGCCTCGGACGAAGGAGGGTTGCCGGAGTTGAGACGGGTCATCGTGGCCTATGAAAACGAAGTGGTCATGGAAGAGAATCTGGAGCTTGGCCTGCAGCGGCTGTTCGGGCAGCGGAAGGCGGCAGTGCGGGGAGAGCAGCCTGCCACTCAGACCCAGGTGGAGCTCTCCGTCGGACAATTGGCAAAAGAGGCGCTGCGCTACTTTGAACGGGCCCAGGAACTTCAGCGCCAGGGCGATTGGGCCGGCTACGGCAGTGAACTGAAGAAGCTGGAACAGGTGCTTAAGAAACTGGTGAAGTAGCGTCAGCGGCGAGTACATTCAGATGTTCTCAAGCTTTCACGAGAAGGGATTAGTCGCTGTCGAGTGAGCAGAAGGGGAGGGCAGCGTGGTGGGCCACGATGCCCTCGGTGCCAAGGCTTGAGAGATCTATAGTTTTTTTTTCGGGTGGATGCCCGACATGTCAGCGTTCAAATTGCGGGCATATGGGGGAGGTAAAAAGGCATTGGTCCGGCGACGCGCACCTGCGAGACGTCCTTCCAACCCCCGTTGGATGCGGTTTTATCCAGTCTCGCTCATGTAATTGCACAAAAAATAGTGTTGTCTTTTTTTGTGGCCTTTTGTAGACTCTCTTCAACCAAGCGCTTCTGCTTACGCGCTCCTCCGGATAGGATCTTAAAACCGGGCAAAACAATTTAGAGTTTAGCGGCTCGTTTCTATGATAAAGATCGGCTCTGAT
>DCUF01000033.1:7737-11884 GCA_002328485.1 Deltaproteobacteria bacterium UBA2221
CAGCCAGGACATCGTAGCAAAGGTAAAAACCATCCAGACCCGCCAGTGGCATCCAGAAGGAAGGTACTGGAGCTTTCAGCGCTCAGAAAGTGTTTTCCGTGAGATGCTCTCTGTCCTTGCAGGGAAAAAACTCCAGATAGATCCGTCCCTTCTTGGATTGATGCCTGAGGCTAACGAGGATAACCGGCCAGCTCGCAACCCTTCTACCTCCCCCTTGCCCACAACGGATCCCCTGCCGGATCGTGTCCGCCACGTGCTCCGGTTGAAGCACTATTCGAGTAGGACGGAAGATACCTATCTGCACTAGATCACAAAATACCTTCACTTTCATAGCAGTAGAGACCCGAATCAACTGGGCGCCTCTCGTATCGAGGCGTTCCTTTCCCACCTGGCAGTGGACATGAAGGTATCGGCCGGTACGCAAAACGTGGCGTTCAACGCTCTGCTGTTTCTCTACAGAAACGTATTGAAACGGGAGCTGGGCGAATCCATCAACGCCGTGCGTGCGAAGAAGCCCACACGATTACCCACTGTTATGACGAAAGACGAGACCATTAGGGTAATCGCCGCGGTTTTTCCCGACCATCAGTTGATGATCAAGCTTATCTATGGCAGCGGTTTGAGACTCATGGAATGTTTGCGACTGCGGGTGAAAGATATAGATTTCGGGAACAACCAGGTTATCATCCGAGATGCCAAGGGGATGAAGGACAGGATCACCGTACTTCCCGACAACCTGAAACCGTTGCTGCGAGACCATCTGGAGCGGGTCAGACTTCTGCACCAGAACGACTTATCGGACGGATACGGAGAGGTTAGCTTGCCCTACGCCCTTGCGCGGAAATACCCGAAGGCCAGCAAAGAGTGGGGGTGGCAATATGTATTTCCGGCGAAAGCCCGATCAAAAGACCCTCAAACCGGTGATATCAAGCGGTATCACGTACATGAAAATGCGCTCCAGAAGGCCGTTCACGCTGCGGTACGTTTGGCCGAAATCGAAAAGCATGTAAATTCCATACCTTTCGCCACTGTTTCGCAACCCATCTGCTGGAGGCGAATTACGACATCAGGACCGTCCAGGAGCTCCTCGGTCACAAGGATGTCTCCACAACGATGATCTACACGCACGTATTGAACAGGCCTGGATTGAGCGTGAAAAGCCCCTTGGATGAATGATGCCACCCACAGCATTGAAAGCAAGGATGCTCATGAAGACTCGCAGCTATCGCGTTACAAATACGGAACAAAGATGCAGATGCCCCATTGGGCGGAATGCCTTGCAGTGCCGTGCTTTCCTGTCATCTTTCCGGCCTACCCACGGTGTGGGGCATTCTGTATATCTCGGCTCAGGACGGATTATACAGAAATATTTCTGTGTCTTTGGTCGGGATATTACAGACATTTTTCTGTAAACTTAGTTGTTATCCTTACGGCCATGGAAACCATAGACTTGATGGACTTGCGAAATATATCAAAACTTATATAATACTTCTATGAGCACAAAGGCCTTGAAATTCGTCGGTTCCAGCCTCGATGATCTTCGGAACTTTCCTGAGGAAGCCCGGAGAGTTGCGGGCTTTGAGCTCCGCGCCATTCAGAATGGATTGGAGCCTAGAGACTGGAAGGCCATGCAGTCGATAGGCTCTGGCGTGAAGGAACTCCGCATTCATGTGTTGGGTGAGTGGCGAGTAATCTATGTGGCAAAACTATCCGACGCGGTTTATGTGCTTCACGCCTTTCAAAAGAAAGGACAAAAGACGAATAAGAACGATATTGAGTTAGCCTGTAAACGGCTCAAACAAATTGGAGGTAGTCTATGAGCGAGCCTGTAGTCAATTCATCTGGAAACGTATTCATCGATCTCGGCTATTCTCCCCACGAAGCAGCAATTCTTCAGATGCGTGCAGACCTTATGGCCGATCTTCGCAAGTTCATTAAAGCAAAGAAGCTTACGCAGGCCAAAGCCGCTGAGATACTGGGCGTCAGTCAGTCCCGGGTTTCCGATCTTACCAGGGGCAAGTGGGAGAAGTTCAGTCTTGAGATGTTGATCATTCTTGCGACGAAAGCCGGAATGCACGTGACTCTCAGGACCGCAGCATAAAGGCAGGATAACCCGTCATTGCAGCCGACCCGGAAGAACACTCAGCTTCTTTGCTGCACGTGCCTTGCTCGGGCGGCTGAATTCTTTGTTATCTGAAAAGCACTTGACCCATATGTATCATGATGCCATAATTATGCATACAATATTATGAGGTGGCACCATGAGAACGACACTGAATATAGAAGACGACCTGATTGAGCAGGCATCTAAAATGACAGGCATTAAGGAAAAGACTACGCTAGTAAAACTCGGACTGGAAGCGCTAATCGCAAGAGAAAGCGGAAAGCGACTTGCAAAGCTCGGAGGTACCGAAAAACAGTTGAAGCAAGTACCGAGAAGACGGAGCGTTTAGGTGGTTCTCGTCGATACATCTGTTTGGGTTTCTCATTTGAGAGAGACCAATGATGATTTGGTGGAGCTGCTCAATGATGGAGAGGTCATATGTCATCCGTTCATCATCGGAGAGTTGGCGTGTGGAAACCTCAGGAACAGAGCGGGTATTATCGCTCTTCTGGAAGCCTTACCTACGGCACTGGTAGTAGATCATGAAGAGCTACTTTCCTTTATTGAAGCCCGGAAAGTCATGGGAAAGGGGTTGGGCTACATAGATGTCCACCTCCTTGCCGCTGCCATCCTGACCGGTGTTCCCCTTTGGACGCTTGACAAGAAATTGGAGCAGGTTGCCGGAGAGCTGCAGTGCAGGTACAGACAAAAGACCAGATAACGACTGCATGAACCGGATCGGCGAGGAAAGGCGTTCACCTCCCGGTTAGGCTGTTGTCATACGAAGGACGAACGAATTGCCGAGTCTCATCTGCGGCATCGTTGTGTTACAATATAGATGGCTGGTTTTGTGAGGTGTGAGCTATGACAAGATTGCTGGAAAGGGCGTTTAAAGAAGCCTCCAAACTTCCCGAGGTCGAGCAAAACGCTCTTGCTAAATGGGTCATGGAGGAACTAGAGGCCGAAGGCAAGTGGGCCAAGGCGTTTGCGGCCTCGGAAGACATTTTAGACAAACTTGCCGGCGAAGCCCTTGCCGAACACAAGCAGGGCAAATCGAAGCCTCTGAACATCAACGATCTATGATCTCTCGGACCACTGCCGCCTTCTGGAGGTGCTATCACGGGCTCTCCATGGAAACCAAGACGGAGGCAAAGAAAGCATACAAGACCTTCAAAAAGACCCGTACCACCCGAGCCTTCATTTCAAGCGAGTGCACTCCACACGGCCGATTTTTTCTTTGCGCATCACAAAAGACTATCGGGCTGTTGGAATACAACAAGACAAGCAAATTATCTGGTTTTGAATCGGCTCTCATTCGGACTACGACAACCTGTTAAGACAATCAAGGGCCGTATAAGACGTCATTCCAGCAGACCGGTAACAATGACAGCCAATATCCGAGAAGGCTTCAGCACCACAGCGGCCCTCGCGCCCCGGCGGCTGAATTCTTCGTTATGCAGTCAAAGAGCTGATAGTAACGCTTGACATTATTAACGTGTGGCGACACTATTCTGAAAAATGATAGAGACCTTTCAAAACAAACAAACTGAAAAGGTTTTCCTGAGAGAGGCGGTCCCAAACCTCTCGCAGGGCCTCTATCGGATGGTTCTCCGAAAACTCTTGTTGCTTGATGCTGCCGATAAACTGGAGGACTTGAGGATTCCACCGGGAAATCAACTGGAAAGGCTTGCCGGTGACCGAAAAGGTCAATACAGCATACATATAAACGACCAATGGCGAATATGCTTCCGATGGGTAGAAGGGGATGCGTACGAGGTAGAGATCGTAGACTACCACTAAGGAGGAACGCATGGCCAAAACAATGGAACCGATACATCCCGGAGAAATACTGTCAGAAGAGTTTTTGAAACCCCTGCACGTAAGCCAGTATAAGTTAGCCAAGGACATCAATGTACCGGCTTGCCGTATCAATGAGATCGTGCATGGCAAGCGGTCAATCACTGCCGATACCGCATTACGACTCTCCCGGTACTTTGGCCTTTCAGAACGCTTTTGGCTTAGAGCATTCCGCAAAATAAATTA
>DCUF01000078.1 GCA_002328485.1 Deltaproteobacteria bacterium UBA2221
CTTCCCCCATCTACCATGAGCCGAGCTGTCTCCATCTTGAATTCTTTGTCGAACTTCCTCCGCATTCCTTGTGACATACACACCTCCGGGCATTGTTATTATACCAAGCCTTTCTGCGTGTCCATGGAAATGGGGGAAGTTCAATCTTCCTTCTTTGGCACAATGGCGACAGTGGCATATCTAACCGTCTCACCAACACAAGTATCAAACTCCGCGTCGTATTGGGTGTACAGACCATAAAGAGTTTCTACTTCGAGATCGAGGTCATATCCATTGTAAAAGGCCTTTATTATCCGAAGAACAGGCTCCTTGTTACGTATTTCTCCTATCTTTTCTTTGGCTTGATTCAAAAGATCTACACGCAATTGTCTTGGATAACGTAGGTAAAATTTGATCCTCCCCAGCGCTTCTTGGTAGTAATGCACCCCTACAACAATGACGTCGAAAGCACGGGGCGAGATGGTTGGAGTGTGCGAAGGGCTGACACTAATCGTGGTTATGGTTGGTTTGGATTGAGTGCGACAATCTTCGACAGCATTTTCGGTACTATTTTCAAACAGGCCTATCAATTTTTTGAAAAAACTCATTCGTTTCTTCCAACAGAACAATCACATAGGTTTTCGGCGCTCTCCGTACCTTCTCGGATTCCTTTTCGGCTTATTACTTATGCCCAACGAAGAATTCACCGGCGCGGCCAAGCAAGCGAGATGCCAGCGTGCAAAGGGCCGAAGACTATGAAACGGGGTAAAACAGCCTGATATCCTGCCACGTCCGGTGGAATGCCTTGTTCGCTTTCATTTGTAAACGTCTCTTCTATGGCCAACTTGGACAACCCATATCGTGAGTTCCTTGTCCTGAATGGAATAGACAATTCGATAATTCCCCTGACGAACTCGGTATCGTTCTTGGCCAGTCAGTTTCTCATGCCCTTGTGGTCTCGGGTCTTGTGTGAGCGCCTCTATCCGACGAAGGATCTTCTGAAGGTCTTTCTTCGGTATGGCACTGAAGTCTTTCTCAACTGATTCTTTGAAGTAGACCTTATATTCGGCCATCTTTCTTCAGTCTCTTGACCATCTCGTCGTAACTGATCAGTGGCTCTTTTGCTCTCTCTTCAAATGCCGTAATATCTTCGGCATCTTCAGCCAGGGCTTCCCTAACGGCATCATTGACAAGATCCGATACCGACCGGGAAGTTTCGACTGCTTTCAATCTCAGGGCCTTATGTAGTTCCGGGTCTAAATACACCGTTGCTCGCCGTGCTGCTGTTGCCATGATGTCACCTCCTTAATCACTAAGTAACTATAGCAGCATGGCTACATGACGTCAAGACGGCACGGTTTTTTGAAGCGAACGCGCTGGTAACCCGCGTGGCGGTAGGGAAGGCGGATACGTATAGCCTTCTCGGATTGAGCCCGATATTCCTCCACGTCGGGTTCACTAGCTGGTTCGCTCACAGCAGTTCCTGTAGTTCTTCTATCGAAGTTTCACAGTCTTTTATGATTTGTGCCAGTAGTCCTCGGCCAATGGTTTCGCCCCGATGAACGGGAACCGTGGTACATCTTCCGTCAGGATGGCGAAGAAAGTGATGGCTTCCTTTTTTTCAGATAACTTCAAAACCGAGGGTGCCGAGAGCCTTGATGAGGCGGTGCCCTGTAATGGCGGGAAGGGTGCTCATGCGTTGACGGCTATTCTCTGAACTCCTACGAACTCGGTAGGGACGGGTTCCTCAACTTCCAGACAAAGTTCAATCGCCTCCTTCACCCGTTTCATAAGCACGTCGAGCGACTTAGCCTGTGTATGGCAGCCTCTCAGTGTAGGCACGGAAGCAACAAAATAGCCGTCCTCGTCCTTTTCAATGACAACACTAAACTCTCTAGTCATTTGCGATCCTCCACATCCCTATAATACAACAGCCACCCAAAGAGATCATCCTTTTGACTGGGCGAACAATTAAGTTTACAGAAAAATGTCTGTAATATCCCGACCAAAGACACAGAAATATTTCTGTATAATCCGTCCTAAGCCGACTTATACAGAAAGACGTTGCCCATCTATATGTGACGCTTGCCGGAAAACCACTGTCTCACAGGCCAGTTAGGCTACGTTGGGTAACACGCGAGGCTTATGGGAAATTCCGTATGCGCCTTGCCTTATAACTCCAGGCAGCCAGGTTCCAAATGATTGATCTTTTTAAAGCACATGGTACTCCAAGGTAGACAAAATGACAACGCAGAAATGTTGTGAAGATAGGAGCTGCAGCAGCGTATAGCCTTGCGACTCCATAGGAGGGGGTGGAGGTGGCTCAGCCCGGGTGATAGTGTAGGGCTCTGCCCCACGTTGAATGGCTGAGCGGAGTGGAAACTATCGTCGGCCTCAGGCCGACGCCTACCAATCTGTATGTTCCGAAGCACGNNTGACCGAACGCTGTACTGAATGTACGCGCGAGGTCGCAACCGGAGCAGGGCGCGCAGATGCGCCATACGCTTCATGCCTTTCGTCCGCCTCTCGAACCCTCTCCTCTCGTCAGTTCGACCGGGCTGCCGACGTATCACAAGGTATACGTCGATGAGCGACGGGCTTTACCGCTTTTCCGCCATGTCGTCCAAAAGGTTTTCGGATTGACGATGGACACTCCACACGGCATCATCAGCGCAGCCACGCCCGCTGTGCATACCGACGATACATCAAGAATGCCTGAACAGCCTGGGAGGCGTTCATGGACCACCAGATGGCGGAAGGCCCAAAATCGAATACAGCCACCAGCATGTAGGCCAGGGGTATCCTCACGATCCAGAGTGGCAGGGCGACACGGATCATGACCCCCCTCGTGTCCCCCGCTCCGTTCAGCCCCCCTCCGAGAATGATGCCCCAGGCCATGAAGGGTTCGCTTATCATGCTGATGTAGAGGTAACGGACTCCCTCCCTCATGACGACATCGTTTGTTGAGAGCATGGACATAATCCACGGGGCGTTCAAGATGACTACAACTACCAGGACTGCCACAACGGCAACCCCTATCCCCGCGGTGGTCAACCCGCTCCTATAGGCCTCGGCAAACCTCTTCTCCCCCAGGAGATTTCCGATGATCACCGCATTGGCCATATTGAAGGCGAAGGCCGGGAGGTAGATGACCGATTCCACACGGAGCCCGATGGCAAATGCCGCAAGGACTGCCACCCGGTCCTGCGACAATTCCCCTATGATCAGAAAAAGGGTCACCGACGCGAGCTGCCAGAGGACCTGAAGGGCTCCCATGGGCCAGCCTATCTTCAACATATCCTTGACGGTGGATGGCAAGAACCTCCGGGACCCTGTGATCACCCGGCGGACAAAATAGAGGTTCAACAGACTTCCGACGGTTACGGAAATAACCGTGGACAAGGCGATCCCTTTGTAGCCCAGGGGCGTGCGAAAGACAAAGAATAGGCAAAGTCCTACGTTGAGGATGGCCGCCACGGCGTTGCTCTTGAGCGAATTCCTGACCATATTGCACGAGCGCAGGATACCGTCACAGTTGATCATGACGTATTGAGATAGGAGGCCCACGGCGTAGATCCGGACAAAGGACGTTGCCATGGTCTTTAACTCCGAGGGCATGTTCAGGGCATTCATAATAGCCGGTGCAAGCAGGAAGGCCAAGACGGCCAATCCGACACCCGCCAAAGCGGCTGCAGAAAGAGACGAGATGACTACCATGCTCAGCCGGTTGGGGTCAGCGGCCGTAAACTGACGAGAGACGATAGAGACGGTGCCTACGGTCAGAGCGTTGGCGATGACGATAAAGATGAAATAGAGCTGGACCGCATAGCCATAGGTCGCCTGAACCTCCTTCCCCACCCGACCCGCAACAAAGACATCGGTAAGGCCGATCAGGAATTCGAAGAGCATGATGAGGATCATGGGCCAGGCAACGGACCAACTGCGGTTCACATAACAGAGGAAATCTTCTTTGCCGAGACAGGTTTGATTCATGGTCATGAGGGGCCCGATTTTCTAAGCTAAACCAGATCGGACGGTTTTTCCAGGGCCCAGTGGTCCCGAGAAGGTGCTCCCGGGGGTTCTTATTCTGAGACCCGGTAGCCTGTCGTTTCAGACACGATGAACCCTTCTGCCTCCAGTCGCTGGACGGCTTCGGAGACGCGATCCGAGGAAAGACCGGTTTCCCGTGCAATGTCCAGGATGGTAAGGTCGGCGGTTGAAACCAGGGCTTTCAGGATCATTCCCCTTACCTGCCTGAACGAACCGTGAAAGGGGGTCTGCCTCTGGTAGTGAGCACTTCTGGCGTTCATATCGAGGCCGCTCTTCTTGAGCATGGTGCCGTAATCCATGAGTGCCCAATACCAGACCCTGGGGTTGTCGCGATCGAGCGTCGCCTCAACGAGCGGCAGAATCCCGGAATCTCGGACACCTTCGTCATCGGTAAAGAAGTGGTGGATAAAGACGGTGCGTATATTCGTTTCAACAAGAACAACCGGCTCGTTGAAGGCAAAGGCCATGACGGCATTGGCCGTATAAGGTCCGACGCCCTTCAACTGCATCAGATCAACGGCGGAGCCTGGAAGACGACCGCCAAACTCCTCGAGGACCTGTCTGGCCACAGACTTCAGGGCCAGGGCCCGACGGTTGTACCCCAAACCCTGCCAGATGGACAGCACCTCCTGAAGAGAGGCGCGATCAAGGGCCACGATATCGGGGAAGGCGGCAACAAACTCCTTGAATTTCTCCACGACCCTGCCTACCTGGGTCTGCTGCAGCATGACTTCGGAGACGAGGATATGGTAGGGGTCGCTCGTCTCCCGCCAGGGCATCGTTCTGCCATGGGACCGATAATGGCCGTATACGATCGCCTGAAATTGGGCCCTCGCCGTGCCATCGACAGCGGGAGCCTGTCCTGTTTCTGGGGTCTCTAGCGGACGACGTGGTTTTTGGCTTTTGCCCATCGAGGGTGAGTATAAGGGCCCGCCCACGGCGGTGTCAATGAGGGTGGCTTTAAACAGGAGACATGCCCCTTCCGAAGCCTGGGGGCAGTCGCTGAGATGGCGTCCAAAAAAACTCCCCACCCCAGGGCGGAGGGCCTGGGGTGGGGAGGTGCGACAGAGAATCAACCGATGGCCAGGTATTATCGAGGTGTTGTGGCGGTTACTGTATTGCTGTAGCCCGAGGCCCCTCCCGCGTTGTGGGCACTGACCCGATACCGGTACGTCGTCCCTTTCTTCAAACCCGTGTTGCCATAGGAGGTGGTATTTGCAACGACCGTGGCGATCTGGGCGAATTTCGTACAGGTAGCACCCGTGCACCGCTCGATCTTGAAACCGTCCTCGTTGCTTGCATTGTCGGTCCAGGAAAGATTGATCTGGGTCTTGGATATGGCGGTCCCGACAAGGTTTGTGGGTGCGGCTGGTGCCGGGGGTAGCGCGGGAGTGGTGGCGCTCGCCACATTCGAATAAGCCGAGTCTCCACCGGAGTTGTAGGCACGGACCCTGTAGCTATAGGCTGTGCTTGCCTTCAACCCGCTATTCGTGTAGCTCGTGGCATTGGAGCCTACCGTAGCTATCTGACTGAAGCTGGAACAACCCGCACCAGCGCATCGCTCGATCTTGTAGCCACTTTCGTTCGAGGCATTGTCGGACCAGGTGAGCTTGATACTGGTTGCGCTGACTTCACTGAAAGTCAAGCCGCTCGGGGCAGCAGGAGGCGTCGCGGGCTGCCCATATGCGATGGTGTACTCACCGAAGCCTACGGGCGAGGCGGCCTGGGAATAAGCGATCCTGAAATAACCGCCTTCTCCCCAGCCGGTACCCCAGCTATTCTTGACGATAAAGTAGCCCCCGCCGTTGACAGTCGCATCATCCACATATCCTACGAGCAGGACGGCGTGACCTCCGGCCAAAGAGCCCGTCGCATATTCGTATATGCCGCTCTTATAGGAGAAGAAATCGTTATACACATCGAAGGTGGTTACGAGAGGCCCGCTCGCAAGGGCATTCTTGATGGCACTAACTGAGACGGAACTGGTGGTCACGTAAGACCACGTACCGATTCTATAGGTGTTGTCCTGCCATCCGGGCTGAGCGTTACTGCAGGTATTGTCTGTGGACGTAGCCGTATAGGGCATAAATGATTCCGGCGGCAATCCCGTACCTCGGATATATTCAGAGGCGCTGCCAATGTATCCGCCGTTGCAGCTTCCTGCACCGCTGCAGGAAACCAGTATCTCTTCTGCCCGGTTATCGTCAACCGCCGGAAGACTGTCCTTTATAAGGATGTACGATTCCAGGGCAGCAGTGGTGGCAAAGGCCCAACAGCTTCCGCAACTCCCCTGGTTTCTTACTGGTGTTACGAAGTTCTGCCCACTCATGGAACGCCAATCAAGGGTTCCGGTAACGGCTGCGACGGCTCCCTCAGAAACGATTGCCGGGGCGCTGACCGACGTTTGCGGCTTGAGGTGACCGCACAGACCCTTCCGCGCGGCCAAGGGCAGCTTCGAAAGGGGCGTCTCGCCTGCCTCCCATTTGTGGCCTTTTGCCTTTATCATGGCCCTGATTTCTTCGAGCTCCCCGCCAAAACAGGTCGACGCAGAGAAGATGCCAAGAAGGGTGAAGACAAACGCAGCCGCAAAAAACCTACAAGACCTTCGCTGAACTGTCATATTCGGTTCTCCTTAAATAAGTTGAGTAACGCCAACCAGCAAAAATGGGTCATCGTCGTCGCTTCCTGGGGAACAAGGCAGCGCTCTCGTTCCGCCTCATACATTTTTCCTCGTTCCGCATCATGATGCCCAGCCCGATCAAAAAGAGCAGAGCCGGGGCTGCAAGGGCTATAACCATAGCTTCTCCTCATCTCCCGTCGATCTGACAGCGACTGGCTGCTCGATGCAAAGAGAATACCAGCGATGGAAACCCCTGTATTCATGGAAGGTTGAAGTCTCGGCTACCCACAATAAAAGGGCGTCTCAAGCTCTCGATAGCGTCGTTTCCAGTCCATCACTGTGCGGTTTGGGGATATTTCGGAGGGTATGGAACAGGGGGATTGGTCCCTCTTCTAGAGCCACTTTTTGCGCCTAAAGAGGACGAGCATAACAACGGTGGTGAGAATGCAGACGAGCCAGAAGAACGGATAACCCCATTGCCATCCGATTTCCGGAAAGAACTTGAAGTTCATCCCGTAGACACCGGCAAGAAACGTGAGGGGGATGAAGATGGTTGCGATGATGGTCAGTACCTTCATAACCGTGTTCAGTCTGTTGCTGACGCCGGAGAGATAGATATCGGCGAGATCGGACATCATCTCCCGGTATATCTCGACCGCGTCCATAACCTGGACGGTGTGATCGTAGAGATCCCTGATATAATAACCGGTTGCCTCGGTGACAAGTCCGGAGTCCTTCTTGCCCAAACCGCCCACCACCTCACGAAGCGGCCAGACAGCGCGGTGGAGAAACATCAACTCCCGTCTCAGGCGATGGATCGTGGCCATCGTGGCAGGATTGGGATTGGCCAAAACCTTCTCCGATATAGTCTCTATCTCGTCCCCCAAAGCCTCGGTGACCGCAAAATAATGATCGACCACGATATCGAGGAGGCTGTAAACGAGAAAATCGGATCCCAGTTTCCGGATGAGGCCTTTGCTCGATTTGATTCTCTCCCTTATGGGCTTGAACACATCGCTTTCCCACTCCTGGAAAGAGACGACAAAATTCCTTCCCAGCACCACGCTTACCTGTTCCGAGCCTACACCAGCCCTGGGCTCGTAAGTCAGCATCTTGAAAACGATATAAAGGTAGTCCTCATAATCCTCAACCTTCGGCCGCTGATCGGTGTTGGCGATGTCTTCCACAACAAGCGGGTGCAGGCCGAAGGCATCTCCCACTCCTTTAAGGGTATCCAGATCGTGTAAGCCCGTCAGATTCACCCATCTGACGCCGGACGGAAGAGGGACGGCAAGACCGACGTTGAGGTCGTCGACAAAACGCTCCTCCACACGATCTTCGTTATAGTCGATGGCTCGAAGTTGTACTTGGTCGGCCTTTCTTTCGCCGATATGTATGGGCGTTCCCGGGGGGAGACCGGTCTTGCCGGATCTCTTGAGACGGGCTGCTGCGCACATTCCCTATTATCCCTTGAGATGCGGTCCTAGGCAAGTCTCTTCTGTTTGTTCGCCGGCTGCACCGGTGGCGGGGTTCTTTTGGGCAGATAGACAAATTTTAGAAAAAGGCCCATGGCTGCCATCAAGAGACTGAGTAGCTGGCCCATGGTAGCGAGTCCAAAAAGGTATCCTACCTGAACGTCCGGTTCCCGGAAGAACTCGCCCAAAAACCGGAGGCCCCCGTAGCACACAAGGAACACGGCAAGAACGTCGCCGTCGCGCCTCTTCCTATCCTTATAGAACCAGAGCACAGCGAAAAGAAGGGCGCCCTCAAGGACCGCTTCATAGAGCTGCGAGGGGTGACGTGGCGTCGGGCCGCCTTCAGGAAATATCATGGCCCACGGCACGTTGGACGGCCTGCCGAAGAGTTCCCCGTTGATGAAATTGGCAAGCCTTCCAAAAAACAGGCCGATTGGCACTGTCGGAGCAATGATATCGCCCATCAGAAAGAAGTTGATGCCCTTCTTTTTCGTAACCACGTATCCCGCCACGAAGGTGCCTATGGCCCCGCCGTGAAAGGACATGCCCCCGTGCCAAAGGACAAGAACCTCAAGAGGATGGTCGATATAGTATGGTAGGTTATAGAAGAGCACGTAGCCGAGACGCCCGCCTATGAGCAGCCCCAAAACCAGGTAGAAATAGAGATCGTCCACCTGGGATCTTGTTATATAGAGACGCTTCCGGTTGATCTGCCACAGAACCAGCAGATAGGAAGACACGAAGCCGATGACATACATCATGCCGTACCAACGAACGGCAAGGGGGCCGATACGGAAGATGACGGGATCGATATGGGGATAGGGGATCATAACCGTTTCTCAGTCCTCATCGACAAACCTTGGGAACCATCGGCCATAGATCGGCCGGTTCCTTGAAAATCATGCCTTTCATGCCCATCCTTTCTGCCGCCTCTACATAGGAGGGCACATCGTCTATATAGAGTATACGGCCGGCAGGCACGTCCGTCTTCTCAAAAATGGCCTCATAGATCCGCTGTTTGGGCTTCTTCGCCCCTACCTCGAAGCTCAGAATCCACTCGTCCAGCACGTGGATGATAGGAAAGCGTTCAAGTATGTAGGAAAAATGGAGTTCATTCGTGTTGCTCAGGAGAAACACGGGATAGCCCATGTCCTTCAGACGGATAATCACCTCGTTGACTTCGGGGTTGTCCCAGAAGATATTGTTCCAGATCTCCTTGAACGCCTCGAAATCGAGGTCCAGGTGATACCGATCCCTCAGCCTGAGGTAGAATTCAAAAGACGAGAACGCCCCTTCCTCAAAGGGGTTGATGAACCCTTCCTGAAGGTCGAAGATATATCCGAATACCTCCTCGGGAGAACGGGCCCCGTTCCCTTTGATGTGGGCGCACAGTTGACGGGCGATCTGCCGATGGTCGAAGGGCAAAATCACGTTTCCAAGGTCAAACACGAAAAGCTCTATCATACATGAACACCTTGACGGGCTTCAACGAACCAAAGACGTTATGGGGATCAACCAGATGTCGCCACCCGCACAGGTGGAGATAGCGTCCCGGACCGTGATAATCCATGAGCAGGGAGATACGATCCCTCATGAGACTGTCTCGTATATACATCTCCTCTGTGTACAGGTTGGTCTTTATTCCACGCTCAAAAAACAGTTCGGCGAGCACCTTTTCGCGGACCCTTTCGGATGTTGTCGAATCCTCGGGCGATCGCGCAAGGGCTTCAAGGTTGTCTCGGTCAACCACCTTGTCAACATCTCTGAGCCTCAGCCAGGAAAAGAGGTCCCCATCCACGAGATGCAAAGAAACACCGGTCCGTTGCGAGTAATCGGATGCCGCGGTGAATTCGTAGGGAAGACTCAGATAGGAGAGTAACGATTGAAGGGGGGCCGGGCATTGGTGCTCCCCTGCCATCAATCCCATCGACCTGACCGCGTCACGGAGCCTCTTTTTCAAACAGGCCCCGTTCATCTGCCTGAAATGGAGCCCGTATCTTGAAAATTCAAGGGTTATGACATCAGGCCTCAACCTCTCCAGCGACCGGGCAAGGATCGCCATCCCTTCAGGATCGCCATGAATCAGGCCCAGCATGATAAACTGGCTATCCCTGTCCGCTCTTCCCTCATGCATTTTTTTGCCCTTTTTCCCGTGGGGACGCATCTTGTCTGTCTATTATACCCGATCCGACAAGCCTCTGAAAGCCCGCGCAGAGGTGGACCCATTGGATCAATCAGGGGCGGCGGGCGCTGATTATCCCATAGAAATTTGTTATACTTAACCTGTCATTGACTATTGGCCGCGTCATTCCTGATGAACATACCTCCTGAGAAAGGCTTCACCTACCTCAAGGGCCGGATCGGCTCCTTCGTTTCCTTCTTCGTCTCCGCCCTTCATGACCAGAAA
The DNA here is from genome assembly GCA_002328485.1 of Deltaproteobacteria bacterium UBA2221. GTDB lineage: Bacteria > Desulfobacterota > Syntrophorhabdia > Syntrophorhabdales > WCHB1-27 > WCHB1-27. The sequence goes on from DCUF01000078.1 coordinate 10,532, forward strand.
ACCATCATCTTCTATGATGATGAGGACGAGGCCTTCCTCTTGAAGGAAGAGATCGAGTTCTTCTCGAAAAACGAGGTTCATCAGTTTCCCCCCTATTCAAACAGGGTTTTCGAAAAGGAGGATGAATCCAAAAGGATTCATTTTCTCGTTAACCTCCTTAATAAAGACAGCTTCATCGGACTTTTTCCTGCCCGGGCCCTAGGGCACTCCCTCTTCTCGCCGGAAAGGCTCCTGAAGACAACCCTGGAGGTAGAGTTCGGCGACACTGTCTACCAGGAGGATATCCTGGGATACCTTCAGTCGACCGACTACGAACAGGTCCCTCTGGTACGCGGGCCCGGCGAATACGCAAAAAGGGGCAGTATCATCGATATCTACCCCCCCACTTTCAGCAAGCCCGTCCGCATCGAGTTCCTGGGTGATCAGGTTTATTCCTTGAGATTCTTTGACCCTGTTGGCCAGCGTTCGAGTGAAGAGATTGAAAGATGCCTGGTGATTCCGGCCCATTTTGAGGAAGATCCCGGGACTACCCTCCTGGACTATCTGATCGGCCCGACAATCCTTGTCCATTCTGGGTTGGAGCAGCTTCTGGCCCATGCGGAGGATCCTTCCCTCGAGAGTCAACTCAGGGAACGGTTCCTCTCCCTGGCCAACATCGATACATCAGGCATTCAAAGTGAATACGAAGGCAGTGTCGTGGAGGCGGTCTCCAACAGCGACCTACGGGGGGTGTTCGACACCAATAAAACGGAGATCTTCAAGACCCTTACGGAGAAACTAAAAGACGAGTGGTCTTCCATACCCTATCTTTATATCTTCGCCCTCAACCTACACCAGGCAGAAAGGCTCCAAGAGATCTTTCGAAACTACGATGTGGCCCTTCCCCTCCTCAAGGAAATATCTTACGGCACCAAGCAGAAGGAGTGGGGCATTCTGGTCGGCCCTCTCAGGAGGGGGTTCAGAACCAAAGGTGTGGTGCTTCTTGCGGAGGAGGATATCGTTGGCCCAAAGAAAAGGGTTATCAAAAAGAGTTCTGACGCGGCGGATGAGTTCCTCAACTCCTTCAAGGACCTTACGGTAGGGGACTACGTGGTTCACCTCGATCACGGCATCGGGGTGTACCAGGGGATCAAAAAGCTGAAGATTGGGGGCTATGAAAAAGATTTCGTGCTCATCAACTACCAGGACGATGACAAGCTTTATGTGCCTGTGGAGTCACTGGAACTGGTCCAAAAGTACATCGGTGCCGATAAGGCAAGGCCAAAGATAGACAAGCTGGGCTCACAACACTGGAGGAACACGAAAAGTCGCGTCCGCAAACAGGTTGAGGATATTGCCTCCGAGCTCATCCAGTTTTACGCTGAACGCGAGCTTTCGAAAGGTCACGTCTTCCCGCCGGACGACGAGTTATTCCGGGAGATGGAGGAACGATTCGAGTATGAAGAAACGGAAGGGCAGCTTCGCGCCATTGAGGATGTCCTGAGCGACTTACAGAAGCCGAAACCCATGGATCGGGTGGTCTGCGGCGACGTGGGGTTCGGCAAGACCGAGGTGGCGCTCAGGGCGACCTTCAAGGCGGTTCTCGATAACAAGCAGGTGGCCATTCTCGTGCCCACTACCGTCCTTGCTCAGCAGCACTACAACACGCTGCGGGAACGGTTCAGGGACTATCCTATCTCCGTCGAGATGCTCAGTCGGTTCAGGACGAAAGAACAGCAGAAGGTCACGGCCGAGGGCCTAAAAAAGGGAACCGTGGACATCGTGGTCGGCACCCACCGCCTCCTGCAAAAGGATATAGCCTTCAAAGACCTGGGGCTTATCGTCGTGGACGAGGAGCACCGTTTTGGCGTCAAGGCAAAGGAGCAGTTGAAGCTGCGAAAGAAGAATGTCGATGTCCTCACCCTCACGGCAACGCCGATCCCCAGGACCCTTCACATGGCCCTCACAGGCATCAAGGATCTGAGCATCATCAACACGCCTCCCCTCGATCGGCACGCCGTCAAGACCCACGTGGTCAAGTTCAGCGATGAGGTCATAAGGAAAGGAGTCGCCACCGAACTGGAACGGGGTGGGCAGATCTTCTTTGTCCACAACGTGATTCACAATATCGGCGTGGTCCATGACCATATCACAAGGCTCGTGCCCGAGGCCAGGGTGGCGGTGGCCCACGGCCAGATGAACGAGAGCCAGCTTGAGCGCATCATGCTCGATTTCATCGATCACAGGTACGATATCCTCCTCTCCACAAACATCATCGAGTCGGGGCTCGACATCTCCAACGTGAACACCATATTCATCAATAACGCGCACCGTTTCGGCTTGGCCGAGCTGTACCAGTTGAGGGGAAGGGTCGGTCGCGGGACCAGGCAGGCCTTTTCCTACCTCTTGATACCGAAGGATGAGGTGCTGGCCAAAGACTCCCTTACCCGCCTGAAGGTCATCGAGGAACTGACCGATTTGGGATCGGGGTTCAAGATTGCCAATTACGACCTCGAAATACGGGGTACAGGGAACCTTCTCGGCAAGGAACAGTCCGGTCAGTTGAATCTCATCGGGTTTGAGCTGTACTGCAACATGCTCGAAGACGCCGTCAAACGGTTGAGGGACGAAGCACCGGAGGAGGAGGAATGGGTACCGGAGATCAATATCCCCCTCAATGCCTATATCCCCGACCGCTATGTGGGGGACGAAACCAACAAGCTCCTCACATACAAGCGTTTATCGAAGATCAAGGACGAGGCTGAGCTGGCCGAGATGGAGGCGGAGACACAAGATCGTTACGGCCCCATCCCGGAACCCCTTCGCAACCTCCTTTCCATCATACATCTGCGCATTTTTCTGCACAGGGTGAAGGTGAAGCGGCTGGAATGCTCGGGGAAGAACATTGTCCTCCATATCACGGAGCAGACCCCTCTGATGATGCCGAAGATATTGAAAATGATCAAGGAAGATAAGGGACGGATAAAGCTCCTTCCGGAAGGCCAGATCATCATCGCAACGGACGCCCTGTCAACAGACCTCATTGAGACGACAAGAAATATATTGATGCAGGTTGTAGCGGTATGATATAAAACACCAAACAATACCGAGGTGATGCATGAAAAGATGGCTTATTCTGCCCCTAATTCTCCTTGCCCTTATGGCTTGCACGAAAAAAGAGCAGGGGAAAACGCTCGCCACCGTGGATGGGGACGTCATAACCATGGAGCAGTTCACCGCTGAACTGGACAAAATACCCACCAACATGAAGATGCTCGTGGTAAGCCAGTCGGGCAAAAGAAGCTTCCTGGACAGGCTCATCGTTAAAAAGCTCCTCCTCAAAGAGGCCAAGAAGGATGAGATAGAGAAGAACAAGGAATTCCAGGATAGATTAGCCGACATCAAGGAGCAGTTGATCATTGAATCCCTCCTGAAGAAGAAGGTGCAGCTCAATCTCAATCTGACGGACGCGGATCTCAAGAAGTTCTACGACACCAACAAGGAGCAGTTCAAACGGGACCAGGAGATAGAGACCAGCCAGATCGTCTTGAAGACAGAACAGGAGGCAAAGGAGATCCAGGGGAAACTGATAAAGGGCGAGAGCTTTGAAGACCTGGCCAGGGCCTACTCAATCGACCCAAGCGCAAAGGCAACGGGTGGAAAGATCGGGTATCACCCGAAGGGCACCCTGATCCCTGAGTACGAGCAGGCGGCTTTCAAACTGACCAAAGTGGGCCAGTTGAGCCCTATCGTAAAAACACAGCTCGGCTATCACATCATCCGCCTCGAAGGCACAAAACCCCCTTCATATGTCCCTTTTGAAGAGGTCAAAGAGTTTATAAAGCAGAAGATGGGTCAAGAAAAGCAGGCCGATGTGCTCGAGAAGTATATCGCTGAGTTGAAAAAGAACGCGAAGATCACCGTCAACGAAGATCTGCTGAAAGAGGAACAGAAGCCCGTCGGACCTGTCAATGCGGAGCCACTGAAGGCTGAGCCTTCAAAAACGGAGCCTGCGAAGGCTGAGCCAGCGAAACCGGCTGACCTGGCTCCCCAGGCAGCACCAACAAAATAGGTGGGATAGATATGATGGGACCCCGTTACCTCACCCTGTCGCTGGTTCTCGCCGTTGTCCTCTTTTCCGGATTGACCGCCCGAGCGGAGGTGGTCGATCGGGTCGTGGCCATCGTCAACGACGAGATCGTTACCCTCAAGGATGTTGAACGCTTTGTCGAGGTCAAGGCAAAAGGCAAGTTCTCGTCAGTCAACGACTACTTGCTGGGGATGCAGATCAGGGAAAAACTGGATGGTGTGGTCGAGACCATGCTCATAACCCAGCAGGCAGCCAAGATGCGGATCGAAATTGGGGACCGTGAAGTCGAGGGTGTGATTGACGGCATCAAAAAACAGAATCTCATCTCGGACCTTCAACTGAGAGAGCAGTTAAAGAGCGACGGCATAAGCTACAAGGACTTCACGGACGGCATACGGAGGACCCTCCTCAAAAACCGGGTTCTGGCGAGAGTAGTCGCCCCCGAACTTTATCTGGATGAGAAGAAGCTGACGGACTTTTACCGGCAGCATCTGGACGAATATCAGGAGAGCGAGGTGAGGCTGCAACACATACTGGTTTCAAGACAGCACAATGACGCAGCCGCCAGGGCTCAGCAGGCCTATAAACTTCTCCAGGATGGCCGGGCTTTTGAGTCTGTCGCCAAGCAGTTCTCCGACGATCCATCCGCCGCCAGCGGAGGAGATATCGGGACCATGAAGCAGGACGAGTTGATGCCGGAGCTGAAAGAAGTGGTCGGCCTGCTTCTGCCGGGGAGCTTCAGTCACCCCGTCCGCACCCAATACGGCTTTCATATCGTTAAGCTTTTGGAAGCGAAGAAAGGGCAGACAGCACCCTTTGAGACGGTCCGGGAAAACGTCCGCGAACGGATGGTGCAGATAGAGTCCGAGCGACGGTACAACGAATACATCCAAAAGCTGCGGAGTGCGTCATATATCGAGGTGAAGATCTAATCTGACAACGTTTCTTCCCTTCTTCGGGTTTAGTACGTGCAACGAATAGCCATCACTATGGGCGACCCGGGTGGCATCGGGGGGGAGATCATCCTCAAGGCCTTGGAAAGCTTCGGCCGTCGCACCATCCCCGTCATTATCGGCGAGGCCAGCGTCTTCAAGCGCCTCGTCCCTGACCTTACTGGCAAGAGATCGTTCCCCCTCAAGGGCTTCGGCGAGGGCCGCATCGGGGACGCCGAGATCCTTGATCTCGGACTCGTCCGGAAACCTCAATTCGGTCAAACCAACCCTGAATACGGAAATGCCTCCTATGCGTACATCATGAAGGCCCTCAACCTTCTGTCGCACGGGGCGGTGAGTGCCCTGGTAACCTGCGCCATCAGTAAGAAATCTATCCGCATGGCAGGCATCGATTTCCCCGGCCATACGGAGTTGCTAGCCGATTTCGCGGGTGTCACCGACTACGTCATGATGATGGCCGCCCGCGCGCTGCGGGTTTCGCTGGTGACAATCCACATCCCCTTACGAGATGTTCCGGAGAAAGCAAGCCCCTCCCAGATAAAAATGTGCATTCGTGTCACCGACGAAGCCCTGAGACATCGCTTCGGGTTCCAGAAACCTTCCATAAAGGTATGCGGGCTCAACCCCCACGCCGGTGAGCAGGGGGTAATCGGCACGGAAGATCAAATGATATCAGACGTGTTAGAGGAGGTTCGCCGGTCGGGGGTTAATGTTGAGGGGCCCTTCCCCGCTGACTCTCTTTTTCATAACATCGACGCCGATGCCTATATCGCCATGTATCACGACCAGGGGCTTGTGGCTGTCAAGACCTACGACTTCAGACGCACCGTCAACATCACCCTTGGCCTTCCTTTCATCCGCACCTCGGTAGGCCATGGAACCGGTTTCGATATAGCCGGCAAGGGCCTGGCCGATCCGAAAAGCCTGATCGAGGCGTACAGGGTGGCGGAAAGGATGGCGCTGGGCCAACGCAAAACGCTGAACTCGAAGGGCGAAATCAAAGAAAAGGGCGGCCGATAAACGACCGCCCACCAAGCGCTTCTAAATGCTCGTCGACTGGCTGCTTCGCGACTCGCGACTCGACTTCCGAGATCCTTCTTTGTTACTTCAAACCCTTCCCCGTTATAATTTCCAGTATCTCTACGTATCTCGCCCTGGCCTTCTCTATGATTTCCGGCGGCAGTTCAGGGCCGGGGTAGGTTTTGTCCCAGTCGAGGGTGTTGAGGTAATCCCTGACGATCTGTTTGTCATAGCTATCTTGTCCCTGTCCCGGTCTGTAACCCTTGATAGACCAGAACCGGGAAGAGTCGGGGGTGAGACATTCGTCGATGAGAATGGTCTTACCATTGTAGCGGCCAAACTCAAATTTGGTGTCCGCGATAATGATACCTCTCTTTTCGGCGCTCTCCGCCGCCTTCCTGTAGATGTTGACGGTGAGCGTCGAAAGCTCTTGCGTCAGTTCCGGTCCGACTATCTCTTGCATCTCTTCGATCGTGATCGCCAGATCATGCCCCTCCTCCGCCTTTGTGGTAGGGGTAAATATAGGGACATCCAACTTCGCAGACTCTACAAGGCCTTCGGGTAGCTTGATCCCGCAGATGCTACCGCTTTTTCGATATTCGCTCCAGGCGGAACCTGACACGTAGCCGCGGACCACGCACTCCACAGGATAGACCGAGGCCTTCCGGACAATCATACTCCTTCCTTCCAGGACATCCTGATACTTTTTCAAAGGCTCCGGATATTTGCTGGCGTCTGCTTCTACGACGTGGTTTTCTACTACCCCGGCCATCTGCTGAAACCAGAACAAGGAGATCTGGGTAAGTACTTTGCCTTTGTCGGGTATTGCTGTCGGTAAAACAACGTCGAAGGCCGATATCCTGTCTGTGGCGACGATAAGAAGTTCCTCGCCCAAATCATATACGTCCCTCACTTTTCCCCTTTTTGGTTCGCCCACATCCGACAAGTGCGTCTGAAGAACTACATCAGCCATGACTTTCTCCTCAAATATATTCCACCGCTTCCAGAGATATCTCCTACCCCCGAGGGGCGATTAACCCATCTTCTCGAAGGAATCCTTCGGGGCACCGCAAACAGGGCACACCCATGAATCAGGAAGGTCCTCGAAGGCGGTTCCGGCCTTGATCCCGTTATCCGGATCACCCTGTTCCGGGTCGTAGACGTACCCGCACACGCTACACTGGTATTTCGCCATGGTTGCATTCTCCTTTGTAGGTTTTGCTTCGGGAGCAGGTATCTCCGCTGCAACAAACGTCGGTGCTGCCTTCGGCGATTTTCCTCCCTTCATCTTGTGGTAGTAGTCATAGGTCATGGCATTGCCGGCGGCAATGACTTCCGCCTCCACCATCTCGGCTATGAAGACGGTGTGAGTTCCCACGTCCATGCTTCCCGTGACCTTGCACTCGAGTACACTGACCGCATGGTCGAGCACCACGGGCGCCCCTGTGACCCCAATCCTGTAGTTGACACCGACGAACTTGTCGACCTCACGGCCTGATTTGAAGCCAAAGGTGCCGATAAACGGCATGGGGGTCTCCTCCGACAGGATCGAAACGGTAAAGACCTTGCTCGCTACAACGAAGTCATGGGTCAGATTGCCTTTGTTCAGGGTGACCGAAACACGAGGCGGGTCCGAGGTTACCTGAAACACGGTATTGGCGATCTGCCCATTCATCTTCCCGTCCCGTATTGAGCATATGACATACATGCCGTAGCTGCACTTTTGAAGCGCTACCCTATCCATCAATCCTCCTTTAACGTAGCCGTTACCATGCCGGCCCTCCCGGCGATGGCATAGCTCTATTGTAACCATCACGCCCCATTCTTTCCACCCGAAAAACCGCAAAATGGCGAAATGGGGACCAACGGTGAGGCGTGAGTGCTTTCACCCATTTCGCTCATTCTCTATTTTGCTGCTTGCACCTTACCCGCTCTTTAAAAGAAGTCATTCAAGATGGTCTGCGCCACTTCCAAAGGCTCAAAGGGCTGTTTGACCAGCGGGGTAGAGGCGATAAGGGGGATGCGGTCATTCATAGGGGCACGGTTGTTACGATAGATGATGCCGATAGGGATTCTGTCTCCGAATTCTGCCGCTTTCTGTAGGGCCTGTTCCTTGTCCTCCGGGTCGTAATCGTCCCCAAGGCGGTAGACCCTCTGCTTAAACCAGCCATAGGTATTGACAAGGTTGAAGGTAACGCAGGGCTGCAGTATGTCGATCAAGGCAAAGCCTTTGTGGTTGATGGCAGCCTTCATCAGCCTGGTCAGGTGTTCCGAGTCTCCTGCATAACCCCTTGCCACAAAGCTGCAGTCGAGGGCTAAAGCAAAAACCATGGGGTTCAAGGGCTCGCAGACCACGCCATGGGGGTTTATCTTTGTCATCATCCCTTCCATGCTGGTGGGCGATGCCTGACCTTTGGTGAGCCCATATATCTGATTGTCGTGGACAAAAAGACTCACATCGATATTTCTGCGAATGGCATGGAGGAGGTGGTTTCCTCCTTCTCCATAGCAATCTCCATCCCCTGCCTCGGCCACGACCGGCATGGCGTGGTTAACCAGCTTCATGGCGGTCGCGACCGGTAGCGTCCTGCCATGGAGTCCGTTGAAGGTGTTGCACTTGGTATAGTGCGGAAACTTCCCTGACTGCCCGATACCGGAAACCACGGTGATCTCGTGGGGTGAGAGTTTAAGCTCGATCATGGCCTGTTTGAAGGCCCTCAAGATACCGAAATTTCCGCATCCGGGGCACCAGGCCGGTATTCTGCCTTCAAGATCAGCCAAGGTGGGCATCAAGCTCTCCTAAAAGGTCCTCTAATAGAAATGGGCGGCCGTCATATTTGTTGATCGTGGCGCTGCACGAAAACCCAGTTTCAGCCTTTAGCAGTCTCGCAAACTGGGAAGTAGCGTTCTGTTCCACGCAGACGGTCCGCCTCGCCTTTCTCAGTATGGCCAGGTAATCGAATTTTTCCGTCCCTGGAAAGGGATACAGTTCCGTAAAATGGAGCATCGCCGCACCCTGCTCCTGCAGCCTTTCCGTTGCCTCTCTCAACACGCCGTACTGGGAGCCCCAGGCAATAAAGACCGTTTGGGCATCGGGATTGCCGTAAAGGACGGGGGGCGCAATTTCGGCCCTGAGAAGGGGCAGCTTTCTGTAGAGCCGCTTTTCTATCATGCCCCTTCGGGTCTCGGCATCCTCGATAAGGTGTCCCTCCTCGTCATGCTCGTCACTGTCGGCCACAACAGGGTGCGGCCCGTCTCCGGGCACGGCGAAGGGAGAAATCCCGGTGTCCGTGAAGGCGTACCGCTTATACTCGGGAAGAGATGAATACGCCTCACCCCTGACCCTGTAGTCCGTGTACGGAAGCCGCGAAAGATCAAATCCTCCATAGGTCCATTGGGTGTCAGCCAGATACTGATCGGTGAGGATTATGGCGGGGACCTGGTACTTGTGAGACAGTTCAAAGGCCTTGTTGGTAAGGTATACAGCCTGCTCCGGTGAGCCGGGGGCAAATACGATCCTGGGGAACTCACCATGGGCCGCATAAAGGGCAAAGAGAAGATCCCCCTGTTCCGTCCTGGTGGGAAGACCGGTGGCAGGGGCCGGACGCTGTCCCAGCGCAATCACGACGGGGGTTTCGGTCATGGCTGCAAGGGAGAGGCCTTCTACCATGAGGGCAAAACCTCCACCTGCGGTCCCCGTCATAGAGCGCACACCGGCAAAACAAGCACCCAGGGCCATGTTTATCGCTGCAATCTCGTCCTCCGCCTGCTCTACCAGAATTCCGTACTGATCGCTCTTGCTCGCCATATAGTTCAGTATCCCCGTAGACGGGGTCATCGGGTAGGCGGCGTAGAACTTACAGCCCGACATGACGGCGCCCACACCGATGGCGGCGTTGCCATCGATCAACAGTAAGGGCTTTCCCACGGCCGCAGCGGAGAAGGCGCAGCGGGTACAGTGATGCCTCGCAAACTCGTGTCCCCGGCGGGCGGCCACGATGTTTTGCCGGATGACTGCATCCCCCTTCTTTGCGAAGGACCCTTTGAGCACGTCCTCAAAAATGGTCAGCTCCACACCGAGCATACCGAGCACGGCGCCCGTTGCCACGGTGTTGGCCATAATCTTGCTGCCCCCATCCTCCGTAGCTATCTCCACCGAGGGGACGTTGAAGAATTCGGGGCCATCATAGGTCTGTCCCAGGATTGCCGAATCGTAGACGATGATCCCTGACGCGGTGAGATTCTCTTGATCATTGGTAATACTTGGCCTATCGAGGGCAATGACGATATCGATGGGCCTTCGGGAGGCCATTATAGGCCTGTCGGAGAAGCGTATCTGGAAAAAGTTGTGGCCGCCCCTGACGCGGGACTCGTAGTCTTGGTGGATAAAAACGTGATAGCCGGCCCGGGCGAACACCCTCGCCAAACCGTCTCCGATGGTCTGAATACCTTGGCCCGCCTGACCGCCTATCTTTATGGTGTAGTCCAGGGAAACCCTCCTTGAAAGAACTTATCCAGAATGTAAAGCCTGCGCAAAAGCCTGTCAAGGCGGGAAATCCTTACAGAAAGCACTGTGGATCCGTATCGAGATAGCCTTCTTGCTCGCTTTTTGAGCAGGCGTGGGCAATAGCCCTGCAACCGCGACAGAGCGTCCACCGTTCACACCCTCCGCACTTACCTCTATAGGCATTTCGGTCCCTCAGCCGATTGAGCACGGGGGATGTTGCCCAGATTTCCCGAAGATTGTCTTTCACAACGTGGCCGATGGGAATCGGAAGTCTGCGGCAAGGTACGATGGTTCCGTCCGACAGAAAGGTCATACCGGAAACCGCCACGGCACAGCCTGACAGGGCAAGGCCGGAGGCAGGATCTATGTGCCCTCCCCCTTGCATCTGGGAGGCGATGGGGTCTCCTATGACGATCTCCAGATCGCCCGTAGTCATGGAGGAAAGCTGCGAGTAGACAGACCGCAGGCCCTCTGAATCGAGCATCTGGCCGGACAAAGCCCCTCCCCGTCCAGCGGGCACCAGCCTAGCAAACCCCAGCCTCCTGGCCCCGCAACCCCTCGCTATCGCCGCCAGATCCGTTATATACCCGGCGTTTAATTGGGAAAGGGTGGTATTGAGCGTGACCAATAGCCCTGACGAGACGAGATGCCGGACCCCCTTCATGGCCCTCGCGAAGCTCCCTCTTCCACGGATTCTATCGTGGATATGCTCCGGCCCCTCCAGGCTCACCTGTACACCTGCGGCTCCGCTTTCCGCTGTCCGTAAGGCTATCTCTCTGGTGACCAGGGTGCCGTTCGTCAGGATATAGAAGAGGGCTTCCCCTTCACGGATCTTTTTCAGTATTTCGAAGAGATCGCTTCTCAGATACGGCTCGCCGCCGGTCACGTTGTAGGAAAGGCTGAAGGCGATGTCATAGGCGGCGCTCCATCCCGCTACCATCTCGGCAACCTCTCCTATGACGGTCTCGATTTGATCGAACGGAAGCTCGGGGACCTTGGAACCCCTCTGGTAACAGTGGAGACATCGGAGATTGCATCGCTCGGTCAGATGCCACTGGATGAAAAACTCGAAGACGTTACCTGTGGTCACGCGGTTCCCTCCTTGTCCCCGTCTCCCTTCTGCCCTATTGTAAGACATGGGAGGGGGTTTATGAACCAAGATTTCACCTCGGAACGGCGATCTCCTGCAATCTCCGTGGGGCGTTCGCCTTTACCTGCCCCGATGTCATTGACAAGTCGCAGAAATGGGTTAAACTCAGATCAAGGTGTTCTCGAAATGATGGGCAATCCTATGAAAAGGGGGTAATGATTATGGTTAGCGAAAAGACTCGAGTAAGTCGTATCATGCCATGTTCAGTCAACCTCTTAACCGTTGCTTCAAAAACCGAGCGGGATGCCATGACGGCCGGCGCAATGTTTATCTCCGAGGACCCTCCCCTCTTTGTGGTAAGCGTTCAGAAGGGGATACTCACCCATCGCCTGATAGAAGAAACCGGTCAGTTTGTCCTCAACGTTGCCTCGACAGAACAGACAGGGCTTGCAAAACAACTGGGGCACGAAAAGGTGGGGGATAAGTTCAGGGAATTTGGTATAGCGACGGGGATCGCAAGGGTCGTTCAAGCACCCACCATCATCGGGTCTTTCGCCAGCATCGAGTGCAAGGTCGTAACGTCATTACCGGCCGCCAATTTTACGGTATATGTGGTAGAGGCCGTCGAATTCACGGTTAACGAGGATCTCTCGCCCCTCGTATGGGATCTCAACCGATACTACGGGTTGGGAAAGGAAATGAAATAGTCTGGCCATTGGATGCCATGCCCGGTCCGCACAAGTTCAGTGTTTTCTTGTGCGAAAATGCCGCAAGAGGTTCTCCTATCAGTGGGCCGTGGTCTGCAACGGAAGGATCTCGTCCCGACGGTCCTTCCCGGCAGAAGATCAGGGAAGCCTTTCCCTGATCTTCTGCCGGGCCTCTATCCCCGATCCCGTGGACAACGACGGGCAGGAGGCAGCCTGAAGAGGAATGGCGGCATAGCCTCGTCTCCCTCATCCCTGTGATTCATCCCCTTGTTTATGGCACAGCCATGTAACAACACTTCTCCGCGTCCGTTTTGTATGTTATGTTATCATGACTTTGTTAGGGCCATCATACGGGGCACGACGAGGGGCATCCTGAGAGGGTAAAACGATGGGGAAAAAGGTATTGGTTGTAGACGACGAGTCTTCTCTGCGGCGTATGGTCGCTTTCGCTTTGATGCAGAGGGGATATGAACCGGAGCTGTGTGAGACCGGGATGAAGGGATTGCAGGCCCTCGAGGCCTCTAAAAGGGAGAATACCCCCCTCGATTTCGCCATCGTCGATGTTCGCCTGCCTGATATGGATGGTCTGGACCTGTTGAAGGCCATCAAGGCCGACTATCCGACCATTCCTGTGGTGATTATTACCGGCCATGGAAGAGAACAGATTTCCGACGAGGTAACGCATGCCGATGCCTTTCTGGAAAAGCCCTTTGATATGGATGAACTCGCAAAAATTCTCGACGAGATGCCCGAGCCGAAGACACAGGACCTACCAAAGGGACGGATAGAGGTCACCGAGACCTATAGCGCCTATGTCCTGGTAACCCTCAATCCGGACATAAACCTTATGGACGTCTACCGCAAACTGATCAAGACTGAAAAGGTCGTCTTTTGCGATGCCGTCAGGGGTGAGGACCTGATGGCCTTAGTACAGGCAGAGAGCCCTGAGAAGATCAAGGCTGTGATAGAGGAAGGGATCAAGGCCATCGAAGGGGTGGCGGACGTGGCGTCCCTTAACGTCGATGCCCCTCTTACAGCAGACAATGTTGCCGATATCATTGCAGCCGTCGACGAAGCTGGCGGAACCGAAAACACAAAACTGCGCAGCCGCCTCGTCATGGGCCTCATCGACTTTCTCGATGTCTTGCGTGATCGGTAGGACTGACTGAAGGCAAATAGATCCATCGATACTGATGAGAATATATCTATAAAGGAGTCACACCATGGAGAAAAAGATTCTGGTAATCGATGACGAGGATTCTCTTCGCCGGACAGTGGGCTTCGGTCTGATGCAGAGAGGATATGAGCCCGAGCTGTGTGAGGATGGTCTGAGCGGATTGCAGACCCTTTGGGAGCACCGGAGAACCAACGCCCCTCTCGACTGCGCTGTTGTCGATATTCGTCTACCCGATATCGATGGGCTGAAGCTGCTGAAGGTCATAAGGTTCAGCTATCCCGGTCTTCCCGTTGTGATCATCACAGGCCACGGCAACGAGGAGATAGCAAGAGAAGCTACAAGCGCAGACGGGTATCTTGAGAAACCCTTCGATATGGATGAGCTCACCAAGCTAATCGAATCCATACCGGAGGCAAAGATTGCCCACTTCCCTACCCCGGTCCATGCGGCTGCCCAGGCCTACAATGCCTACGCCCTGGTAAGTCTCGAACCCACGGCCAACCTCATGGAGGTATACCGCAAGCTCTATTTTTCAGACAATATGGTTTACTGTGACGCCGTCAGAGGCGGTGAATACGACCTGATCGTGCTTCTCCAGGCTGAATCCCCGGAAAAGGTGACAACCGTGATCGACGAACAGATCAAGAATACCCCTGGCGTTGCAGACGTTGTGACCCTAAACATCGAGCCGCCGGTCTTTGCCGAAACGGTCGTCGAAATCATCGGGGCAGCCGATAAAGCCTTGGGCCGCAAGGGCCAGGAAGAAATCTATGGCCGTTCGAGGGAAGGGGCAACCTCCTACGTGATGCTTGAGATCGAAAAGGGAAAGCTTCAGAGTATCTACCCCGCCCTGTACATCAACGAGAACGTGGTCTACAGTGACTATACCACGGGCAAGTACGATATCGTGATGCTCCTGAAGGGAACCAGTTTCTCAGATGTGGACGAGGTTATTAAGACGAAAATCAAGACCCTGGACGGGGTTCTCCGGGTCACGGAATGGCCGATCGTTGCCCTCTCTCGACATGTGAGTATGACACCTGAGCCCTAGCCGGCAGATCGTCCTGAGGGAGCCCGACTGGATCATCGAGCTGCAGGAGGGTCGTCATGATGTGCAGCGAGACCTTTCACTGATCGTCAGGACCCTGCCCACTTGGTATCGAAGCTGGGGCAGTCGATACTGTCAAAACCAAAGAGGTGGGGGTCCTGACAAATGACTGATGCGAGAAGATATAGAAGACGTAATCGTGGGTCTCTTTCGGGATGTCCTTCCTGGCAAGGAGTTTCCAGAAATTTCTCTCTCGCGGGCTTTGCGGCATTTTCTGAAGGGTTGGGACAATATTCCCTTCGCCCCAATTGTACGATGCTAGAACGAGAAGTCCCGAGGCCTCGGCCTCGCTCGTGTTGAAGTCCCTTAAGTAGTTGCCGGCAGCAACCGCGGCCTTTTCCAAATAAAAACGATCGTCCAGGGGGTCCTGGGAAGCCGTTTCGTACATGGGACCGGGTTCAAGGCCATAGGTATGGGCGGTAAGGGTTATGAACTGCCAAATCCCTTTGGCATAGCCACAGCGGGTATTGGGGCCCACGGCACTCTCGAAGGCCCTCATAAACATCATGGTCTGATCGCCGACTTCTTCGCCCTTTTTCTTACTGAAGTAGTGCTGAATGATCTGGGTCTCAGACAAGAAGGTCGAGGCGGTCGGCTTTTCTTCAGGGATAATCCTCTCCTGAACCACTACGGAGATGATAGGCCCTTGCCCTCCGAGCTGGACTTCCGACGTGCCGTACAACGGCACCTTTTCTATCTTCTCCCCATCCACATAGGTGCCATTGGCGCTGCCCAGATCTCTCACCATCCCATGCTGGCCGTCGAACTCCACCACTGCGTGCTTTCTGCTCACCCAATCGTCCGGTATCTGAAGGTCACAGCCCGACCCCCGGCCGATGACAAAGGTTTCCGCAAACTTGAATTCCTTGCCGTTTACCTTGACCAACAATGGCATCGGCTGCTTTCCGCTTGTCTTCCATGGCGCTACACCCGGAGAGAGGGGCGCCAGGAGAGCCTATCGATTACCGACATCGCCGCCTGATATTCAGTTTTCATAGGGAAATTATGCTTGACACGTCAAGGAATGTTCCAAAGGCGCTGAGCGGGGATACATAGGCGAAACACAAGAGGGAATCAGTGTTGAGAAACGGTCCGGAGCATTGTTCAAAGGTTATTCCTTTTTGCATGGCCTCCTCGGCCCTGCCATTCCTCCGCGCACCTTTCTTAGGGCCCTTCTACCACCCCTTGGTAAGTCCTCCTTTTATTTGCCTGCAGCGCCATTCATGACGATGGTCTCTACTTCCGCAGCCACGTGGGGAGACATGGGTGCCCGGCAGAGACGGCTTACGTCACACGTCCTCGGCATGCAACTACCGTGCACGTTCCAGTCGCCCCGACCAACCGGACCGGCGACCCATCCTCCGAGTTTGCTGGGGGCGGGTGGTCACCGTAAGCCCTCCGCCTTATGCTGCACTTGAGGAACGGCGGACCTGCGGGAAATCGGGAATCAATCATGGACAATGTTCCAATCAGCTCCTCAGAGACGGGTTGATTTTCATTGTCACGAACAGATAAGTATGAGAAAAGAGATTAACGGAGGTGCGGCATGAAGAGTTATCGAAAAGAGCTGTGGTTCAACATACCCGCCAGGCGGGGCTTTGTAAATATCACCCCCGAGGTCGAGCAGTGTCTCAGGGAAAGCGGGGTAAAGGAGGGTTTGGTACTCTGCAATGCCATGCATATCACAGCGTCGGTCTTCATAAACGACGACGAATCAGGGCTCCATCATGATTTTGAGGTATGGTTGGAGAAATTGGCCCCCCATGAACCGGTTTCCCAGTATCGGCACAATGTGGGAGAGGACAACGGCGATGCCCATCTCAAAAGGTCTGTCATGGGCCGGGAGGTGGTTGTGGCCGTTACCGATGGAAAGCTCGATTTCGGACCCTGGGAACAGATCTTCTATGGCGAGTTTGACGGAAGGCGGAAAAAGAGGGTACTGGTGAAGATTATTGGGGACTAAGGGCCACCTCAGGTTCTCGATCTGACCCGCGATCCGGTGTCCCAGGTGGTCTCCTCAGGGTGGGCGTTGTTGTCCCGCCCCAACCGTCATGTCTTCTCGTCAAACACTTTTCTTATCGTCTTTGCGATCTCCTCCCGGGTGAGAGGTTTCGTGACAAAGCCCTTGATACCGAGCGCCCTCGCCGATTCCTCGTTGACCGCGTGGCTGAATCCCGTAATAAGGATGATAGGTATATCAGGACGAAGGACGAGAAGATCTGAGGCAAGCTCGGTCCCGGACATGTCAGGCATGGTTTGGTCTGTGATGACCAGGTCGAAGCGGGCTGGGTCGAGTCTGAAATGGGCCAGAGCTTCCCCGCCCTTGGTCCGGCCTACCACTTCGTACCCCAGTTCTGCGAGGATGTCTTCGCCCATCTCGACCAGGGCCTCTTCGTCGTCCACAAACAAGATTCGTCCCTGCCCTGTGGGGATATCTTCGTAGCCCCTCTGTTCGATCCTCGACTCGTCCTCCACCTTCGGGAGGTACACGGTGAAGGCAGACCCCTTTCCCGGCACACTCTCAGCCGTAACGTATCCGTTCGCCTGTTTCACGATTCCCATCACGACCGACAAACCGAGGCCGGTCCCTTCTCCCGTCTTTTTTGTCGTGAAGAAGGGATCGAAGATTTTGTCCATGATTTCCGCGGCGATACCCGAACCTGTGTCGCGGACCACCAACTTCATGTAAAGGCCCGGCTCCATGTCACGAGAGTTGCCCCTTGGCCCGGTAACACTGAAATCGCTCAACTCGATCTCTATGACCCCGCCTTTTTCCCTCATGGCGTGGGCCGCATTTGTGGAGAGATTCATGAGGACCTGCTCAATCTGAACGGCGTCGCCCATGATCACGCCGGACTCGCTTTTGACGGTCGTTTTGATACTGATTGAGCTTGGTATAGAGGCCCTTAGCAGTCTGACGGCCTCTTTGACAAGGGCGCTCAGCAGGAGGGGCTTTCTTTCCTGGTCCGTTTTACGGCTGAATTGCAGCATCTGACGGACCAACTCACGGCCTCGTATGCCGGATTGAAGCACCCTCTCGATGTAACGCCTCTCCCGGAGGTCTTCTGCCATGTGGTCTTTTGCCAGCTCGCTAAAGCCGATGATGGCGGCAAGGATATTGTTGAAGTCATGAGCCACACCTCCCGCAAGGGTGCCGAGGGCCTCCATCTTCTGGGATTGGCGGAGCTGAGCTTCAAGGTGGCGCCGCTCGCTGATGTCACGGGCGGTAGCAAGAACCCCTATCACGCTCCCTCCGTCGTCCCTGTAGAGTGACGCGTTGTAGAGGACAGGGGTTGTGTGTCCGTCTTTATGCCGAATCACCAGCTCATAGTCTCTCACAACACCTTCTTGAAAGACCCGTTGGTACCCAGCCCTCGCCTTTGTAGAGTCGGTAAAATAGTCAGAGAAGTCAGTGCCGATAAGCTTGCTCCGGGGATAACCCGTGACACGCTCCGTGGCACTGTTCACATCATTGATCCTGCCCTCCGGGCTGATGGTGACGAGAGGGTCAACACTGGCCTCGATCAGACTCCTGTTGTACGCCCCCATGGTGCGGAGGGCCTCCTCGGCCTGCTTGCGAAGGGTTATGTCCCGGTTCACCTCCAGGATCTCCATTGTCCCTGTATCCTTGTCATGCCGGAGGGCCCACCGGCTGTGCACCGTCACCTCCCTTCCGTCCTTGCAGGTATGGACAAGCTCGCCTTCCCATCGGCTGTGATGCTTGACCATATCGACGATCTCGTTCATCGGGACGGCAGATTGTATACGGAGCAGTTCAGGCATAAACCTACCCAGGGCCTCCCCCTTCGAGAAACCATAGGTCTCCTCTGCACCTGGGCTCCAGAAAAAAATCCTGCCGTCCATACCGGCCACAATAATGGCATCGTGGGAGAGGTCAAGGAGTTCTGCCTGACGCTTCAACTGGGCCGTGCGCTCCTGAACACGGATATCGAGCTCGTCGTGGGCTCTGCGAAGGTCATCCTGCATCTGCTTCAGGTGGTCAATATCGAGGTTGATGCCTGCCCAGCAGAGGATACGCCCCTCCTCGTCGCGGACAGGTATGCCCCGGGCAAGGACGTGATGGTACGTGCCGTCCACGCCGCGGTAGCGATGCTCCACATCCCAGATGCCTTCTGTCCGGACACATTCCTGCCATGCTGCGATCGTCCGTTCCGCATCATCCGGGTGGAGCACCAACCCCCATCCGAAGCTGGAGCACTCCTCCTGGGTTTGCCCCACCATCTTCAGGAAGGACTCACTGGCATAGATGTTCCGCCCGTCGGGCTCACAGACCCAGACGCCGTAGTCGATCGATTCGCCGACTGCCCGGTATATCCGTTCACTGCGCCGCAGCATCTGTTCCATCTGCCTGCGCTCCGTAATATCGTGGCGGCTTGACCGATGGCCCATGCTGGCGCCATTCCTATCGTACATAGGCTGCCATGAAGCCCCTATCCACTTCAGGCTGCCGTCTTTACAGCGGATCCGCAATTCGACATCGTTGCGGCTCACACCCTGAACCGCTTCTGCCAGATAAGCGGCCGCCCTATCTCTATCCTCCTGGTCAGTGAGGGGAAGAGGATAGTCGATCATGGCCATGCACTCGGCAGCCGTGTATCCGGTAATCCTGAGGACTGCCGGGCTGACCCAAACGAGCTTACCATTCACGTCGAACCAGTCCTCCCAGCCATAGGCGTAATCGGCTATGGCCCGGAAGCGGTTCTCCCTTTCGAGGGATATCTCCTCGGCCTTTTTGAGCTCAGCGTGGGAGATCTCAAACTCGGCTATCTTTTCGCGCAGTTGTGCAAGTTCACGCAGCAACTGCTCTTTCGTCTTGGCCTTGTCCTCCACCGAACACCTCCGCATTCACCATCGCCAAAAAAATATAGGACATGCTCAAACCTGCTTTTTGCGCGAGCTACAGGAAGAAAGGCCGCACTATCTCTTGGGCCGCGCTTTACCCACGGCTTATCACGGTCTCAATGATCCCGGGGGACAAAAAGGTCGCTACTACTTTTTCAAATTCAATAGGTTATGCACCTTCCTAACGCCACGTACACCCTTTGCAATTTGTCCCGCCTTCTCACGCTCGTCTTCGTTATCAACCGCCCCTGTCAAGGTAACCTGGCCCTCGAAGGTCTCCACACTGACCGCTATCCCCTTGGTGACGCTGTCAGCCAGAAGCTTTGCCTTCACTTCACTCGTGATGGTTGCATCATCCACCACCTGGCCCGCGCTCCTACCGGCAGGCGTCCTGCATGCCGACAAACCAACGACAAGAGCCAAGAACATTACCATGCAGACGGTTAACTTTCTCATTGCAACCTCCTTCCCGAGACATCCGTCCGGGCAAATTGACTGTCAACCAAGGATAATAATCGAAGTGTTCCTTTTCAAGGTACTGCCTGTCAACCGGGCAAGTGATCAGAGGCGGATGCCGTGATAATCTCTAGAACTTCCGCACATCCTTCCGAATCGTCCCTTCCGGCGATGATCGGGGAGGCCGCCACGGACATCCGTGAGCCTCTAACCTCTGAGGGGGAAAAGGGCACGACAGGTGGGTACATCATGTGCGGGGATAGGGATAGGGGGGCAGGCGTTTCCGAAGGCGCCTGTCCCCCTATCCTAGAAATAGGGAAGATGCAGGATCTGGGGACAGGGTCAGAAGAGGTCCAGGTATGGAGCTACCGACCGAATATTCCTTTCAACAGTTTGCCGGGCGATAGCCCTTCCTTCTTTTCCGTGGACTGCTCGCCCTCACCACTCGACTCGTCTCCTGACGACGTCCCTCGTCCTCCCATCTCCATGAGTGGCAGCATGGACGTCGATTTCCGCCTCACCTTCACGGTCCAGACAGGATCCTTCGGCTTGGGCGGGTAACCCACGTTCATTTCGTCTCCATAGGCGATGAACTGTATCATGGCACCCTCGGCATCCTTGAAAATCCCTTTCGGAACGACGCACTGGGTAACTGAGGGCGGCATGACCACCTTTTCGCGGATGAGTCGGCGGACATCTTCGTTGGGAAGAAAATTCATGAGTGAACCCCCGGTTTCCCTTACATCGCTCGAAGTCCAGATGATCATGGTGCCCGTTTTACCGTCGTGTCCCATTGCCGTGGCGAAATAGCCGGTGGCCGTAGGAATGGTACTCCACTGAAAAAAGAAGCTCTCGGCCGGAGAGCCCTTCTTCGAAGTGAATTCGACGGGTGCCATGAAGTCGTGTCCCGAGTCTATGGCAAACTTGATGTCGGGGAGATAGTTCCCATGGACAACGTGGCTGCCCACAAGCGAACTGTTCGCGGGGACCCGTTTAGAATCCTTCTTGTTCGGCCAGTCGGCATAGGACCGGCCTCCCTGTGGCGAAGGGGGATTCTGGGATGAAACGTATCTTCCCTGGAAAGCTTTGGCAAATTCGGCCGGGCTGGCCTTTTCCGTATCAATAACGAACGGCTGGCCTGGCCTTACCGTCTCCGAGCAGCCCCAGTAAACGAGCATGCGCATCTTCGGCTTTTCTATCTTTGTTTCCGGTCGATCCCCTTCCACCTCTGACCGGTCTCGGCTCACTTCGGGCGTCACGAGCGGCAGGGTCGGCCCCATATTCTGTCCAGGAGGGATGTCGTGGGTGGCCTTTGGGTCACCGGGAAGGGGTTGAGGGGAATTCACCTGAAGCTGAAGCCTCTTTCCCGAATCGCCGCCTCTACCCAGTATGCTCCCCAACAGCGCTCCGGGTCCCATCGATCCTGGCGTCATGCCCGGAAAAGCACCTTTCTCGGTAGATACGCTCATCCAATAGCGGGTAACGGGGGTTTTTTCCGCAGAATAAGCCACCCCGACCCCCGCCATCAGCATGATGAACCAGACGATAATCGACAGCAATACCCCTCCATAAAGAATTCTTCTTTTCCCCAGCATATCCTGATCTCCTTGTTTTGTTCTTCTCCGACGAGAAAGATAACCGTGCCCTTTGCCCAAAAGGGCTGTGCTTTTATCCCCCTGCTCTCAAGGCCCATTATAGGAGGGGGTGGCTTTGGTGTCAAGCATTCAGGGGTTGTTCAGGAGTACTGCAGGGAGTTAGGTCGCCGCATCATGGGCCATGGGGAGAACCCTTAGGCCGGCCCGCGAAGGGAATCGCCCCTTACCATGATGCTGCTTTGCCGGTTTGCTGCCGTTAAGAATGTACGGCCATCGGTCCGGCCGACCCCTTAACGAGATGAAGACGCTCATTCTTCTGCTGCCTTACTTTGGCCACCGATAGAGGCTCTATCCCCCATTCCCCTATCTTGTCCGCCGTTCGCACCAGATCCTCCGGATCACTCCGTTCGCGGAGGAAGGTGAGGAAGGCCGAGGCAGCCGGAGAGAGGGCTTTGTCTTTGAGGTGAATAATATCGATGTCGATCTCCATGTCGCCCCCCTTTAGAGGCACCGTGGCGAGTTCGCCCCAACCAATCTCCTTTCTCACAGCAATGGCGCTGACAAAGGAATAGCCCCTGCGCTGTTTGATCATGTCCTTGATGAACTCGGTGTTTGCAGACTCTATTACCGACGAAGGGTTCAGGCCGTGCCGTGCGAATATGGTTCTCATGGCCCGGCTCGTGGCGGAGCCCCCGTCCCTGCAAATGACAGGATAATCGTTGAGTTCCTCCAGGGAGACATCCTCTCTTTGCGAGAGCTCGCTCTCGGGAGAGATGACAACGACTATCCTTTCCCTGCTGAAGGGCAAGGCGGTGATTCGATCGCCATACGGTATGCGCGCAACGAGGGCAACCTCGAATTGATGGTCGAGAACACCCTTAACCAGTTCTTCAGAGTTCCCTTCGGACAGAAGCAGCCTTATGGTGGGGTAGACGGTCTGAAAGGACGACACGAGGCGGGGCATTAGATATTGGGCAAGGGCCTTGACGCTTCCTATGCTGAGCTCGCCGCTCTTTAGGGCCTGGAGCTCCTTGATCTGTTGATCCGCGTCTTTGACCAGGCCAAAGATCCGTTCCGCGTATTCGTAAAGAATCCTGCCGGCTTCGGTAGTGCGCCAATCCTTTCCGAACCTGTCCAGGAGCTTGCAGTGGAGGTATCGTTCAAGGGTCTTCACCTGAATAAGGACTGCCGGCTCGGTTACCTCAAGCTCTTGAGCCGCCTTTGAAAAGGCCCCTGTCCTGGCAACGGTATAGAATGCTCTTAGTTGATTGAAGTTCATGGAAGAATCCTCGTGCAAGCAAATTTCTTGGCGCACCCCGCTCCGCCATACGACACGTCCGGTCTGCCTCCGCCAAGTAAGGGGAGGCGTGGCAGCATCCCTCGTGATAAGGGCCAGCCACGCCTCACACGTTTGATTGTGATGATTCCTGGGATCGGCTCTCTCCCTCCCTTAGGACAGAAGGGTTACCGTCCCCTCAAAGCCATCCACCCTGATCATCTGGCCATCGCAGATTGCCTTCATGGACCCCTTGACGGATGTGACACAGGGGATATTCGTTTCCCTGGCGTAGTAGGTGGCGCCGCCCAATCGTCCGCCTTTCTCGGTTACGACTCCGGCGAGCTTAGAGATAACGGCCGCTATCTCGGGGCCAGAGGTGGGAAAGACCAATATGGCTCCCTCCTCAACCGCCGCAAGTTCTTTCACGCTGGTTACAACCCTGCATACGCCTTCAGCAATACCTCCGGATGCGGCTAAACCCTGCAACACAGTCTCGGTTTCCTCAATTTCTATCGATCTGACGGCAGCACTGTTTATCATGATTCTTTCCTCCTTTTTGGGATCTCTTTCCTACAGCCTCCACCCTTCGAAAGAGCCCCTCTCCCCGGGGCAGGGGAGAGAGGGGCCGATAACGTACGGCGATATCATCCGGGGGGAGGATAATATGCGTGGGACATCACTACTACCGTGATGCACGTGCAGCCCGTTTCTCACTTGGCAACTCCTGCACTTCCTCAGCCCTTTCAGACTGGGCCCTGAAGGGCGTCAGGTTTACGATCTTGCCCATGCCTTCCCTCGATATACCGCCGAAGAATCTGAGCGCCAGTTCCATCACCTTCTCCGTATATTCAGCATCGTTGATATGGCAATCCAGAATGTGGAGTTCTATGCCGGGTTTCAAGTGGCTTCGCATGATCTCCATGAAGACCTTCCTGCCTTCCGGGTTGTCATACATCTTGTCCGGCCTATCGTAGTGGTGAAAACCCTGGGCGGGCACCACAACCGCCACGGGACCCTCTGACTTGTTGAGCCTTGCAGCCATGAGTTTTGACGACTCAATCATCTCTTCGATGGTCATCTTCGCAGTGCCGAGGATCTCGTTGTGGGGTACCGTGAACCGCCCCTCGGCTGCCCATCTTTCCATGTCTGCCGTCGGCATGGTAAATAGCCCCCACATACCGGGGCTTACGATCTGGGGGATGCCCATCTCCGACGCAGCCTGCATCCTCTGTCTTGAATTGCACGATCCACCGGCAACCTCATGGGGAAGCTCAAAGGGGCACAGGTCAAGAAACCCTTTGATAACCCCCTGCCTGATAAGCTGCTCCATGATGCTGCCCTGCATGCTTACCGAGTGTGATACGGATACCTTGTAACCGGTCTTCTCCAACTGTTCCTTGATACGCGGGACATAATGGGTCCAGCCGGTGCACGTAATGCCGATCCACGGTCCGTTTTCCAGGGGTTTTTCTCTGGACACGATCGAGGCCATGGACACGGCCGCCCGCTGCAGATCCCTTTTCGACCAGTCGTTGAGACTGCAAAAATCACTGATCGGCTGGACCAGCATAATATCGGACTGGACAAACACAGGGTGGACATAATCCGACAGGGCCACCGTGGAGATCAACGTCTTGGGGAAGCCTATGGGTAGAGAACGGAGGGCCTTGAGCGTTATTGCCGTTCCCATGCTGCCGCCTATGGCAATGACACCGTCGATGGTACCGTTCGGCACCAGCTCCTCGGCCATGAACCTCCCGGCACCGATGGCCAGTTCCTCGGCGGACGCCTCGTAACGACCTGACAGTGCCTGTTCGATGAGGTCTTCCAGCGTATGACCGCTAGCGGCTGCCACTTCCTGTCTGGTGATGTCCGGTTTTATCATAGGGTCCTTCATAAGCCCTATATCCATCACCATGCANNACAAGCAGAACCGTCTTTCTCCCGTTCATAGTTACCCCCGCATATTATTTTTTGCTTCCCTTAGGAACCCCCTTGGTTCCGATGCCGTTGGTTCCGGTAACGATCGAGTTGTGGGCCTAGGCCAATGCTTCCCGTGGCAGTTTTGATTTCGTCGTTCTGGGTACCCCCATACCCATTTCGCCTGCCCGCCTTTCCTATCCCGTCCCTCTGCCATGCCCGCTCCCTCTCCTGGTGGGCCATTTAAGCCTTATATCGTAACAAGAGAAATATCGCCCACCTAGGCCCACCCTGTATATACGTAGTCCCCCCTAATTATCCTCGGGAACAGTACATAATTTTTACCTTCGGTTTGTGCTAGAGGTGGCAAAAACGCAGGCAGGAAGCCATATTTTGGAGAATCGGCGGAACCGGGGGACAAACTTTCCTGGGGATGAGGGTCTTGATTCCGACCCTGGCGATCGCTACTTTGCCAGGGTCGGCAGGATGCCTTTATTTACGGCGTATTTGATAAGATCGATCTTTGTGTGGAGGTGAAGCTTCTTCATCATGCTCGATCTGTGGAGCTCGGCCGTCCGGGGACTTATAAAGAGTTTCTTGGCGATATCGGCTGTGCTGAGTCCCTGGACAATGAGGTGAAGCACCTCCGTCTCACGGGTAGTCAGGGTATCGTAGAGATCGACAGACGATCCTTTTGCTCCCTGGATGTAGACCTCTATTGCCCGCTCTGAAAGGGGAGGGCCGAGAAAATGGCGTCCTCCCACCACCTCACGGACCGCCTTTATCAGATCTGCTATGTTCGACTCTTTCAGTACATACCCGTAGGCCCCGTTTTTCAGAGCCTCCACCACATACGGTTCATCCATATACATGGACAGGATGATGACCTTTGTATCAGGCGATAGTTTCCGTACCTGACGGGTGACCTCAAGCCCGCTGAGGCCGGGCATCATCAGGTCGGCTATGAGGACGGTGGGCTTCAATCTAGCCACCACCTGCACAGCCTCCAAGCCGTCACCGGTTTCGGCTATTACGGAAAAATCCTTCTCGTTTTCCAGGAGCGCCTTAAACCCCTGTCTTACAATGCTGTGGTCGTCAGCGAGGACTATGCTGATTGTTCCCATAACTTGATGCCCCTATTGGATTTCCACAGGCAACTCCGCTGTGAGACGCGTACCGGACCCAGGATGGCTTTCCATGGTAAAAGACCCTCCAAGGAGCGAGGCCCGCTCCTTCATTCCGCTGATGCCGGTAGTGCTCCCCGCGAGGAGCGATCTAGGGTCAAAGCCTTGGCCACGATCCTCAATCTGAATCTTGAGGTCTTTATCGTCGAACCATAGCCGGACAACAGCTTCTTCGGTCTTGGCGTGGCGCGCCACGTTGGTGAGGGCCTCCTGGACAATCCTGAATACCGCTGTCTCCGCCTCTATGGAGAATCGCCGGTCCTCGACGCCACGGTGCTGGAAATGGACCCGGATATTGGTGGCCTTTCGAAAACGTTCGAAGTGCCAGGGAAGGGTACGTATCAAACCCAAATCGTCAAGCATGGACGGCCTGAGGTCAAGGGAAAACTCCCGAACAAAAACCTGGAGCCTGTTTACGGTTTCCTTGGCCTCAAGCAAATGCCCCTTCGTCTCTCCCCCCAGATCCAGGGCGTGTCGCTCCAGGGTCAGCTTTAGACCCGTAAGGACCTGACCTATCTCATCATGGAGCTCTCGGGCAACATAACTTCGTTCAGCCTCCTGGACGTTGACCAGACGCAGAGAAAGGGCTTTCATCTCGCGGTCCGACTGCCGAACCCGCTCGAACAACCGGGCGTTCTCCATGGCGATGCCCATCTGCTTTGCCATGGCACTGTAGAACGCCATCTGCTCCTCGCTGAATTTATCACTGTCTTCATCGATGAGGCATATCATTGCCTGAATGCCGCCGTCCTCAAACAGGGAAATGCAGAGATAGCTCTTCCAGTGCCGCTGCGCTGATCCATGAAAGATTTCCCTGGAAGGGCTGAGCCGAGCGCTCACAAGGGCAACGCCTCCTTCGTAAAGGGGGACCCCTTTCTGGTAACTGCGAAGGGCGAATTCTTCGAACTCCGCCGCCGCCGTATCGGGTATGCCCCATGAAACCTCGGTGTGAAATCTGTCGAGCGTTCCATCGTAGAAGAAGATGCCGCCAGCGTCGATCTCCAGCTTCTCAACGAAGGCCTTCTTCATCGCATCCAGTATTTCGCGGAGATTGAGGGAGCTGCTCACCGACGTGACGACAAAATTGAGGAATTCCAACTGGAGGTTGCGCTGTCTGATCTTCTCCTCTGCTTCATGGGCCAGGGTCACATCCTCGCAGGTTACCAGTATTTCCCCGGTAACAAGGAACACGGAGATGAATTTGACGTACTTTCTCTTGCCGTCCCTTGATTTTATCTCCCTCGTATAGCCCTTTGCCCCTTCCCGTTCGACACTCGCGAGGATGGTCTCGGGCTGTCTCCAGGAGCGCCGCAAGAGCACAAACCACTCGTTCAGGTCGGGCATCTCATTGTCGTCGTACCCGAAGATCTGCCGAAACCTCGGGTTGACATACCGAAAATAGAGCATGTCGGCACCGGCTATCACAGCCTCCCCGAGGGGCGAACTCTCGGAAACGAGCTCAAACTTCTGCTTTTCTGCAAGCAGATCCTCCTCTGCCTTCTTACGGGACGTCACATCGGTCAGAACCA
Source organism: Deltaproteobacteria bacterium UBA2221 (assembly GCA_002328485.1). Taxonomy (GTDB): domain Bacteria; phylum Desulfobacterota; class Syntrophorhabdia; order Syntrophorhabdales; family WCHB1-27; genus WCHB1-27. Next base: position 37,989 of record DCUF01000078.1, read on the forward strand.
CGAGGCTCTTGTCTCCCAACAAGGTTATCCGGGACTCCACATCCTTCAATTGCCCGTCCTTGCAGGCGATACGATACTCAGTCTGCTTTTCCCCTTTATGCGAAGAGGCGAATCTTGCCCGGGGATCGAGGGGTTGGTTGCCCAGGATGCGGTTGGCGCCGGTCCTTTGAACCCAGGTCCCCCATGTGGGGATATCCTCAAGCAGGTATCCTGTTATGGCCGTGAATTGAGAGTTGACGTAGATGAAATAGCCTCTATTGTCCAGGAGGGCTATGCCGTGGGGATTGCCTTCCAGGGCCGAGAAGAAGATCTGCCTCTCACTGGCCAGAAGACTTTCGGCCCTCTTCCGTTCAGAGATGTCTCGAACATTGGCAAGGACGCAGTCTCCTTCGGGCAGAGAGAGCTTCGTTAAAAAAACCTCCACCGGGAAGACCTCTCCATCCGATAGTCGCCTGACCTGCCATTCAAAAAACTGGTTCTCCCCCGCTATCGCCTTTTCCCAGTTTATTGCAAGGTCATCCATGGGGCTGTGGGGAGGAGATATGTCATGAATGGTGAGGCCAATCACGTCCTCCCGGCCTGTTAAGCCGTGCCATTGGAGCATCCGGCGATTCACGTGTTTGATCCGTCCGTCCAGATCATGAACGTAAACGGAATCGTACATCGCATCCAGGTAGGTCTTAAGCTGATCCCTCGTCGCCCTCAGTTCCTGCTCAACCCTCGTCCGCTCGGCTATATCCCTAAAGGTAACCAGAACATGGTTATTTCCCGTTGATGAAAGCCTTGCCTGGGACACCTCCACATCAAAGACAGAACCATCTTTTGGACGTCGCCCCCTTCCCTGGAACACTCGGTGCCCGTCAGATGGAACGTCGTCGAGAACAAAAGGCCCTTCAAAGGGGGGAAAAGGGATCAGGTAGTCACTGACATTGGAACCGAGCGCCTCCTCGTAAATGCAGTCAAACATGTGCAGGAATCTCTCGTTTACGTCTTCAAGCCTTCCATGAAGGTCATGGATGAGAAGGGCGGCATCAAACTGGTTGAAGATGTCCCTCAGTAGACCCGAGGGAAGGCGTCCTTCCTGATAGCTGTCCTGAATCACCGGTTGTCTCTTTTTCTTTTCCATGACCACTACATCCCGTAACTATCCTTCGTATCCTATCTCCTGGAACAACAAATCGGCACAGGCCTCACTATATTCTGCATTCTAACGGCCCTCATTGTAGGCCTTCTCCGGGCCTCATTCGAACTGGCCCCGGCCTCTTAGCGACCAAACACCTTTTTCAGGATCTCGGTAGTCCTCGCTGCGGGGTTGGTCCTAATCTTCTGTTCCTCTTGCGCTACCATGTAAAATAGCCCTTCCAGGGCCTTGTTTGTAACGTAGTCGTCTACATCAAGGCTCTCAGCCTTCATGAAGGGCAGAGAAGAGTACGAGGACATCATGTTCTTGTAGGCCCGGGCCACGCCCACTTCTTCCATGCTTCGGCTCACTATGGGCTTGAAGGCTGTATAGAGCTTATGGGACGTCTTTGACTTGAAGTAGTCTGTGGCGGCCGTATTGCCGCCATTCAATATCTTCTGACCGTCCTGAAGGGTCATTTCCTTGATGGCGCCCACAAAATAGTCGGTTGCCTCGGGCGCGGCCTTTTCTGCTGCTCTGTTCATGGCAAGGACGAAGTCATCTACCTGCTTTTGAAATCCCACCTTACCCAAGACATCGGCCACGTTTCTAATCTTTTCCGGCATCAGGATCTTGATCATCTGGTTGCCGAAATAGCCGTCTGTTTTTGAGACGGAGGTCACCGCATTTTTGGTGCCCACCGAAAGTGCCTCCTTGAGCCCCGAGACAACGGTGTCATTGTCCAGACCGCTTCCCTTCGATGATGGCGCCGTCACGCCTTTCAGCAGATCGCCCAGCAGATCGGCCTTCGCCTGCTGCGCCAAGAAAAGGATAATCAACCCTGTTATCAAAAAAGATAGCTTTCTCATAACCTCTCCCCCTTGCATATACTCAACCACTGAGCAATAATAAAACGAAAAGGTAAAAAATCAAAGATATAAGCTGCGGAGGGATCTGATCGAAGGAGTTTCGTTGACTGAAATTCCCTCCGTGCTACAATGTGAGAAGAGACACATCAAATAATTGAACAGGGAGGACCATATGGAAGGCAGCGTGTACAAGATCATTGACATTGTCGGTACAAGCAAGACCTCCTGGGAGGAAGCCACCAAGAATGCCATTGAGACGGCAGGTCAGTCGCTGGAGGACCTGCGGATCGCGGAGGTCGTGAAACAGGACGTCACCGTTGAAAATGGCAAGGTCACCGGGTACAGGGTGCGTTTGAACATATCCTTCAAGTATCATCCAGGCGCGCCATAGTCGACTGGTTGCGATGAAAAAGGGCTACGCCGTGGATCATTTGTCCTGATCCGACACCCCGAAGCCCTTTTTCATCGCTTGGTGGAGGCAATATCTCCTCAGGAAACACTGCTGCCGTTGGGAATATCCTTATCGGCAACAACGAGGACCACTGAGCTTTTGTCAGAATTGGATGCAGCGAGAAGCATGCCGTGCGACGTAATCCCTCTAATCGTTCTTGGCGCTAGGTTCGCCACCATAATAATCCTTTTCCCGATCAGTTCCTCTTTTTCGTAGTGGCCCTTGATCCCCGCTACGATATGTCGTTCCTCTCCGAGATCGATCGTGAGGTGATACAGACGATCGGCGCCTTTCACGTCCTCGCACGCCTTTATCTCCGCTACCCTGAGGTCCAGTTTCTTGAAGTCGTCGAATGTCACGTCTTCCATGAATGACTCCTTTCTACAATAATTTTTGCCACAAAAGTATAGCAGAAGTTAAGGCGCCGTGCCGCCTCAAAGGTACAGTATCAGCGGTAGCATCCCGAGGGTATCATTGCGACCTTTTTTAGGTCTTGACGCCATTTTATGATCAAAATATTTCAATAATATATCTTATGGTCACTTTAGGTTATATAAAGCCCCTATGTGAATATTATTGTCTTGATTTTTGCTGTCTTTACTGGAATATATAGGATGTATGCTATGCCTTCGAGCGCTCGGAAAAATGGAGTCCAAGATTATGTCTTCAACAGTACTCGACGAAACGGTGGACGTTATCTGTGAAAAATACGGCGAACGATTACGGTGGATTACGGTGGAAAGGCTCGCTGTGGGTGTCTTTTTTACAGCAGTCAAGCTGTCCTGTGGTAGCGGCGGCATCTCTTACACGCCGGCCATAGAAATTCATTCCGATCCGGGGCCGCCGCCTTTCAACATGGACCCGCCGCGCAGATTCAAGGGGATGCCTGTGGTAGAGGTCCTTGCTTCGAGGGAGAACAGTATCCTCTTCCGAACCATTCGCCTTGTGGTCATGAATGCCCTTGCGGCAGGTCCTCTTGGCCAAGGGGAAAGATATCAGGTTGTCGAGGGTCCGGACGTACTCGATCTGATCGATCTTGATCGGGTCAGAAGGATTGCCATGGTCGGTGCTATCGTGCCATTCATCCGCCGGTTGAAGGATTTTCCGGGAGTCGAGCTAAAGGTCATCGAAAAGAAAAGCAATACCCTAACAGAGGATACAGGGCACTTTTGTGCGCCTCTTGAACAGACGCAGCAGGCACTGGCCGAATGCGACCTTGCGATCATCACCGGCGCCGCTGTTGCAAACGGTACAATCGATTCCCTTCTTGAGTGGACATCGCCTAACGCCTCCACCCTTGTCGTCGGCCCGACGGCAAGCTTCGTACCCGATGCCCTTTTTTCGAGGGGGGTAGCCATCGTCAGCGGCGTCATGGTTTCAGATCCCGACCGGGCCGTGGACATGGTTTCGGAGGGTGCCCTCGCCTACCATCTCTTTCACGAGTGTGTCAAGAAGGTCAGTTGTATCAACCCAAACAGGATGAACGGACCGCTGTGTATAGCCAGGGGCTTTCAAAACACCGGCAGATAGAGGCCCGACACAATTTGGAGGAAAGTATGGGAGAAAACCGTCTCGATCTGAGGACCTGCCTTGAAGAGGCCAAAGCATTCCACGGGGATGTCTGCGCAGGAATCGTCCTTGGAACCCGCCTCGCTCTGCTTGGCCTTCAAGCGATCGGCATCGATGACCCCAAAGGCAAGGACCGAAAAGATTTGATTGTCTACGTTGAAACTGACCGCTGCGCCACGGATGCTATACTGAGTGTGACCGGATGCCACCCAGGGAAACGGTCCATGAAGATTCTGGACTATGGCAAGATGGCGGCAACCTTTATAAACGTCAAGACCGGCAAAGCCGTGCGGGTCGTTGTCCGAAGCAAGGGGAAGCCCGGCGATACGAGGACCCGAGAGGTGATAGACCAGGAGCCGCCCATCGATCTTGAACAATACGTGGTCATGCCGGCCGACAAGCTATTTATGCTCCAGGACGTAACCGTGCATTTAAGGCCCGAGGATATGCCGGGGAAACCGTCGCAGATATCGGTATGTTCGGCCTGTGGAGAACAGGTTATGGACAAACGAGAGGTGGTACGGGACGGCAAGATTCTTTGCAGGCCTTGTTCTGACGGCATAAGCTACTACGGAGCCGTTTCTCCGCCACGACCAGCAACGTGAGTTGATAAGATGATATCGGATCTGTTGGAATCGGTTGACTGGAACGACCTCTGGAAAGAGCTGAGGGCGCGTCGGACAATCGTCCAGAAAAGCGCCTCGGGCTGGGATAAACGATCTTCTCAGTCCAAGCGGGCCATTCCAGAGGACTGTTACGTTCAGGATTTCCTGGGCATCATGAAACCTCAACCAGACTGGACGGTGCTTGATATGGGATGCGGATCGGGCATCTTGGCCCCCCCTTTCCGGCTTGGTCAGACAGATCACAGCCGCCGACTTCTCGCAAGGTGTGCTGGATGCCCTCGCTGAGGAATGCAAGACCAGAAATATCACCAATATTACGGTTAGAAACCTCGCTTGGGAAGACGACTGGCAGGCAGCCGGGATCGAAAGGCATGACGTCGTTCTTGCATCCCGTTCGCTGGTTCCCGATGATCTCCGTGAGGCAATCGTCAAGATCGACGCCACAGCCCGAAAGAAGGTTCTGATTGCGACTATAGTGGACGACGGGCCCTTTGACCGTAGGGTCTTTAAGGCCGTGGGACGGCCCCTCAATGCTGGTCCCGACTACATCTGCAAATACAACCTGCTCCACCAGATGGGTATCTTGGCAAACGTCAATTTTATCACCCAGGATCCTCGGAGGTTCGAAAGTGTTCAGGATGCCTTCGATTCCATGAGTTGGATGCTGCACAACCCCACCGATTCCGAAAGAGCCGCCCTGGAAAAGTTTCTATCCCTCCATCTGGTGAAGGAGGGCGACTTCTGGGCTACAGACTACGATTTATCGCCCATCTGGGCGGTTATTTGGTGGGACAAAACGGTAAGGTAAAAGACGCCACAGGTAGGGGGCAAGAAACAACAGTACGCTTCTTCTTTTCCTCCTCACTCCTCACTCCTCACGCCTTACTCCTCACCGCTTTATTTGTGCGGCCTCACCGCCACTGCCATC
>DCUF01000057.1 GCA_002328485.1 Deltaproteobacteria bacterium UBA2221
GGCTGGGTGACCGGAAGCGAGTCTCAACGTTTCCGATCTCACTCGATTGTAAGCTCCTGGAGTCATTCTCGGTGCCTGGGTGTCTCAAGCGAAGCGGGTGGGGGGGAGACAAAAAGGGGCAGTATTAACCACCCACTCCCTCCGGTCGTTCGAGGCACGGAGACACCGAGAAAAGCTTTAGGAGAGAGGACAATATTTCTGCCTGCTACGGGGAGACGGCCATACCAGGCAGACCCCAGCGCCTATCGGCGGGTGGGGGAGAACACGACTGCAAAGTGGAATGGGTGTGGAGATGCTATCGTTATTTACGGCCACCTTTTGGCATGGTGGAGTACCCTGAGTATCTGTATGGCGGCGCCCTTCACCCAATAAACGACAATAAAAGGGGTCCCGGAAACGACCAATTCACGGGTGTTAACGAGTCGTCCCGGTCTTCCCATATTGGGGTGGTCTATCAGGTATTCTACTGCCTCTTTGATTCTTGCGGCCATTCTTTTGGCGGCCTCAGGGTTATCGGTCGCAATGTACTCGCCTGCCTGCCTAAGATCGCCAAAGGCTTTAAGGGTCCATTCGAGCCGCATGAGATTCTACTTGCTGCCCCATGTCTCCAGCTCGGAGATTGCCTTTTCATGAGAGAGAATCCGACCTTGGTCGGCGTCGGCGATGCCCTCCTTAATGGCTTCGACCTGCCATTCCTGGACTGCAACAAACTCTTCTATCGCAAGGGTTGCAAGATAGGATCTCGAACGATCCGTTGCTTTGGAGAGGTTGTCCAACCTGGCAGCAAGCTCTTCGGGTACCCTCAGGGATATCGACGATGTTTTTCTCATAGTTACCTCGTGTGCTCTGTAATCAATCATGACTACATTATCATCATCACCATCGGAGAAGTCAAGGCTTGCTCTGCATTCCGAACGGCATTTCTCTGAGAACAGTCACGGAAATGAAAGGACCCCTCAGGGCGCAGATGACATAGTTCATGGGGCAAATTGAAGGATTTTTACCTCCATCCTGGCGTCTATGCCCTTTAACAACTCATCAACCCTCGCCACCTTCGGCAGAGGGCTGAATGCGCGAAGCGCAGGCTGGGTGACCGGAAGCGCGTCTCGACGTTTCCGGCCACAGGCCCTTCAATCTCAGTTCTTCCCTCGTATCTCTCTGCGCCTCGGGGGCCACCCGTCTGTCGACGACGGGTGCCCGGAACTGTTTGGCGCAGCGGGTGGTGAGACAAAAAAGCCTTTTTACCACCCACTCCCTCCGGTCGTTCGAGGCACGGAGACACGGAGGAAAGCTTCACGAGAACGGCTATTTATTTGTTCTGCCTGCTATGGGGAGACGGCCATACCAGGCAGATCCCGGCGCCTATCGGCGGGGGGGAGGGGCTTGCGCGATAGCGCAGGCTGTGCGGCTGAAACAGAATCTCACGTGTTTCAGCCGCTGCTAAAATTACGCTGATATTCTTTGTCTTACTTCGATTTCAGACATTATTTGCTTGAAATAGCAAATTCTCAGTGTTAAGGATTAATATTCTTTAATGTCTGTAAGTTTGGCTTTGTGAACCGGATTGTTCCATAGGGGTGTATTTCGGTGAAAACGGGGGACAGTCTCATGTACTATCTGGATTCAAAAAACTCGAAAAGGAGGTTGTAGAATATGAACAGGGTACGTATTTTCTTGGGCGTGGCTATTGCGGTACTTGTTTTGGTCAGTCTCGTTCCAGCGAGCGCTTCTGCTGCTGGACAGCAATACCCCTATTACATCGCATTTAAACCGGGGGCATTTTTCCCACAGGGTGATATTGATGACCTGGATACCGGATTCCAGGGCGAATTGGCTTTCGGGCGTCAATTCAATGAGAACTTCGCTTTTGAAATGAGTGTGGGATGGATGAATCTGGACAAAACCGAGAGAGGCTCCTTGGAAATAAATGGAACCACCTATTCAGGAAGGGCTTCTATAGATTTGGACATTATACCAGTTGTCATCAATTTCAAACCGATGCTCCCCATCGGAAACTGTATTGAATTATATGGTATAGCCGGGCTTGGAGCGTATTTCGTCAACGCAGAAGTCAGTGTGCGTGAGACCGTCGAAAATGTGAGCTATAGGGCCAAAGATGACGACAGCGATACAGTTTTTGGTTTTACCGCAGGATTAGGGATTCACTTCAACATTTCTCCCAGGATGTTCATTGGAGCAGAGGGGAAATATTTGTTTACAACCGAAGCAAAGCTCTGGGGAGTAAAAACTAATCTGGATGGTATATACACTTCAGGTGTTATTGGAATACGGTTTTAAGGACAATAGACGGTCGCTGCACAGAATGTAATATATAGAAGGGGTTAGGACTTCCTAACCCCTTTTTGTTGCACCCGCCAGGCCTACTGCCGAGGCGCGCCTCGCCCAGTGAACAACAGCATAAGGGATCTCCAGAAACATCCAATTCGCTGGTGTTCACGAGTCTTCCCGGCGTCCCCATATTGGGGTGGGCTTCTTTGGCTCTCCAGCCATCCTTTTGGCGTCTTCTGTATTAGCAACCTGCATAAAGGCTTGCGCAAAGCGGAGCCAGGGTGAGTGGAGCGAGTCTGGACGGCTCCAGCAGAAAAAAAGCAGTGTTTACCACCCACTCCCTCCGGTCGTTCGAGGCACGGAGACACGGAGGAAAGCTTCACGAGAACGGCTATTTATTTGTTCTGCCTGCTATGGGGAGACGGCCATACCAGGCAGCCCCCAGCGCCTTCGGCGAGGGAGACGGGTGTGGATGCTTTGTTGCTCTATCACGATGGGGGAAACAGGAATTTGTCATCTGTGTTTCACGTGCGGCTCATTTTGGTGTCCTGTTTGCCGGGATTTCTTACCGCCATTGTCAGCCTTACCGGTTAGATGTTGACGATAGAAAGGCATCGAATAGTTGTTGATTTGAATGAGCTGCGGCACTGCCGGCACCGTCCTGACCGGCGAAGACGCCGGCTGGAAGAGCAGGGTCGTTCCTCGTCCCGGACCGGCGATTCCGTTCTACCTCGTCAACCCCCGAAGCGCTGATTGCTATCTGTCCGGTGTCGAGCTGTTCCACCCACCCTTTGGCCTTGAGATACCAGATGTGGAACTCGATCAGCTCCAATGGCAGGCCCAGGAGGCGGGCCAGTTCGTAATCGCCGACCCCCGGTCGTTTCATGTTCTGTCGGCGCTGGGCATACAAGATTGACATGAGGTTCTGGCGATTTTTTCCGTCGTCACCGAAATCCGTGGTGCTGCCGGCCTCGTGTGATGGGTTCTGCCTGTCTGCCTCGAAGGCCAGGTTCCACTTGCGGTTCCAATAGTCCTGGTACCTGACGTCATAGCCTGCACGTTTTTCGGGATCGGAAAGGATCTTGTGGGCATCCACAATCAGGCGGAACCGGTCGCTGTCGCCCGTTTCTGTATTGTCAGGATGGTATTTCCTGGCAAAATGGCGAAAGATACGCTCTATGGTATCTGTATCGGCATTCTGGCTGAGCTGCAGTAGATCGTAGTAGTCGATAAACTCGTCGGAACTCATAACCACCCCCTTCCATCCCTTAGGGTATGCCCCGGTGGGCAGGAATGTACTACTTTGTATCAATGTATCGCACGAAACCGTGAGGAGCATAAGGGATGCAACATCTCCGTCTGGCGACAGGGCTGGCCGTCAAGCACGATTTTCCGACACTGGGCAGTATTTTCCCTGCAACTGCCCCGTCATAGGGGTAGCCACCGGGACGCAGGGTTTTGGCTTCGGAAAGATGAAATGGTGGTCGGGTCGGACAGGAGCCGGTGGCTGGTTTATTACGCCGACAGAACTCTGTCACCTCTGCACCTGATTGTTGACAATGCCGGTATCTCTATCTCCGGAGAGACTCCCGTGTGGTTTTCTGCTGGACACGCCTGTTGGCCAAACCTCGCAAAGGCATGAGGTTTGCAAAAACGTCATGCCAGGAAGGGGGCGAATCATGATGAATGACTATCCCGGCACGTATCCGTTCGAGAGCAAAAGACCGTGGCTTTCCCCATGGCATCCGGCAATAAGCAGAGAGATCACGCTCTATTTTCAGGGCGATCAGAAACTCTGCAGGCGCCTGGAGATGATTGCCTTCAAGAAGGAGCAGCCCGTTTCTTCGACCATTGCAGCCATCCTGGAGGAGTACGTCAGATCTCATGAGGAGTCGATGAAACAGGCCGAGAAGCGGCGCTACGAGAGGAAGGCCGTATCAACCCCGGCACGGGTGACGAACGTCGGTTCTCCTTCGTCTGAGCCCATGGACGGTCTTGTCCTCGATCTTTCCTTGGGTGGATTATGCCTTTCACTCCCGGATCATCCTGCCCGGAGCGACGGCGAGACCACCAGGGATTCCAGGTTCAAGGCAACATTCATGATACCGGAGCTGAGCAGACCCGTTACGATGCTGTGCGAGCCCAAATGGTCGATGGCATCAAGCGGAAACGTACATGTGGGTGCCTGTTTTGTAGATGGGGATTTTCTTCAGTACCAGATGTTACAGCAGTTTCTTATACAGTAGACTGTCTGGCTGAAAAGAAGGAGAGGGGATATCGCCGCATTCGGACGATTTTTGTCGGCGTTTGTCGTAGGCGCAACCGGCTAACGCCTCTTGAAGAAGATATAGCAGAGTGCGGCGAAACCTAAACCGGCGGCAATGACCCCCCATAAAGGGGCAGCATTCCAGGCAGCTTCCAACTGCCAGAAGAAATCGCTGATCATTGCAGCGGACCGTGATGCTATCAGACCGTATTCTATCGCCAACTCGTCTATCTCCTTTGCATCAGATATGGTCTATACCATCTCCATTGAATATCATCTGCTGGAATACATTTCAAGTTAAATTCAAGGTTGTTGGAGCCGGTTGGATTCTCCTGTCGGGAACCTTGATCGGCAAGGAAACCGAAGGATGAGTGGAGCGCCTCGCAAGGGGGAGAAAGGAAAATCTTCTCTTTTTTCGTAAAGGTGCCTATACTGTTAGCCGATAAGTATTAAGAAGGTAAGGATGAACCAAGGTATATATCCGGAAAAGAGAAGAGAGGGAGATCAATGACACCAAGACCGATCCATGCGCCGAAATCTATCGATGAAACCGGGGTTCGAAGAAATCTGCTTGAGGATCTGGCACTCAAGACCCTGTACTTCGAAGGCGAGCTTTCACTTCACGAGCTCGGACACCGCATAGGGCTGACGCCACGGATCGTGGAGGACCTGTTCCAGCGGCTGAGAAGAGAACAGTTGTGCCAGGTCACGGGCATGGATGGAAACATTCATCGGATCACCGCAACGTCCGGTGGAAAAGCGCGGGCCCTGGAGCTTCTATCCCAGAATCATTACGTCGGACCCGCCCCCGTGTCCCTGGACGATTACGTGAAGCGGGTCCTTGAACAGGATGTCGGCGAGGTTGAGGTAACACCGGCAGAGATGGAACGGGCCTTCGAGGACCTCGTCATGGATCCGGAGATGCTCAACCAACTGGGGACAGCCGTGCGTTCCGGCCGGGCGGTTTTTCTCTACGGACCGACAGGGACCGGGAAGAGTTACATTGCTGAGACCCTGGCCAGACTTTTCGAGCGGGATCAAATCCTGGTTCCCCATGCCGTTGAGGTGGACGGACAGATCATCACGGTATATGACCCGGCCTTGCATCAGGCTGTTGAGGGCAGCCACAACCATCACGATCCCCGATGGCAGCTATGCCGGCGTCCGTGTCTACTGGCAGGCGGTGAGATGTCCATAGAGATGGTCGACTTGCAGTTCAACCCTGTGACCAAGTTCTATACGGCGCCGATCCAGATGAAGGCCAACAACGGCCTTTTGATCGTGGACGATTTTGGACGGCAGCGCATGAGCCCGGAGGAGCTCTTGAACCGATGGGTCGTGCCCCTTGAGAGACGCATCGATTTCCTCTCCTTCGCGGGGGGCAAAAAGGTCGAGATTCCTTTCAACCTTTTTGTGGTTTTCGCCACAAACCTTGATCCCGCAAAGATGGTGGACGAGGCATTTCTTCGCCGGATTCAAACCAAGATAAAGGTAGACTTCGTCAGGCCCGACCAGTTTCACGAGATCTCCCGTGGAGTCTGCAGGCAGACCGGCCTGACCTATGACGGGGACGCGGTTGAAGGGATCATCCGGATGATTGCGGATGAGTATAAGGAACCGCTCAGGGCCTGCTATCCGAGGGATATTATGCAGCAGATCGTCTGGGCGGCCCAGTACGCACAGAGAGAGCCGGTTCTGGACGGGGAATCGGTTACGATGGCTTGCAGGAACTATTTTCTGGCGCCCTGAAGATAGTGGCCCAGTGAGTCAAGTGGCCCTATTTGTGAACCCCTGACCTCGCCGGCCCGCTGGTATGGGACTCTCCATAGTGTGCATTGCCCATAGCGAGATCTTGCTCTGTCTTTCACTCAACACTTAACAACACTGTCTTTAAAACATATACCTTCGCATATTCACGTTCAGCAAAAGCCCTATTGCCAGGAGGGTAGAGACCATGGATGACCCCCCGTAGCTGAAGAGGGGTAGGGGAACGCCTACGACCGGGGCCAGATTGATGGCCATGAGGATATTGACCGTGAACTGGATAAAGATGATCGATGCTATCCCGAAGGTGAGGATCGACCCCAGGTCATCCGAGGTATTTTTCGAGATTGCGAGGCACCGATGGGTGAAAGAGAGGAAAAGGGCGAAAAGGACTATCGATCCGATGAGACCCCACTCTTCCCCAAAGACGGTAAAGATAAAATCCGTATGGTGCTCGGGGATAAAATGAAGCTTATGCTGCGTGCCGTTCAAATACCCCTTGCCGAACAACTGGCCCGATCCTACCGCGATCTTTGCCTGCGCCGAGTGATAGCCATAACCCGATGGATCGAGCCCGGGATCGATAAGGCTTAGTACCCTCATCTTTTGATAGGGCTTCATCATGAACATCCAGAGGACGGGGATACAGGCAAGGACGGCGGTTATGAGGACGGCGTACGTCGATTTCTTCAACCCAACGAACCAGAGAACGCAAAAACAGGAGATCAAGATAACGAGGGCTGTCCCGAGGTCAGGCTGCTTGAGGATCAAGAGGCATGGAACCAGAATGTAGGCCAGGGGCAGAAGGATGTCGCGAAGGCCGAGGGGCTCGTTTTCTCGCTTGCGCTGATGCAACATATTGGCAAGGAGGAGTATCATGACCGGCTTCATGAGTTCGGACGGCTGAAAAGGCACACCAAAGATGGTAAGCCATCGTTTGGCGCCTCCTCCCTCGCTTCCCACGATAAAGACGACCACAATGAGGACGAGGGCCCCTATGTACCAGTACTTGGAGTAGCCGGCGATCAGCCGGTAGTCATAGGCCGTGATAAGGGCGATGATAATGAAACCGATAAAGACGGCAACCAACTGCTTTATGAACAACATATAGGGCCCGGCCTCTATGGATCGGGTGGCGCTGATCAGGTTTATCAGGCCGACCAAAAGGATGGCCAGGCCATTGATGATCAGGTACCAGTCCAGGTGATAGAGTCTTCTTTTATCGATGTTCATCTGATTTTGCCTGTTTCTGCTCGGTTTTGTCTTTCATGTACGCTTCCGTAACGAGTTTCGCTATCGGCGCAGCGGCTGAGGAGCCGTGGCCTCCGTGCTCCACCAGGACGGTCATGGCCAGCTTGGCATCGTCACTGGGCGCAAAGGCTATGAACCAGGCGTGGTCTCCGCTGCCGCCCTTGCCTAGACCCACAGACTGGGCCGTTCCGGTCTTGCCGCTCATGAGGACGTCGGGCAGCATGGCGCCGTGGGCCGTGCCGTTCGGCTCGTGGACAACCCCTTTCATGGCCTCTCGGACGATGGTCATGGTCCGCTTGCTGACCTTCACGTTTGTGTTCAGGACCGGCTCGAAGGTCTTGATGACCTGTCCTTTCGGGGATACGATCCTGTTGACGATGTGAGGCTTGAAGGTGACACCTTCGTTTGCCACAAAGGCCGCCAACTGCATAAGCTGGATGGGGGTGAGCCAGACCGCCCCCTGGCCTATGGCCACGGAGACCGTTTCGCCTTCGTACCATTTGTCACGGTAGGTTTTCCGCTTCCATTCCGTGGACGGGACAAGACCGACTTTTTCACCGGGCAAATCGATCTCTGTGGCCCTTGTGAGACCTATTTCTGCCGCCGCCTGATGGATTCCGTCAACGCCCATTTTCAATCCCAGGTTGTAGAAGTAGACGTCGCAGGACTCGACGATCGCCTTGTGGACTGCCACACTACCGTGGCCGCCCTTTTTCCAGCATTTGAATACCCTGTTGCCGAAAGGGAACCCGCCTCTGCAGCCGAAGCTGCTCCCCTCGGTTACCAAGCCTTTTTCAAGGCCCTTGAGGGCGAGGACTATCTTGAAGGTTGACCCCGGGGGGAATCGCCCCTGGATGACCCGGTCCTGGAGGGGGTGGAGCTTATCGGTGGCAATCTGTTTCCAGTACTCTCTATTGACGCCTGACGACAATTGATTCGGGTCAAAGTCGGGTTTGCTGACGAGGACGAGAACACCCCCCGTCTTGGGGTCTGTGACGACGCAGCCGCCCTTCTTGCCCTCGAAACCTTTTTCAACCGCAGCCTGGAGATCCATGTCAACGTTGAGATAGAGACTGTTTCCGGAAATGGGCTCTTTCGTATCGAGAACACGGACTTCCCGTCCCGTGGCATCGACCTCGACCCTGTTTTCACCGTCTACACCCCTGAGATACTTCTCATAGGCCCGCTCGAGCCCGAACTTTCCGATGGTGTCACCGGGTGCGTACCCCTTATATCGCTGCTTGTCCTTCAGTTCCTTGGGACCGATCTCAGAAACGTAGCCGAGCATGTGCGCAGCCATTGCTCCATAGGGGTAGTTGCGCTTCGGCTCTATCTGTATGGTCACCCCAGGCAGGTAGATCCGGTTCGCCTCTGCCTTCGCCACCTGATCCATGGACATGTCGTTCTTGATCTTCACGGGGAAGGAAGGAGGGAAGTCCCTGGCCTCCCTGATCCTTTCCACGATCTCCTCTCGGTCGATCTCGAGCAGTTTTGCCACACCGTCTACTGTCTGATTGAAGTCTGTGATGTCCTCCTGGATGAGGTAAAGGTTGTAGGAGGGCCTGGTGTCGGCCATTATCTTCCCGTTTCGGTCGAAAATGATCCCCCTCGGCGCTATGATCTTCTTGGTCCTCACGCGGTTCTGCTCCGAAAGTCTCCTCATCTCCTCGCCTCTCAAGATCTGGAGGTCAAAAAGGCGCATGAAGAGGATAACGGCGGTCAGGGCAAGAACCCAGGTGCACCATTTGTATTTGCTCTCTCGCTTTGTTGCGTCCTGCTGCTGATTCATGTCCCTTCCAGATGCCTGATCTTCAGATGCTGAAGGAGAGTATAGATGGGCAGAGAAAGCATGCCGGTGAATATAGCAGCCGGGAGCGTATAGACGGAGACGTTGAAAATATTGCGAAGCTCACCTTTTGCCACAACACCAAGGGCCAAAAAGACGATGGATTCAAAGACCACAAAACCGGTGGAGAGCAAGGAAAAGGTGTAGCGGGACTCAATATAAAGGTGATGCCTCAAAAAGGAGCTACCGAGGAAGACGGCAATTTTTGTAAAGAGCATTGAGCCCGCAGGTGCGGCGGAGAGGAGCTCCTGGGAAAAACCGAATAGCACTGATGCGATCAGACCTTCCACCGGTCCCAGGAAAAAGACGGCGTAGACGATGAAGGGCACCGCCACGTCAGGCTTGGCAAAGTCGATGGGAAGGAAAGAAAAGAAAGCCGACTCGAAGGCAATGAGGAAGAGGCCCAACGCTAAACAAAAAAGTCTTTTTATCATTGCGTCACTACCATGACCTCATCCAGTTTTTTATAGTTGTTGAACGGCATAACGTCGATATCTGCGAATAGGCCCGGCATATTCTTATTGACATTAATGACGATGCCGACGGCGAGGCCTTTGGGATAGATGGAGTCCTTTCCAGAGGTGATGAGCCGATCTCCCGTCTCCACGTCGTCGGTCTTGAGTACGTATTTCATTTTGACGGTATTCCGGCCGTTGCCCTCGATGATCCCTCGGGAATGCTTGCCCACCACATAGACATCGATGGCAGAGTTTGCGTCATTGAGGATCATGACCTTGGCGTGCCACTTACTAACCTCAACGGCCTGGCCTACCACACCCGATGCGGTAACCACGGGCATCCTTTCTCGGATGCCGTTCACCCGGCCCTTGTCGATAATAACGCACTTGAACCAGTTGGCCACGTCTTCCCCAACAACCCGTGCGGCGACCATTTGATGCTCTTTCTGGTCCCTGAGATTGAGGAGGCCCTTCAAGCGGTTGTTTTCCTTCTCCAGCTCAGGGATCTTCTGATTTTCAGCAGTCAGGGCGTCGAGCCGTCTTTGGAGATCGGCATTCCTCTTCTTGACGCCGACAAGATTTACATACCCATCAAAGAGGTCGCCGATCAGGTGGACGGGGCTGCTTATGACCTTGAGGGTAGGGCCAACCATGTCAGAGGCAAAGAGCTTTGTTCGGGCGTAGCCCCTCGAAAAGAAAGCGATATCAGTGAATAGAAAGAAAGAGACGACAAGCGCAATGACGGCTGTGATTATTACCAGCGTGCCTTTCAAGGATTCACTTTTCTATCTTAGAACTTCGCCGCAATATCCTTGAGGAGTTTCATCTCATCCAGGACCCTGCCGGCGCCTTCCACCACGGCTGTAAGGGGGTTATCTGCCACGATTACCGGGAGCCGCGTCACCTCCTTGATCAGGAGATCGAGGTTTTTGAGTAGGGCGCCGCCTCCCGAAAGAACGATTCCTTTGTCAACGATGTCCGCTGCCAGCTCAGGGGGGGTCTTTTCCAGGGCGATGCGTACGGAATCGACAATGGCGTTGACGGGCTCGACGATGGCCTCTCGAATGTCCTTTGAAGAGATTTCAAGGGTTTTGGGGATTCCGCCAACCAGGTCTCTCCCTTTTATCTCGATGCTCATCTCCTCTTCATTCGTCAGAGGATAGGCTGAACCGATCGAGATCTTTACCATCTCCGCGGTCCTCTCCCCCACCAACAGGTTATATTTTCTCTTGATGTATTGGATTATAGCCTCGTCTATCCTGTCTCCTGCGATACGGACTGAGTTGCAGTATACGATGCCGGCCAGACTGATCACCGCAACCTCTGTGGTCCCGCCACCGATATCAACGACCATTGTGCCGCTCGGCTGGGAAATATCCAGCCCCGCCCCGAGGGCGGCGGCCAGTGGTTCCTCAATCAGGTGGGCTTCTTTGGCGCCGGCCTGGATAGCCGCCTGCCGGACCGCCCTTTCTTCAACCCCGGTAACACCGGAGGGGATGCATACCATGATGCGGGGGCGAAAAAAGAATTTACGNNCCGATGGCCGCGGCCATGGGCTCTTCAATGAGATAGACCTCCCGTGCGCCCGCCGATTCGGCCGATTCCTTCACCGCCCTTTTTTCTACCGGCGTGATCCCTGAGGGGACGGAAATGACGATCCTGGGTCGGGCGTAAGACTTCCTGTTGTGTATCTTCTGGATGAAGTACTTGAGCATCGCCTCCGTCACTTCAAAGTCGGCTATAACGCCGTCTTTCAGAGGACGGATGGCGACAATGCTGCCCGGTGTCTTGCCGAGCATCCTTTTTGCTTCTTCTCCAACGGCGATTACCCTTTTTACACCCCGTCCATCCTGATGGACTGCGACGACGGACGGTTCGTTTGTAACTATCCCTTTTCCCTTAAGATAAACGAGAGTATTTGCCGTGCCCAGGTCTATCGCCAGGTCTTTTGACATGAATCCGAACAATGCATCAAGCATGCATTTGTCTCCTTAATAGGTTTCTCAGGTCTGTCTTTTCGATTGCTCCCCCAGCTTATGCTACCACGCAGATTTAATGGGATTTGCCCGAAAATCCGCCAAAGGTCTTGAAAAATAAGACCTAATATACTATTTTAGAATTTCAAAATCAAGCTAAGAAGATGGAGAGAACATGCTGAAATTTATGCGCAGACATGCCACCGGTTGGATGATCAAAATCATGTTCGGTCTCATCATTATAGTGTTCGTTTTTTGGGGCGTCGGCAGTTACAAGGAACGGGAGATGGTGGTGGCCGAGGTGGGATCTTCCAAGATAGTGATGAGTGAATACAGCGAGGCCTATAAGAGGCTCTACAACAGATACCGCACGCTCTACGCGGATCGGTTTGACGAGAATGTCTTGAATGGCCTGAAGCTGAAAGAAAAGGCCATCGATCAGGTAGTGGAGAAGCATCTCTTGTTACTCAAAGCCAAAGAGCTTCACATCGGTGTGTCTGACCGCGAGTTCTCGGAGTATGTGCAGTCGATCGCTGCGTTCACGAGAGATGGTCGATTCGATCAGAAGACGTACGAACAGGTCCTCAAGCGTGAAGGCATGGACCCCAAGAAATTTGAAAAGAGCGAGCGAGAGGCCATGATCGTTGCCAAACTGATGGCTGTGTTACAGGATCATGGACTCTCCATGGATGATCGAGACATGGAGAAGAGCTACAAGGAGGAACGGGGCCTGGTTAGACTCGGATACGCGGCCTTTGAGCCGGGTGATTTCGAGAAGGGCGTCACGGTTGGGGAGAAGGAGATCGCCGATATCTACGAGCGGGAAAAGGCTGTCCACAAGACGGAGGACGCCTACCACCTCCGCTATATCACCATAGATGGCAGGAGCCCCGTAAAGGATGATCAGGCCTACATGGAGCTCTTGAAGTCACCCGATATTCAGGCCTACGGGAAGGCAAAGGGGCTCGACGTCGTCGACCTTGGTGTCATGAAGGAGGGTGAGATCCTGAAGCGTTTGGACCGCTTCAGGCCGGCGGAATGGCTGAAGGGGATGAGGAAGGGGGATATATCCCTTCCTATCAGGGATGACGCAAAATCATATATCTTTCAAGTTGTGGACAGCGAAGGCGGAAAGGCCCTGGACCAACAGGAGGCCTACAAGTCGATAAGGGCGCGGATCACGTCCGAGAGGGCTAAGATGATGGCAAAAACCAAAGCCGAAGCAGCCCTTACCGATAAGTCGATCCATTTTTCCAGGGACACGGGATATCTGGCCCGGACATCAACTGCCATTCCTTCTCTAGGCCCGGTGCCGGCGGAGCACTCCGGTATTTTCTTCCTTACAGCAGACAAGAGGATCTACGATAAACCGGTGGAGATCTCTAAAAAATACTATATTTTCGGATTTGAGGACGAGAAAACGCCTGACAAATCGCAGTATGAACGGGAGAAACAGGCATACAGGCAATACTATGTCGCCAAGGCGAGGGAGAGCCTCCTCGCTTCCGTGAAAGAGGATCTGAAGAAGAAGATAAAGGTAAAGGTGGACCACGAAGCGCTGTAAGACGGTGTATAGTGGAAGGACAGTGTTTAGTGTTTAGTGAAAAGACAGGGTACGAATCGAATGAAGGCTCATATGGTCAGCACCTCGGGGTAAACGGCCCATACTCCGGGCCAAACACCAAACTCCAAACACCAAACACGGCCCTCTCGTGATTGTCCTTGGCATCGATACATCCTGCGACGACACCTCTCTTGCGGTGCTCAAGGACCGCAGGGAGATACTGTCAAATGTGGTTTCGAGCCAGGTGCCCCTTCACCGACTATTCGGGGGAGTCGTTCCTGAGATCGCATCGAGAAAACACGTAGAGCTGGTGGACGTGGTCTATCGCGAGGCGATGGAGCAGGCCGGTCTATCGCTCAGCGATGTGGACGTTGTGGCTGTTACCCAGGGGCCGGGGCTTATCGGGTCTGTTCTGGTGGGGCTTTGTTTTGCCAAAGGCCTTTCCCAGGCGTCACAGAAGCCGCTGATCGGCGTGAACCATATTGAAGCACATGCCCTGAGTATCTTCCTCGACCAGGAGATCGATTTTCCTTTTCTGGCCCTCATCGTGTCAGGGGGCCACTCGGTCATCCTCCTGTTCACAGAACCCGCACGGTTCAGCATGATTGGAACAACCAGGGACGACGCGGTCGGCGAAGCCTTTGACAAGATCGCAAAATACCTTGGGCTGGGATATCCCGGTGGCAAAGTCATTGAGGATGGAGCCAAAAGCGGGCGAGGCGATTCCGTATCATTCCCGAGGCCCATGATCGATGAAAAGAATTACGATTTTTCTTTCAGTGGTTTAAAGACAGCCTTCATAAACTATGTGAAGAAAAATGGAATAAGTGATTCTAATCGTTCAGATATACTTGCTTCTTTCCAGGAAGCTGCCTGTGATATCCTGGCCTTCAAAACCTTGAAGGCTGCCAAGGATTTGGGAATTCGCCGTATCGTGCTCGGCGGAGGCGTTGCGTCCAACGGGCGGCTGAGGGAAGTCTTTTTTGAAAGGGCCGAGACCGAGGGTATCTCCGTCCATGTCCCCCCTTCAAAGCTGTGTACGGATAACGGGGCGATGGTCGCGGTGACGGGCCACTTCTACGCCTCCTTGAATCGGTTCTCCCCCCTGGATATCAAAGGCTATTCCCGAATGTCGTGGAAGGCATGCTAAAGAGGAGCCTTTCCCAGAATCTTCTTAAGGACCCGAATCTCCTCAGAAAGTTGGTCAGACTGGCGGGAATCGGGAGCGACGACGTTGTGGTGGAGATAGGGTCCGGCCAGGGTGATCTGACAGCCCGATTGGCAGAAGCCGCCCATTTGGTTTATGCCGTGGAACTTGATCGTACCTTTGAAGCCTACCTTGCCCGCGTGCAGCGGGACTCGGGGAACGTAAAGCTGACCCTCAATGACATTATGAAAGTCTCCCTATCGGAGCTGTCGGGCGGCCATATAGTGCGGGTGGTGGGGAATATCCCCTATCATTTGACCGGGAACATCCTCTTTAAGCTCCTCGAGGAGAAGGACGTTGTTCGGGATGCCCACCTGACCATCCAGCGGGAGGTGGCCGAGAGGATTGCCAGTGGCCCGGGATCAAGAGATTACGGCGCCTTGTCGGTGATCTTCCAACTTTATGGGTCGGTCAAGATCCTCCTGTACCTCAAGGCCGCCCTTTTTGTTCCTCCCCCTAAGGTTGACAGCGCCTTTGTGTCCATTGTTTTTAAGGACAGGGAGACGGTGGCTGATCCAGGGCTCATCGATTTTGTTAAGCTCTGTTTCTTTTACAAAAGAAAATATCTGAGACACTCTCTTGAGAGGCGATATGACCGGAACGTGATAGGAGAGCTTTTTTCACGGATGGGATTCGATGTTTCAAAAAGGGCAGAGGAGATCGAGCCCTGGCTATTTCGGGAGATGTTTGAATTTATGGAGGGTAAGGAGAGGATAGATGGGTGAAAGGGTGGGTTTTACGACGAGCGTGCCCGTTGAGGTACTCTTTGCAGCCGGTCTCGTCCCCTGCGATCTCAACAACCTCTTTATCACCGATGCTTACCCCCAGCGGCAGGTGGAGCGGGCCGAGACGGACGGTTTCCCCAAGAATCTCTGTAATTGGATCAAGGGGATCTACGGCGTGGTGCTATCCCAAGGGGTGAATACCGTGGTTTGCGTGATGGAGGGGGATTGCAGCAATACGAGGGCCTTGGCAGAGATCCTGACCTACAAGGGCGTGAGGGTCGTCCCTTTTTCCTACCCTTACGATAGGGACCGGGCCGGCCTTGAGCGTGAGATCGAGAAATTCAGAGGTGCTTTCGGAGCGGGCAGGGGAGATATTCAAGAGGTTGAAAAGGTCCTGGAACGGGTGCGCAGGAACCTGGCGGAGATTGATCGATTGACCTGGGAGGATGGTCTGGTTTCGGGCAGGGAGAACAACGCCTGGCTCCTCTCCGCTTCCGACATGGAAGGTGACTGTAGACAGTATGAGGCGAGGTCATCGGAGTTCCTTTCGGAAGTGGGAAAACGAGAGAAGCAGGTGGGCATACGCATCGGCTACGTAGGTGTACCCCCCATTACAACAGATCTCTACGATTTCCTCGAAAACCTTGGTTGTCAGGTGGTTTATAACGAGGTGCAGCGGCAATTTTCGCTGCCCTACTTTTCCTGTGGCATGATCGATCGCTATCTTCAATACACCTATCCCTACGGGATATTCCCTCGCATCGAGGATATCAAGACAGAGATTGCCCGCAGGAGGATAGAGGGCATTGTCCATTACGTGCAGGCTTTTTGCTATCGGGTGGTAGAGGATGTGATTTTGAGAGAGATGCTTGAGGTGCCGGTCTTGACCATCGAAGGGGATCTTCCGCGCGCCCTTGACGGGCGCACGAAGCTCCGACTGGAGGCCTTTGTGGAGATGCTGAAAGGGCGGTAAACGAAAGAGGCGCGAAATGGCGAAATGGCGAAAAAGGGAGAGACGGCAAAATAGCACAGTAGTGAAATGGCAGAATAGGGGCAAATATCCTTCCCATTTCGCTATTTCCCCAATTTCCCATTTACACCTTTTGTGTGTTTAGCATGGAAAAGACCAAACGATTCATCATGTCACGGGAAGGGATAGGCTTCTTCAAAGCGATTCTCGAGTCCTACGAAGAGGTTGCCCTCCTCACCGTCCTTGACGGGAAACGAGGCGACATCCAGGTAATTTTCCCTGTCTGTTTTGAGGAGACGGTGGATGGTATCATCGCCGATATGGCGAGATTCGGCATTGCGTTCCAGGAGGTGGCAGATGTCTAGCGAGGAAAAGATTTTAGAAGCACTCCTGTCGGGTGGCGGGATCTACGCCGATATCTTCTCGGAAAGGAAGGAATACAGCCTCATACAAATGGAGTCGCAACGGATAGAGAAGCTCGAAAAAGGGGTAGATGAAGGCGTCGGCCTGCGGCTGATCAAACCCTGGAAGACCTTCCTCGCCTCAACCACCTCCAAGGATAAGGATCGACTGATCGATCTGGCAAGATGGGTTTCTCAAACCGCGACGGATCCGGGAACGGCGGTGTCGAAGGAGATAAGCCAAATCAAGGCGAGATATCCTTTTCAGATCTCCGTTGATCCTTACGATGTGGATATGCGGAAGAAACTGGATCTGGTCAAGGGGGTTGAGCTGGCTGCACGGAGGATGGAGCCAAGGATCAAACAGGTTAAGGTTGTTTACGGGGATACGAAGAAGAGAGTGACCATAGCGACGAGTGATGGTCTTTCCGTTGAGGATGACCGCACCCAGGTGGTGCTGAACCTTCTTATCGTGGGAGAGGCCAATAACGAAATGCAGACCGCCTATGAGGCCATAGGTGGTTTCTACGGATTCGAGTTCTTTACGGAAGACCGTATAGAGCTACTGGTCCGCACCACCGTGAACCGCCTTTCCGGCCTCCTCTCGGCCATCGAGGCGCCCATGGGCATGAAAACCGTGGTCCTTTCCTCCGAAGCGGGCGGAACCATGGTCCATGAGGCCATCGGCCACGGCCTGGAGGCGGATCTGGCAATGGAGGGTCTGTCTTGTTATAAAGGTCTTCTCGGCCAGGAGATTGCGGGCCCTCTCGTCTCTATCGTCGACGATAAGACCGTTCCCCACCTGAGAGGCACCTATGCCTACGACGACGAAGGGTGCTTATCCGAGCGGACTGTCCTTGTGGAAAAGGGCATCCTCAAGAATTATCTCTTCGATCGTTTCCACTCTTTGAAACACGGGAGGCCGTCGACCGCAAACGGCAGACGCGAATCGTTCAGATTCAGGCCGATACCCCGGATGAGCAACACCATGATCCTCCCAGGGACCGACGATCCCGAAGGGATACTTCGATCGGTCGATGACGGTGTCCTCGTAAAGAAGATGGGTGGCGGTCAGGTGGATACGGTACGGGGTGATTTCGTGTTCGAGATCTCAGAGGGATACCTAATCAGCAAAGGGCAGATCGGGCCTATGATCAAGAATGCCACCATGATGGGAAACGGACCCAGGGCGCTCAAGGATATCGACATGGTGGGTACGGATCTCGGTGTGGGCATCGGCACGTGCGGCAAGGACGGGCAGGGCGTGCCCGTAGCCGATGCACAGCCAACCCTCAGGATTCACAATATCATCGTGGGAGGGAAGGGTGAGAAAGAGTGACGGAGTGGCGCAGTGGACAGCGGTGAAGATCAGCCCTGGTGATTCTGCTTGATCCTCATCTGGGCCACTTGGGCACTACATTACTTGGCCACTTCTTCTTAGAGCTCCATCCCTCGCATCCGCTCCACGGCCTCCCGGATGCGATCCTCGCCGGTGGTAATGGATATCCTGAAGTACCCCTCGCCCTCATCGCCGAATCCGCTGCCCGGCGTGACAACGATCCCTTTTTCCTCAATCAACTTTTCGGCGAAAGCGGCCGAGGTATAGCCTTTGGGGACATGGGCCCAGATATAGAAGGTGGCAAGGGGCCTCGGGACTTGTATACCGATGGAGGCAAGCCCGTCCACCATGATGTCTCTTCGTTTCTGAAAAACGGTCCGCATGGCTGCGACTGATTCCTGGTTGCTTGTGAGGGCCTCGATGGCAGCCCACTGAACCGCGTCAAAGGCACCGGAGTCTATGTTTGTCTTCAGTTTTCCGAGATTTTGCACGGCCTCGCGATTGCCCGCCGCAAAGCCGATACGCCATCCTGTCATGCAATAGGTCTTGGAGAGGGAATGAAACTCGATGGAGTATCTCTTTTCTTTGTCGAACTCAAGGATGCTCCGGGCCCTAAAACCGTCGTAGGTGACCTCGCTGTATGCTGCATCATGGCAGAGGACAAAGTCATATTTTTTTGCCAGGGCCACGGCCTCCTCGTAAAAGGCGTCATTGGCGTGAGCGCCCGTCGGATTGTTCGGGTAGTTGATGAACATGAACTTGGCTTTCTTGAGCACCTCTTCCGGTATGGTGTCAAACCGGGGGAGAAAACCGTTTTCTTCGAGAAGAGGCATTATGTAGGGAACGCCGCCGGCAAGGAGGGTCATGACCTTATAAACGGGGTAGCCCGGCGATGGAATGAGGGCGATGTCCCCTTCATCAAGATATGCAAAAGGGAAGTGGGCTATGCCCTCCTTTGATCCGATCAGGGCCACAACCTCGTCTTTTGGGTCCACCTCAACGGAAAAACGCTGCCCATACCAGTCAGCCACGGCCTTCCTGTAGGCAAACATCCCTTCATAGCTGGGGTAGCGGTGGTTCTTGGGGTCGGCGACCGCTTCCTGCATCCTCTTGACGATAAACTCCGGGGTGGGAATATCGGGATCCCCGATGCTGAAGTCAATCAAATCCAGGCCTTTTTTCCGGGCCTCCTCTTTCTTCTTGTCTATTCTCGCGAAAAGATAGGGAGGAATTTTTGCGACCCTTGATGCCGGTTTTGCCATACCTTTACCCTCAGTTTTTTAGCATATCATGTACACGTTTTTTGCCACCAAAGTAAAGCATATTTTGATTTTGGAGACTAGGGGGAGGACTTTCCTTGAACGGCTGGCTGACCAGTGGCTTGGCTGGGTGAGCCCTGGCTCTGACCGGTCGAGGCAGTGTCGTCCGTGGGGCTTGGCTTGGAAAAAGCGACGAGGATTGACGTCCTGCGGTTGGAAAAATCGAGGGGTTTGCCGGGCGTCTTGAGACGCCGATCCGCAAAGCCATTGACGGCCACGCACTGGCCTTTGCTGAGACCATTCTGCTCCAGCACCCTTCGGGCGGCATTGGCCCTGTCGCTGCTTAGCTCCCAGTTGGAATAACCCCCAGCGCGGCTATAGGGGCGGGAGTCGGTATGCCCCTCTATGACCAGATGGTTGGGCATCTTGCCGATTCTCGTCCCGATGACCCTCAAAAGACCGACCGCTTCAGGCTTGAGGGTCGCACTTCCGATATCGAAGAAGAGTCCTTCCGATTCCTCCACAAGGTCGATGCGCAGACCCTCCTTCGTAACGGTGATGTCGACCTTGTCCTTCAGTTTTTCGAGGGCCGGCGTGTTCTTGATCGCCTTGGTCAATTCGGCCCCTTCAGTCCTCAACTTGAGAATCTCGTTGGCCTGAGCGTCATCTTGCTCCAATCCGGACTTGAGGGGATTGACGGTTTGTGAGTCCGGCAGTATACCGCTTTTGTCTCTCGATGTGGTATGAAAGGCACCGGGGTCTTTGAAGTACTGGGCTACCGAATTCTTTACCTTATCATTCTGCCCCACGATCCAGAGGACGATAAAGAGGGCCATCATAGCGGTGACAAAATCCGCGTAGGCAACCTTCCATGCCCCGCCGTGGCCGCCTTCGTGACCGCCTTTTTTGCGCTTCTTGATAATTATTACTTCTTGCTTTCCGTGTTCGTCTTCGTGCATTGGTCCTATTTTCCCTTCACGAAGCTTTCCATCTCTTCGAAATCAGGTCTCACCTCGGTAGGGATAGACCGGCGGGCGAATTCAACGCAGAGGATCGGTCTCAGCCCTTTGGCAAAGCCGGTGATGGCATGCTTCAAGACCTCGAAGATGACCAGTTCCTTTTCCGCATTCAAGTCGATGTTTGTGGCGAGAGGTTGCAGGAATCCGTAGGAGATAAGGATGCCGAGGAAGGTTCCGACGAGGGCGGCCCCTACCTTATGGCCGATCTCGTCTGCCGGACCGTTGATGGCCCCCATGGTGATGATAATGCCGAGAACGGCTGCGACGATTCCAAGACCCGGCAGGGCATCACCGATCTTCTGAATGATCATGCCGGGCTTCTTGCCATCGTGGAACTGGGTCTCTATATCCGCCTCCATCAAGGCTTCAAGATCGTGGGCCGATATCCCACCCATGATCACCATTCTGAAGGTGTCGGTGATAAAACAGATGAGGGTTGAGTTTTGCATCAAATCCGGATAGGCGGTAAATACAGGACTTTCTGCTGGGTTTTCGATATGCTTTTCCAGCGCGATCCATCCTTCCTTTTGCCCTTTCGTGAGGAGATCAAAGAGAAGCTTGAGAACGCTCAGATAAGATTCTTTTGATGTGCCTTTCCCCTTGATCGCCCCAAGGGTAGCCTGGACAATCTTTTTGAGGATCGCAGGGGGCGTGGAGACGAGGAGGGCGCCCGTGGCCGATCCTCCGATGATGACGAACTCGGCCCACTGCATGAGAACCAGAAGGTGACCACCCTCCAAGGCAAAGCCACCCAGGACCGACCCCAGGACGACAACGAAACCGATGATGACGAACATACTCTACACCCGGTAAATGCCCTTCGCTCTCACGTTTAAGGCATAGTTGCTCTTCGCGACCCGATCATTGCTTAACTGGTTATCGGATGCCCGGAGATTCCCTTTAGATGGCTCCCCAAAATTGGTTTCCCCCTGGCCTCCTGGTTGGTGTTCCTGGTGGTGCACCTTGTGCGGGCATCTCGGTGGGAAACGGTCAGGGCATTTCTGAATATCGGGTTCGAAGGGGGAGGGCCGAGGGCAAGGGGGGGTATGGTCAAAGGGGGCGGGCGGATGCTATCGCTGAAAACACACGATTTTGTCCGAATCCAGAAGGATTTATCCCCATCGGCCTGTGCAGTTTTTGTTTGAAAAGCAGACAATCGGCAGGTACAATAGATCGACAATAAGGCGAAGGTGTTATGACAAAGGAACGGTCACGAGAGTTGTTTGAACAGGCAACGAGCCTTTTACCTGGCGGCGTCAACAGCCCTGTCAGGGCCTTCCGCTCGGTGCACGGTGCCCCCTTCTATGTCAAGAAGGGGAAAGGCGCTTATCTCTTTGACGTCGATGACCACGCCTACCTTGACTACGTTTCCTCCTGGGGTGCGATCATACTTGGTCACGCAGACGACGATCTCACAGCCGAGATCAAAAGCGCCCTGGAGGATGGAACGAGCTTCGGGGCCTGCCATCCTTTTGAGATCGATCTTGCGAGGATGTTGACGGAGGCCGTGCCTTCTATGGACCTGGTGAGGCTTGTCAGTTCCGGCACTGAGGCCACGATGAGCGCCATCAGGCTGGCCCGCGGTGCCCGGGGCAAGGACGGGGTCATCAAGTTCAGGGGATGCTATCACGGCCATGTGGATAGCCTGCTCGTAAAGGCGGGCTCTGGGCTCGAAACCTACGGAATTCCTGACAGCGCAGGGGTGCCCGCCGATCTGGCAAAACACACCTATGTCGCCGAGTTCAACGACATCGATTCCGTGGCGGCTATCATGAAAAGAACCAGGGACATCGCCTGTCTGATCATAGAGCCGGTCATGGGAAACATGGGGGTTATCCTTCCCCGGAAGGGTTTTCTCCAAGATATCCAGGACCTCTGTCGAAAAGAAGAGGTGGTGCTTATTTTTGACGAGGTCATCACCGGGTTCAGGGTGGCTTACGGTGGGGCGCAGCAGTTGTACGGGATCGAGCCCGATCTTACCTGTCTGGGGAAGATAATCGGCGGTGGCTTTCCTATCGGGGCCTTTGGTGGACGAAAGGACCTCATGGAAAGGATCGCCCCTCTAGGGGACGTCTATCAGGCAGGCACACTATCGGGAAATCCGATAGCTGTCAGGGCCGGTCTCCATACCTTAAAGAGGCTGAAAAATGAGAGCCCTTACGGGGTGCTCGCCCAGAACCTGGCGTGGCTGACGGACCGGATACGGGAAATAGCCCGGCAACACGGCGTTTCCTACCACGTGAACGCCCTTTCTTCTTTGTTCACAGGGTTTTTTTCAGATACCGAGGTCAATAATTACGAGACTGCGGCGGCTTCAAGTCGCGTCCTCTATGAGACATTCTTTCGAATGATGTTGGACGAGGGCATCTTTTTTGCACCAAGCCCCTTTGAGGCGGCATTCCTTACCCTAAGCCACGGCAAGGGCGAACTGGAGAAGACGGTGGAGGCATATGACCGCTGCTTTGGCCATTTGAAGGAACGATCTGCCGCCGAGATAAGGATGTGATGGGATATAGGGAAGGCTCCCCTTGCCGCGACCCTGAGGGGCGCGTAAAACAATGAACAGATCAAAGAGGGTAATCGGTCGCTGTGAATAGTGTTGTCGCTCCCCTCCGAAAATTTGCCACCGAGTTTGGCGCCATATGGCTTCTCTTTCTAGATACGGTCTACTGGACCTTCCGGAGCAGGCTCAAATTGGGATACCTCTTCAAGCAGATGGAATTTGTAGGGGTAAGGTCCTTGGGCGTCGTCATCATAACCGGCGGCTTTACGGGAATGGTGCTGGCCCTCCAAACCTATTACGGATTCAGAAAATTCAGTTCAGAGGGAATGGTAGGGGCAACGGTGGCGCTAAGCATGACCCGAGAGCTCGGACCCGTGCTGACCGGCCTGATGGTAACAGGCCGGGCAGGGTCAGCTATGGCCGCGCAGTTAGGGTCTATGAGGGTGACAGAACAGATTGACGCCCTCACTGTGATGGCCCTCAGCCCCATAAAGTATCTGATCGTTCCGAGGGTCCTCGCCTCACTTTTCATGCTCCCTGTGCTTACCATCATCTCCGATTTCGTCGGTATTGTTGGAGGTTACCTCGTGGGGGTCAAGATGCTTTCCATCAACGAAGGTGTCTTTATGGCAAGGATGATCAAGTATGTGACCCTTGATGACATCTACAACGGCCTCGTCAAGGCCGCGGTGTTCGGGGTCCTCCTCAGCCTTATCTCCTGCTACAAGGGGTTCAACACAAAGGGAGGTGCTGAGGGTGTGGGACAGTCGACCACCCAGGCCGTCGTCTATTCCAGCATTGCCATACTGATCTCCGACTACATCCTGACCTCTCTTATGTGGTGAGATGGAAGAGACTGTTATCAGGGTTCTAGATCTGTATAAGAGCTTCAATTCACACAGGGTTCTGGATGGGATCAACCTCGAGATAGAGAGAGGTAAGATCACGGTAATCATCGGGAAGAGCGGTGGCGGCAAGAGTGTGCTCATGAAGCACCTCATCGGCCTGATGAAGCCGGATAGAGGCGAGATCTGGATAGATGGGGTTGAGATCACACGGCTCAAAGAGCGAGAATTGAACAAGGTCCGCCGGAAATTCGGCATGCTCTTCCAGGAAGCGGCCCTCTTTGATTCCATGAACGTGATGGAAAACGTGGAATTTCCCCTCCGTGAGCACACCTCAATGCCTTTGAAAGAGATCAGGAGAACGGCGGATGACCGACTGAGAGAGGTGGGCCTTTTGGGCTTCGGCGATAAGATGCCCTCCGAGCTTTCCGGGGGGATGAAGAAACGGGTGGGCTTGGCCCGTGCCCTGGCCCTTGACCCTGAGATGATACTTTTTGACGAACCCACCTCGGCACTCGATCCCATCATCTCCCTCACCATTCAGGATCTCATCAAAGAGACGCAGATGCTTTTGAAGAAAACCTATGTGGTGATCAGCCATGATATCGCCGGTATGTTTCGCATAGCCGACAAAGTGGCCATGCTGTATGAGGGCAAGATCATAGCCTTCGGGACGCCTGAGGAAGTGAAAAAGAACCCCGATGAGGCGGTACAGGAGTTCTTGCGGGCAACCGGAATGCCCGGTTTTGTAGGAGGTGGTGTATGACAACGGAACTGAAAGTCGGCATCGTGGTCCTGATTTCCATAGCCCTTCTGTTTTACATGTCTGTTCGCATCGGGAAGTTCGGGGGCTTGATGCAACAGGGTTACGAGCTGAAGGTAAACTTTGAGAACGTGGGCGGACTGGACAACAAATCGCCGGTGCAGGTTGCCGGCGTCGAGGTGGGACAGGTCAAGGATATCAAACTGAGGAAGTATCATGCGAGGGTGACCCTCATCATTACGCCGGGGGTGAAGATACCCAAGGACAGCAAAGCGGCGATAAAATCCTTCGGGATACTGGGGGATAAGTATCTGGAGATCATACCGGGACAGTCGGCTCAGCATCTAAAAGACAGGGACACCATAGAGAATGTCACTGCCTATGCAGATTACGACGAACTCTTCGATACGGTCAGCCAAGCGGCAAAAAGCTTCGGACGAACCATGGACGATCTCAATTCGCTATTGGGAGAGAAGGAGAAGCAGGATATCCGCAGTGCCTTCCAAAACATCCAGCAGGCGGCCGGGGAATTCAAAGGACTGATCGCAGACAACAGGGACAACGTGGCAGTGATAACAACCAACCTTGCCGTAGCGAGCGAGCAGTTCCAACCTCTGGTCCAGAAGGCCGAGGCGACCTTTAGCGGCGTTAATGAAATCGTCCAGGGCGTCAAGGAAGGGAAGGGCACCCTTGGGCTCCTGGTGAAGGACGACAAGCTGTACAAAGATGCGAGCCAGACGGTTGCGTCCCTGCAGAGTATCTCCAGCGACATAAACCAAGGGAAGGGGTCCCTCGGGATGCTGATGAAGGACGATTCCCTCTATCTGGACGCCAAGGAAACGGTCAAGAATCTGCGGGATATGACCGATGGCATCAACAGGGGGGAAGGCACACTGGGAAAGCTGGTGAAAGACCCGACCCTGGCTGTTGAGGCAGAAAAGACCATGAAGAAGGTTCAAAAGGCGGCAGAAGGGGTTCAGGAGCAGACCCCCATCACCATTCTCGGGACCATATTCGGAATCCTGTTCTAAGGGCAGTGTTGAGTGTTCAGTGCTGAATGCTGAGAGGAAAAGAAACCGCGCATACACTTCAGGCGGTCATTCCTATTTTATTATCCCATCGCTTCTCTTCGCCATCTTCGTCCTCTTCTGCCCCTTTGTAGAGGGGACCGCCCATGCCATCTGGCCTCTTTGGTGGCACCTGGGTGACGAGACGAACTTCCTGGGGCCACTGGCCTCTTACGAACAGAAGGAGGACCAAGATAGCCTTACAGTGAGGCCACTGCTCTTCTCCTACAGCTCCGGGGACAAGGGAGGGTGTCTTTTCCCTTACCCCTTAGGAAGATGGTCGGAGGAAAAATCCTACGTTATCCCCTTCTTTCTGCGCACGAAATCGGAAGAGTCCTCGACCTTCTCGTTCTTGCTGTTTTTTTATGGAAACGCCAACAATCGACACTACGGCGGTTTCTTCCCTCTCTACGGCAACCTCTACGATAGATTCGGACAGGATGAGATACACTTCTATGGCTGGCCCCTCTATGCGTCTACATCTGGGAACGGTGCTACAAAGAGGGACATTTTGTGGCCTTTTTTCTCGGTCTATGGAGGCGACGACAAGGGTTTCAAGGTGTGGCCTGTCTATGGGAATCGGACTCGAAAGAATGGCGACAGGAGGAGTTTCTTTTTGTGGCCTGTCTTCTTCAAGGTGGACCGTGACATGGACATAGGGGAGCCGAAGCATTCCTTCTGGGCATTTCCCTTCTACCTCCAGACCATTGCGCCGACCTATGAGCAGTACAGTTTCTTGTGGCCTTTTTTCGGCTACTATCGATCCGAGGAGCAGAAGAGGCTTTCACTGTTCTATCCGCTATTTTCAGCCACCAGGGGCGAAGAGGAGCAAACCACCTCGTTTTTCCCTTTCTACTCATCCTCACGGACCAAGGAGAGCAGCAATTTTTATTTCCTGTGGCCCCTCTACAGGGAATCGGAACGCCAGGCCGGTGAGACGCGCTGGATGGAAAGGCGGATTCTTCTCATTGGAAGCAAGTATCTTGAGGATGACCGGGGCACCTTTTTCAACGTGTGGCCCTTCTTCGAATACCGTGGAAAGAACGACGAGACCTCCTTCTTTTTTCCTTCGCTCCTTCCCTTCAGGGATAATGATTTTGACCGGATCGTCAGACCCCTCGTGACCCTTTATGAGTACAGAAAGAAAGGCGAATCAAACACGACCAATGTCCTCTACGGGCTTTATACGAAGGAGCAGAAAGGCGATGCCTGGAAAAGGAGACTGGCTTTTCTCGTGGAGGTCAAGAAAGACACCGAGGGAATGGGCGTGGAGCTCCTGTCCGGCCTTTTCGCCCTTGACCGTAAACAGGTCAAGCTTTTCTTTATCCCCTTCAAAAGAAGATAGTGGTACGGGCCGCCATGAGGCTCATACGGCGTGTCGAGACAAGGAGGATTGTACGACCCCTGAAGACGACATTCGCGACGGCTTTGGGCAGCAAATCCTCTATCGATAATGTCTTGGTTACGGTTGTCCTCGACGATGGAACCTGCGGGAGCGGCGAGGTGCCCACAAGTTTCTCCGTTCCGGACGAAACGGTCTATGCCATCAGAAGCGTCTTGCGCGAGGCAGCTTCCTCTATCCGGGGTCTTCCCATCGATGTATATCCTGAAAGGATTCAGGAGCTCAAGGGGCGTTTCTCAGGTGCCCGCATGGCCATATCCGGCCTTGAGGTCGCGTTGTTCAGGGCTCATCTGACCATCAGGGGGGAGAGCGAATTTGCCTATTGGGGAGGGGCAGAAAACCATGTGGAGAGCGATATAACCGTCCCTTTCTCATCCGATGTCAACACCCTTCGTCCATGGCTGGAGAGGGCCATCTCATCAGGCTTCAGGGTCTTCAAGTGTAAAGTGTCCGGCGATCTTACGGCAGACCGCCACCTTATCTCGATGATCCAGTCGATTCTCAAGACTGCAACGAGTGACGCAAGGTTGCGTCTAGACGGCAACCAGGGGTTTACGGAGAGCTCGGCCTCCGCCTTCATCGATGGGATCGAAAACCTGGGGGTTCCCGTGGAGTTGTTCGAGCAGCCCTTGCCAAAAGATGACCTTCGAGGTCTGGCCTCTCTACGGGAGCGGGTTCCCGTGCCCATCATTCTTGATGAAAGTGTCTTTTCTGTAGAGAGCCTAAGGCGGGCTATCGACAGCGGCGCTTGCAGCGGGGTCAATATCAAGGTGGCAAAGAGCGGCATTTCGGAGACCCGCAGGATGATGGAGATCGCCCAACGGGAAGGGGTACGGCTCATGATAGGCTGCATGATGGAAACCATGACGGGCTTATCGGCGGCCATCCATCTGGCCGGCGGCTCAAAGGCCTTCGACTTCGTTGACCTCGATTCCGTCTATTTTCTTCATCACAGAAAGCGTTACGGGGACGTGGCCGTCCAACCGCCGGTGTTCTCCATTGAGCAGCCCCGATAAGAGGATGACCTACGAAACGGCAGGGGCGAAGACTTCCCTGAACTCTTCAGGCCTGGCTTTCAGCACGTCACAGAGAGACGGCAGATTATTGCCCTGAAAGTCCTGCGGTTCAAGGCGGATCATATATTTTCTGGCTACCTCGTAGGTCGCGGAATTTATGTCGACCGGCCTTATCTTGGCTTTCCCGGTCTCAGGGTCTACCAGATCTTCAAAGGGTACGGGCGTCAGATGGCCGAGATAGGCGGCGATGGTTGAACCACTCCCTCCCGATAGGAGGAACCGGATGGCGCCATAGCCGAGGTTTCTCGTGTATTCGACATCGAAGGGTATGGGATCCGCTGCCCGCAACTCGTAGCCGATGTCCTTATCGACAACCGTGATCTTGAGGTTCCATCGGTCCAGTATCTTCCTTACCGCGGCCTTTAGTATCTCGCCGAGATGTATCTCGGAGAGCCGCATCCTCCCCATTTCATCCCTGTCGTACTGACCCAGATCCTCTTCCCGGATATCCAGTTTTTCGACGAGGCCTTCGGCCATGACAGCGACTCCATGATCCCTGTCCATGGCGAGCCTTTTTACAATCGATCCGGCAAGAATAGCCGCTACCTTTGAGACGGGTACCTTATTCTCTGGAAACTCCTCGGGGATGAGGGTGATCGTTGCCCCGGCGGCCTTGCCGATGCCGAGAGCCAGGTGCCCTGCATGACGCCCCATGGTGGTGATGAAGTACCATCTTCCCATGGTCCGAGCATCCTCCATGAGGTTCGTGACCAGTTGAACGCCCACGTGGCGGGCCGTCTCGTAGCCGAAGGTGGAAAGGCCCCAGGGAAGGGGGATGTCGTTATCGATGGTCTTAGGTACGTGGACAACCTTGATCGCATCTCTTGTCTCGTTCCTGATCCAGTTGGCCATGAAGAGGCTTCCCTCTCCCCCAATGGCGATCAGGTACTTAATTCCAAAACGCTTCAGCGTAAAGAGAAGGGTGTTGATCTTGTCGCGGGCATCCCCCTCGTAATTCCGGGATGTTCTCAGGATCGAACCCCCTCTGTTATGAATCCTCGAGACCTCTTCGATGGTCAGGGTACGGAAGATCTCGCCCCGTCCGTCAAAAAGACTGTTAAAACCACCCACGATGCCGATGACCTCTTTGCCTTCATTAATGGCTTCGATGGTGGCCGCACTGATGACGCCATTGATGCCGGGCGCCGGACCTCCTCCTACAACAATACCTACGATTTCCTTACGCATGGGGATAGTCTGCCTTTTCCAATATCATATTGCAAGTCCTTATTGGCGGGACTTACGTCGCACGCTATCTGCCCAGACGATCTTCCCCCTCCCCCCGTGGGCCTTCCCTGCAATAGCCTCGGACATCCTGCAGCCCCACGGAAAATGGTTCCCGCGATTGTCGCCCAACGCCCATACCCGTACAAAGAAAGAGGATGCGGCTTCTGTATTTTTCAAGGAACTATTAGGAACACAGGGCGCCCATCCCCGGAGGTGCGGCATATTATGTTTTGAAGCCTCATGCCGAAAATTGATTATCTGTGAGCGGCTTTCGCGGACCGAAAAGGCCGAGGGGACCGAGGTCATCCCTCCCTTCCTTGTCTGTGAGCGCCCTTTCTCGTGAGTCGATTTGGGAGGAGGAAGAGTCTTGAAAGGCGTACCAAAAAAGTCCAAAAAAGGACATCAATCTATTCTCGTGGTCTCTCTTCTGCTCTCTTTCGTGGCATTCCTTCCCTGTTCAATTCTATCTGCAGGGGAAGGTGATGAGGGGCGGGATCTCTTTGCCCTCCAGATAGAAGACCTTATGGGTCTGAAGGTGGCCACCGTATACGGCGCATCCAAGTTCGAGCAAAAAGTCACTGAAGCGCCTTCTGCCATTTCCATTGTAACCTCTGAAGATATCAAAAGGTTCGGGTATCGGACCCTGGCCGACATTCTGAGGAATCAGAGAGGGTTCTATATTACGAACGATAGAAACTATCAATACGTTGGGGTTAGAGGGCTCTCTCGACCCGGCGACTTCAACACCCGAATCCTCCTTCTCGTGAATGGACACCGGACCAACGACAACATCTACAACCAGGCCATGCTGGGAAACGGGTTTGTCCTGGATGTGGACCTCATCGACCGTATCGAGATCATCAGGGGTCCTGGCTCATCCCTCTACGGGAGCAATGCGTTCTTTGGCACCATAAACGTGATCACAAAGAGGGGCCGGGACATCGGTGGCACGGAAGTGGCCGCCTCGGCCGGGAGCTGGGACACGTACTCGGGGCGTGCCACCTTCGGGCAAAAGTTCAGCAATGGCCTTGAGACCTTGATCTCCGCCACGGGGTATGACAGCAAGGGGCAAAATTTCCATTTTACAAACCCTGAATTCGATACGCCCGAAAACAATGACGGATGGGCCGACCATTGTGACAAAGAAAAGGCGGCCAACTTCTTCGCCAGGGCGTCGTTTAAGAACCTGTCCTTTGAATCGGCGTATGTGTCCCGGGAGAAATGGGTACCTACCTCCGCATGGGGAACCATGTTCAACAGCGGGCAGGATAAGACGATCGACACGAGGGGCTACCTCAATCTTGCCTTCAACAGAACCTTTGAGAACGGTCTGGAGGTTCTTGCCCGCATTTCTTATGATTTTTACCAGTTTGACGGTTATTACCTGTTCGCCGATCCGCCGCCTAGCACGATGAACCGGGACCGTGTACTGGGCAACTGGTGGGGGTCGGATGTGATGCTCAGCAGACGGCTGGGGGCCAGACACCTTGTTGTAGGCGGGGCTGAGTACGAGCGGAGTACCAGGCAGTTGCAGGAGAACTACACGAGGTCTCCGGCTTATACCTATCTGCACGACAACCACGGTTCGGAGATCCTGGGCCTCTATCTTCAGGATGAGATCACCCTCAGGGATGACCTCACGTTAAGTGCCGGTCTGCGCTATGATCATTACACGACCTTCGGTAGTTCCACCAACCCGCGTCTGACCCTGGTTTACACCCCTGTCCCCACGATGATCATCAAAGCCCTCTATGGTCAGGCCTTCCGCGCACCCAATGTCTACGAACTCTACTACAATGACGGCAATCAGTATAGTAAGGCAAACCCGTCCCTCAAACCGGAAAAGATGAGCACCTACGAGCTGGTGCTGGAGAAATATTTTCGGAACGGCCTCCATTTCACGGCGTCTGCTTATTATTACAAGGTGAGGGATATCATTACCCAGGTAACTGACGCGGACGATCTTCTGGTCTTCAGGAATATGGGTGACGTTACCGGTAAGGGATTGGAGCTGGAAGTGGAGAAGACGTGGCCAAAAGATATAAGCTTGCGTGTCAGCCAGGCCTTTCAATATGCAAAGGACGACAGTACGGGAACAAGGGCGGCAAATTCACCTGCCAGTCTCTCCACCCTTAACCTGACCCTTCCGCTGATCGGATCCAAGCTGTACGGGGGTCTCGATGCCCAGTACGTCAGTAGACGCCATGCACCTGAAGGTGGCTGTGTGCCAGGCTACTGGCTTGCCAAAATCACGTTGTTGGCAAAGGATGTGGTCAAAAATCTGGACCTCTCAGGGGCCGTGTACAATCTTTTTGACCAGACGGTAAAATACCCGACCTCCAATGAGTTCCGACAGAGGGAGCTCATTGGGGATGGCATCAGTTTTCGCATCAAGGCCCAATACAGATTTTAGGAAGATAGAGCGGTGTCGCATTGAGTAAGCCAGAAACCACAGTCGCCTCAGCCGCCCACCCTCTTGTGGTGGCCTTGTTGCTCCCCCTGCTGTTGGGGTCTGTTCTGATCTGTCACTCCCTTGCCTACCCGCAGCCTTACGACGAGTACCAGGTGAAGGCGGCTTTCCTCAACAAACTTCCCGTGTTCGTGAAGTGGCCCGAGCCCCTTCAGGAAGCGGACCAGATCGTCATCGGCGTCCTCGGGACCAATCCCTTTAGGGCCTACATGAAGGATATCGAAGGGCAGAGTGTAAGGGGAAAGAGGGTGATCGTCAAGCAGATCCTGACGGTCCGCGAAGCGAAGCAGTGTCACCTGGTCTTTATCGGGCCATCGGAAAAGGATCGCCTGGGCTATATCCTGTCCGTGCTGTCCTCCTCACCTGTGCTGACCGTTTCCGATTCGGAGGGATGGTCAAGGCAGGGGGTGATGGTCAACTTCTACGTTGATCACGGGAGTATCCGTTTCGAAGTCAATGTGGATGCCGTGAAGCTTGCCGGCCTCGCAGTCAGTTCCCAGTTCCTGAAGCTTGCGAGGATCCAGCGATGACAAAGGTGGAGACAAAGATACAGAAGATGCCCATCGGAAAGAAGCTCCTGCTCATCAGCGTCTTAGATAATGCTTTTGTGCTGTTCCTGGTGACGATAGCCCTTGTCATGACGGATACGATCCTATACAAGCGCTCCTTTCTGCATGAGATCCAGACTCTGTCACGGATTACAGCCGAAAGCTCCGCCTCGGCCATAGCCTTTGATGACCCCAAGGCAGCCGAGCAGATTCTCTCCTCCCTCGAGGCAGTCTCTTATGTTCATGGGGCCCAGATTCTGGGAGCGGATGGGAGGGCATTAGCCTCCTATATACCACACGGGGTGGAGAAGAGCGCCGGCTTGCCGGTTCACGGCACCACAATGAAGTCTTCCCATCGGTTTGGTCTGAGGTTCGTCGACCTCTACCAAGGTATCACCCTCGACGGTAAGCCGATGGGTTTTCTCTTTGTGAGGGCGGATCTTGCTCCCCTGTACCACAGACTCGCGGTCCATGTGCTGACCGTGTTGGCCATACTCATTGTGGCATTGGCGATAGCCCTTGCCCTTGTCTCAAGGCTGCAGAGGATCATTACGGAGCCGATCAAGCATCTGGTGGGGTCGATGCGGCGCGTATCGGATGAAAAGGACTTTTCGGTTCGCGCGGAGATCGGTACCCACGACGAGTTCGGAGCCCTCGGGGCCGGTTTCAACGAAATGCTCGGGCAGATACAGAAAAGGGACGGTGAGCTGGAGGAAACGAGAAAACATCTCGAAGAGCTGGTAGAAAAACGGACAGCCAGCCTCACTACGGCCAAGGCCAGACTGGAGGAGGAGCTCACCCAACGGAAACTGACGGAGCAGGCGCTGCGTGAGAGCGAGGAAAGATACGCCCTTGCAGCGCAAGGTGCGAACGACGGTCTGTGGGACTGGAACCTTGCCACAGACCGGATCTATTTCTCACCCCGGTGGGCATCGATGCTCGGATACAGGGAGGGGCAGGTAGGCAGTAAGCCCGAGGACTGGTTTCTGCTTATCCATGAGGACGATGTTCGTCGGGTACGGACGGACATGGAAGCACATCTTAACGGCATGAATGGTCACCTGGAGAACGAACATAGGGTGCGTCATAGTGACGGCTCCTATCGCTGGATGCTTATCCGTGGCGTTGCTGTCAGAGACGAGGCGGGAAATCCCTACCGTATGGCTGGTTCTCAGACGGATATAACAGAACGAAAACGGGCCGAGCAACAACTCCTCTACGATGCCTTTCATGATGGTTTGACGGGGCTTTCCAATCGCACCCTTTTCCTGGATCGCCTTGAAAGTGCCTTAAAGCGGAAAAGACGCATTCGTGATTCCCTGTTCGCCGTTATATATCTGGATCTGGATAGATTTAAGATCATCAACGACAGCCTGGGACACAATGCGGGCGATAAGGTGCTCATTGAAACGGCGAGGAGACTTGAAGCAAACCTTCGCCACGGTGACACGGTGGCCCGGTGGGGCGGTGATGAGTTCGTGATCCTTGCAGAAGATCTTGAGGATTTGCGGCAAGCCGAGATGATCATCAGCCGAATTCAGAAGCAACTGATGGTTCCCTTCAACGTCGGTGATCAGGAGGTGATCGTCACATCCAGTGCAGGGATAACCAGCTCTGATCTTGCCCACTACGAGAAGCCGGCAGAGATGCTTCGAGATGCTGACGCGGCCATGTACAAGGCCAAAAACCAGGGAAGGGACCAGTACGCCATCTTCAGTCCTGCCATGCACCATGAGGCCCTTGCCGTGCTTCAGTTGGAGGCAGATCTAAGGAAGGCCTTGGAAATGGGCGAGTTCCGGCTGCACTATCAACCCATCGTCTCTCTGGCCGATGGGAGGGTGGCGGCCGTGGAGGCCCTTGTGCGCTGGCAGCACCGCGAACGGGGGCTGGTACCTCCAGGAGAATTTATCCCCCTCGCCGAAGAGACCGGTCTTATTGTCCCACTGGGGCAATGGATCTTTGAGAATGCCTGTCTTCAAGTAGACCGGTGGCGACAACAGGGGCTGGGACCCTTTAAGGTGGCTGTCAATGTTTCGGCCCGTCAGTTCTGGCAGCAGGACTTCGTAGAGATGATAGCCCAAGCCCTGAAGAGGTCGAGGCTGGAACCCGGATGGTTTGATCTGGAGATTACCGAAGGGGTGATTGTCCAGAACACCGAGGTCGCTGTGGAGATGCTCACTCAACTGAAAGAGATCGGGGTCAACCTCTCCCTGGACGATTTTGGGACGGGATACTCCTCACTCAACTATCTCCATAAGTTTCCTATAGACATCCTCAAGATCGATCGCTCCTTCGTGGATCTCATTGGAGGCAACCTGAACGAGAATGATACGGAAATCGTACAGGCCATCATTACACTGGCCCACAACATGAACATACAGGTGGTAGCAGAAGGGGTGGAGAGGTTTGAGCAGCTTTTTATGCTGCAGCAGATGGGGTGTGAGTTTGCCCAGGGCTTCTTTTTCTCCCGTCCCGTCGATGGAGAACAAATGACCGCATTCGTCGGGAAGCACCAGACCTTTCCTCACATGCCCGCTGACCGCAAATGGAGAAAGACCCACGAGGCGTCGATTCCTGTGGACGCCTTTATCTGAGCATGAGGACAGGGCCTCATTCGATAGGACCAGCCCAACCCCCTGGTTGGAACCCAGTTCCATGAGTATGCTATCCTCTTACCGATGAAGATCGGATTCCATCTCCCTATATCAAAAGGCTTTGATAACACGTTAAAGGAGGCGGTGCGACTCGGTTGTGAGGTGGTGCAGATCTTCGTGAAAAACCCAAGGAGTTGGAGGAAGAAGAGGTGGAGTGAGCACGAACTCGAGAAGTTCGCCGTCCTGAAATCGGCTCTCCAGGTTTACGCTCATCTCTCCTATCTGCCGAACATCGCCCGAGCCGATGAGGACCCAAGACACCTCGATGGATTCCTCCACGAGGTGTCATTAACCACGGAACTGGGCATCGAATCGCTTGTCATCCATTGCGGTTCCCATCCTGATCAAGAAAAAGGCGTGGAGGTTGCTGCCCGGACCATTGACCGCGTTCTTGAGGGCCATGACATATCGATTCTCCTGGAGAATGCCGCGGGACAAGGGAATACGCTGGGGCGAGACATCCCTTCGTTGGGCAGAATCTATAGGGCGGTGAGGCAGAAAGACAGGGTCTATCTATGTCTCGACACCGCTCATATCTACCAGTCAGGATACGATATCCGCCAGGGGAAGACGTGGGTCAGGATCGTCAGAGAGATCGATGACCACTTCGATGGCCGGGTACTATTCTTTCACCTCAACGATTCAAAGACGCCACTGGGCAGCAACGCAGATAGACACTGGCATATCGGACAGGGTCGGATAGGCTTGCGTGCATTCAGGCTGCTTTTTGGGATACAAAAATTTGCCCACCTTGCTGGTGTCATGGAAACCCCGAAGGTGGGCAACATGGACGACGAAAATATGAGAATTATGCGGTCACTATCTTCTCCGCTGGTGCCTGGTTCTCTTTCTTAGCTTACGGTTCTTGTGTTTTCTCATCTTCTTCTTGCGCCACTTAACGACACTTCCCATCCTTCACCTCATCGCTTTGTACGGGAATTGACTGCGAATCTCCCTTTCCGATTGAACGCTAAAAAGGATAACCTCCCTTGCTCCTTTTTGCAATAATATAATGCAACCCCAATAGCCTATTGAAAGGCCGGGCTTGGAACGGTTATAATAGCTCACGCGTGCGCCTGTAGCTCAGCAGGATAGAGCATCTGCCTTCTAAGCAGAGGGTTCGGGGTTCGAGTCCCTGCAGGCGCGCCAAATTAATATGGTGGGCGTAGCTCAA